>NZ_JBHUKY010000111.1:0-1004 GCF_042684125.1 Paenibacillus rhizoplanae | reverse complement strand
ATTTACCCGGTGGTATGCAAAGAAGAGACAACGGAGGAGATGGATGAGCTCATTCCCGGAGGTCAAGTATATGGCCAATAAGTGTGGACTAAAAACGCTATTGTAATCTGCATGCCCATGAATGACAAACATCGGAAAGCCGTATGAGGGAAAACCTCACGTACGGTTTGATGAGGAGGGGCTGGGTTGTACCAGCCCTTTACTCTAGAATTTATATGTTTGGGGCCCCCGCAAAGTACCTGAGTCATCATCGAAGCTAAAGCCTCACTTTGTGGGGTTATTTTATTTGTCCAAGTTTGCAGAAGAGCTGAAAGGGAGTATAATATTTAGGGTTGACTAGGGTGCAGTTCTTATGATAAATTATAACTCGTCCCTCTGACATAACGATGCGCAGTAATGCAGTCGTAAATCAGCCGAAAAAAGAAATTAAAAATAAAGGTTGACTAAAACGAGGACGCTGTGATATATTATAAAGGTCGCTGCTGAGACAAAAAACAGTGACGAAAGATGAACTTGATCTTTGAAAACTGAACAACGAGTGAGTATCTGGAGATCACTTCGGTGAGATCCAAAATGAGAATGAAAATTCTCGTCAGATGTTTCAAAATGAGCAATCGCTCTTTCTGAATACCAATTTGGAGAGTTTGATCCTGGCTCAGGACGAACGCTGGCGGCATGCCTAATACATGCAAGTCGAGCGGAGTTATGAAGGAGCTTGCTCCTGAATAACTTAGCGGCGGACGGGTGAGTAACACGTAGGCAACCTGCCCTCAAGACTGGGATAACTACCGGAAACGGTAGCTAATACCGGATAATTTCTTTCCTCTCCTGAAGAGAGAATGAAAGGCGGAGCAATCTGCTACTTGGGGATGGGCCTGCGGCGCATTAGCTAGTTGGTGAGGTAACGGCTCACCAAGGCGACGATGCGTAGCCGACCTGAGAGGGTGAACGGCCACACTGGGACTGAGACACGGCCCAGACTCCTACGGGAGGCAGCAGTAGGG
>NZ_JBHUKY010000110.1:0-239998 GCF_042684125.1 Paenibacillus rhizoplanae | reverse complement strand
GTGGAAGTGCAGCAATGCATGGAGCTGACCAATACTAATCGGTCGAGGGCTTATCCAAATTTCTAACACGCAGATTCATTTCGGATTCAGTTTTCAGGAATCAATTCCTGAAGCATTTACGCTGTAAATGCCCGTTTGGTGGCGATAGCGGAGGGGTTCCACACGTACCCATCCCGAACACGACCGTTAAGCCCTCCAGCGCCGATGGTACTTGGACCGAAGGGTCCTGGGAGAGTAGGACGTTGCCAAGCGGACAATATTCCCTGATAGCTCAGTTGGTAGAGCACTCGACTGTTAATCGAGTTGTCACAGGTTCGAGTCCTGTTCGGGGAGCCATGCTCTCATAGCTCAGCAGGTAGAGTGCTTCCATGGTAAGGAAGAGGTCACCGGTTCGAATCCGGTTGAGAGCTCCACAAATTTATTAAGGCCCGTTGGTCAAGGGGTTAAGACACCTCCCTTTCACGGAGGTAACATGGGTTCGAATCCCATACGGGTCACCATTACTAATCAGCACCCTAATTAGTCACCATACATATGGAGGCTTAGCTCAGCTGGGAGAGCATCTGCCTTACAAGCAGAGGGTCGGGGGTTCGAACCCCTCAGCCTCCACCATAATGTTCTTGATATTTCAGGGAGATTGTGGGCATTATATAGGTATCTATTGTAGGGGATTCGCCAAGTGGTAAGGCAACGGACTCTGACTCCGTCATCATAGGTTCGAATCCTATATCCCCTGCCAATTATGAGCCATTAGCTCAGTTGGTAGAGCACCTGACTTTTAATCAGGGTGTCGAAGGTTCGAATCCTTCATGGCTCACTTTTATTTGATTCATGCGCGTGTGGCGGAATGGCAGACGCACCAGACTTAGGATCTGGCGTCGTAAGACGTGGGGGTTCAAGTCCCTTCACGCGCACCACTTATTTGCGGACGTGGCTCAGCGGTAGAGCATCGCCTTGCCAAGGCGAGGGTCGCGGGTTCGATTCCCGTCGTCCGCTCCAAAATTTTTGCGCCCTTAGCTCAGCTGGATAGAGCGTTTGACTACGAATCAAAAGGCCGGGAGTTCGAATCTCTCAGGGCGCACCATTATTTTTTAGAATATTTGCTTGTATTAACGGGATGTAGCTCAGCTTGGTAGAGCACCTGGTTTGGGACCAGGGGGTCGCATGTTCAAATCGTGTCATCCCGATATTTTTTTCACCTGTGCGGGTGTAGTTCAATGGTAGAACTTCAGCCTTCCAAGCTGATAGCGTGGGTTCGATTCCCATCACCCGCTCCATATTAATTTCATAGTTTCGGGATGTAGCTCAGCTTGGTAGAGCACCTGGTTTGGGACCAGGGGGTCGCATGTTCAAATCGTGTCATCCCGATCGAACAGCTTATGGCTGACCAACGAACTCTTACTGCGGTAAGAGTTTTTTGTTGCGTCATTAAAGGAACATATGTTCCTTTAATCGTCTAAAAAAAAGACAACCTCAGCCGGGATGCCAATTCTTGCATAATAGCTCTGTACCGATTCATCCTGCTCAATGGCAGTGCCGACCGATAGCAGCTTGACCGCGAATAGGTTAGCCTGCCGTTCCAGCTTACCTGGTGAGAAATAAGAATTCTCCTCCAGAAAAAAACGGTTGACCCCTTTGTGCAGACGGTCATGCGCGAGTTCATGTGCGCATACGAATCGTTGCCACTCCAGCGGCAGCTGGTTATGGATGACGATGAACCTTCTTCTTAGCTTACGGTAGTAGAGGCCCTTGGTGCCGTCACCCAGATGCATGAACCGGATGTGAATCCCCAGTGCTTCAGCCAGCTCGAAGGGGCTGCTGGTATTGTATTTTTTGACCAAACGCTTGATTAGCTCATCCATATTCTTCACCCGCAGCATGTTAATAGTAGTTGGATTGCCTGGTACTTACTCTTTACCTGGATGGTGCTTAGGCTTGGTCCGCTTATTCATCTGCTTAGCCTCCCAGAACAAGCCGGTTAATACGTCCTTGATCCGCTGTTTATCTTCCTTGTTCAGGGGAATCCCGTCAAACATCAGCTCACCATCATCCTCCAGCATTTGCCGGAAGTCCCGCTTATCCTTGCTGGTGGCCCAGGCAGGCACAGAGCCCTCTGTACTGCCCTCAGTCTCGGTTAAATAACCAGCATGGCCCATTAGCTCCTCGTAAGACACATCGGTCGCTTCAGCAATCTTGCGCAGTGTAGCCGGTTTGGGGACACCCCGTAATCCATTCTCGATCCGTGAGATCTGGGCTCCACTGATACCGGCAAGCGCTGCCAGCTGATTAATGGTCAATCCCTTTCCTTCCCGAAGCTGTCTCAGATAGTATCCGAATTCCTCTGCCATCGATAACCACTCCTTATCCCTAATCACCTAAAAAGCTGTTGTACTTACTATAAGCTATTTATGCCAATAGGTAAACAATAAAGAGTCTAATATTGCCAAAAGGTAAGAATAGACTTGCATATAGCTTGTTTATGCTGCAAAACGGGCCAAAATGAGGTTTTACTGAATTGGTAGATAAGTGGTATATTATGAAAAAAAGCGAACAGTATACGAACAAGTAGAATTTTAACACATTTGGCCGGAAAGGTCCGCAACAAAGTTCTTAAATCTGTATAACATCTAAGGAGTGGTATTAATGATGATGATTATATCTTCGCTGCCCGAGCTTGACCGCCGCCGGACTCAGGTCACTATAGAGAATATGCTGGAGAAATACCGGATTTTCAAATCTGTCACGTTCGAGGCTAAAGAGGCCGGGATTACGTACTCCTACACGGAGCGGTTCCATGGCGCGACTAATACGGTTACCGATCAGACAGCAGCAATTGCCACGCATAATGTAGATGTGCCTGCTGCAAGACGGGCGTACTGTGCTGTGATTGATTCGGTTGTAGAGCGGCTTACCCAGAGGGAACAACAACTGGTGCGGGAGAGATACATGCGCAGAGAGGAGAGCTACGACTACACGATATACAATCATGTGTTCGATCCTCCGGTGAGCAAGGATACTTATGTGAAAATAAGGTCGAAGGCGTTCTATAAGATGGCGCTGGCGCTCGCTGATCTGCAGCTGTTGTCTCTGGCTACGCTCACGAAAACCCCGGCTGGCGGGAATGGATCTAAGGGGCCGAAATCCTTTTGACAACATGCAACTACCATATATAAATGAGAAGGCCGTATTGCCCGCTGGGGTGATGCGGCTTTTTTGTTGGACGGGAACCGCCCTTTACCATCCCTTTTACCACCGGAAGTTATCGTTAACTCATCTGTAATAGCGCCTGCGCAAGGTCTCAGGGGGTCTATGATTATAACATGGCAAATGAAGCAGAAGGACACCGCAGGAGCATGAATGCTCCACATCATCGAAGCCTACGACAGGCCGGCAGACAAGCGCGGTGAAAGCTCCTTCGGTCTTTGCCAGATACAAGATGGGTCCAATTCTTCCCGAATCGAACCCGTGGGTGACTTCAAGAAAGGCAGGAGGGATTACCACATCTAATCATGAGAGGAATGAAATCATGACGGTACAACAACTACGGGGGAATATCACTGCTGCGCTGGTGCAGTTTTTCCCGGATATTCCTGTCTATGTGGAAGGGGAAAAGCCGCAGTCAGCTTACTTCAGGCTGGAGCTGCACTCGGCAACCTACGACAGGCAGCGTGAAGGCAGATACATGGCGGTCTACCGCTTCGGTATCCGCTATGAGCAAGGCAGTCTGCTGGATGCAGAGGCAATAGCTGACGGGCTCTGTGAGGCGCTGGACGCAAGAGAAAGTGTTAATCCCGTTTATCGGGTGGTGCGCCAGTCCTGGGTGGCCGGAGCAGAGGGACGGGGGGCGCTGTTCACCGTGGACTATATGCTCTATCTCCAGAAGCAGAAGCAGCCGGAGGAAGAGGCAGAGCTGATGGGACACTTCACGGAAGGGGCGCGGCTGAAATGAGTTCTAAGGAAATGACGGCAAGTGAGCGGGAACGCGGCAGCGGGGGACCGGATGCTTTTGGAAAGAAGCAGATGATGAACTCCGCTCTGTTTGCGCCGCGGGAAAAGGATGTACTGGAGGTAGTTCTGCAAGAGGACGAGAGCTACACCTTGGAAGAGGCTAAGTACTTAATGGAGCTGTATCTAAATAAGGAGGTTATCTAATGGCTGGAGGAACATGGACAACACAAAACAAGGTGCGTCCGGGGGTATACGTAAATGTAGCCTCGAACGGCATTGTGGCAGGTAAAATGGGGGAACGCGGTACGGCTGCTTTGGCGCTTGCACTGCCTTGGGGGCCCGCGGGCGTCATTCTGAAGCTTAGGGCTCAGGATGATTTCCAGCAAAAGCTGGGCTACGATCTGACGGCTGCAGAGCTGCTGCCGGTGCGCGAGGTGCTGAAGCGGGCGGGCACACTGCTGCTCTACCGTCTGAATCAGGGTGTGAAGGCTGCTGTGACCAATAACGGAGTTCAGGCGACTGCGCTGTATGGCGGAGAACGCGGGAATGCGCTTAAGGTAGTGATCGAGAAAAATATCGATGACAGCACTCAGTTCGATGTCCGGACGCTGCTGGAGGGTAGTGAGGTGGACAAGCAGACGGTAAGCACCGCTGAAGGCCTGCTGGCGAATGCTTACGTGGAGTACAAACCGAACGGACCCGGTACGCTGAGCGTAACGGCAGGCATGCCGCTGGCAGGCGGGGCAAATGGTACGGTCACGAATGCGGAGCATAGTGCGTTCTTGTCGGCGCTGGAGGTTCAGGATTTCCAGACGGTAGGTCTGGTATCGCAGGATAACACGCTGAAGTCCCTGTATAGCGCCTATGTGAAGCGTCTGCGTAATACGGAAGGCAAGAAGGTGCAGGCGGTCTTGTCCGATTATGCTACGGCTGACCATGAAGGCATCATCAGTGTGGCGAACGGCGTTATTTTGAGTGATGGAACGGTAGTGGATAAAGCTCATGCCGTGGCTTGGGTTGCCGGTGCAACTGCCGCTGCTGCGGTGAACGAATCTCTGACTTATCAGGCCTATGACGATGCTGTAGACGCAGATGTGCGCTTCAGCCATTCCGAGACGGTAGAAGCACTTACAGATGGAGAGCTGCTGTTCACCTATAGCGGAGGCCGGGCAGTAGTGGAGCAGGACATTAACACGTTCACTTCCTTCTCCACAGACAAAGGCAAGGCCTTCTCCAAGAACCGCGTGCTGCGTGTGCTGGATGGGATCGCTGGTGATTTGAAGCGGATTTTTGAGAGCTACTTCATTGGCAAATTGCCGAATAATGAGGACGGGCGGGCGTTGTTCTGGTCGCAGTGCGTCACTTATATGAATGATCTGCAGAACCTCGGGGCGATTGAGAACTTCAATGCGCAGAGCGACATTGTGGTGACCCCCGGAGCGGACAGTGACAGCGTAGTGCTGGAGGTAGCGGTGAAGCCGGTGGATTCCGTAGAAAAAGTATATATGAAAGTGAAGGTGGTCTAAGATGACATTCTTGAGAGCCAGCGATACGCTGTCCGGCCAGGAGGGCCGGGCCTATGCCACGATTAACGGACAGACGGAAGAAATGTTCTATGTTAAAACCCTGGAAGCCACTGTAGAGAAGCAGAAGGCGGAAGTGAAGACGCTTGGACGCCGCGGGGTGCAGCATAAGGCGACCGGCTGGTCGGGCAGCGGTACGATGACGATTTTTTATATGACGAGCCGTTTCCGCCAGATGATGCTGGAGTACATGAAGACAGGGATTGACCAATACTTCAGCATTATCGTGACCAATGAAGATCCGTCCTCAACCGTGGGCGCCCAGCGCATCATGCTGAAGGATGTCAATCTGGACAGTGTCATTATGGCTTCGCTGGATACGGAGTCGGATGCGCTGGAGGAAGAGGTTGCTTTTACCTTCGAGGATGTGGAATTGGTGCAGCCCTTCGCAGCTCCGGCTAATGCCGGCCAATAAAGCTTAAGCGGGCTATTCGCAGGTTGTAAAAGAGTAAATGAATGAATAGGTTCGGGAGGCCCCGCAAAGTATCTGGATAATCATTGAAGCCGTAGCCGCTGTGCGGCGGTATTCTGCGGCGGGCCTCTTCGCTGCCCTAACACAATAAGAATCCGGGAGGAACAACATGAGTGAATTAAGTTTATTTTTTGCGCAAAATGCGGCTTGTGATACAACAGAGGAATTCGCGGTCTCGCTGCGGTTCAAGGACAAGGAAGGTAACCCTGCTGTCTGGAAGCTGCGCAGTATGAATGAGGAAGAGAACCAGGAATGCCGTAAAGCGGCCACCCGCAAGGTCAAGGGAAAGAACGGCACCTACACTACGGATATTGATCCCAACGAATATATGGCGAAGCTCATGACGGCAAGCATTGTGCATCCGGATCTGAAGAATACAGAGCTTCAGCGTTCCTACGGGGTCATGGGCGCCGAATCGCTGCTGCGCAAAATGCTGCTGCCCGGAGAATTCGCTGCGCTTGGGGAGCGGGTACAGGCCCTGAACGGCTTCGCTACAGACATGAATGAGCTGGTAGATGACGTAAAAAACTAATCAACGAGGGCGATGGTGAGGCCAATCTGGCCTATTACGCCCTCCATGAGCTGCATATTCTGCCGCATGAACTGATGAAGCTCTCCGTCCGCGAACGCGCGGCGATCTATGCCATGATCTCTGTACGCGTGGACAAGGAGAAGCGGGAGCGCGCGCGGAGCAAGGGGAAGAAGCGATGAAGGGGGTGAAAGAATGGAAATCGATAGCTCCAAAGCAGTCATTATCTCGCGCAGGTCGGTTACGATATGGAAAGCCGTCCATAAACAAAGCCTGCGGATGAATAATAATCTCGACATGGTTAACCGGTCGGTAAAGGGTTTTCAGGCGGCGGTGAAACGTTCCAGTGAACAAATCATCCGCTCGGAGGATCGGATTATTCAATCCTTGCAACAGATCAATGACACGCTGCTGGAAGGCTTCAAACGACTGCCGGTCAAAGTGGATGTGTCCAGAACAGTTGTGATGCAGCAAAGCCAAAGGGCTGCGCAATCCCAGCAGTTGGGGGTACGGATGCTTAACGCCGCGCCTGTTGTAGAGGAGCCTGAGAAAGCGGAAGAGGCCAAAAAGGTAAACTGGTGGAAAGGGCTTAAAGAAAAAAAGAAAACGGAAGAAAAAAAGCCTGAGGTAAAAAAAGAGGATGTTAAACCACCGGAACCAGAACCAGAGGTTCTACCTAAGCCTAGGATCAATTTGAAGAAAGACCCGGTGCCACCGCCAGTGCCGCCACCACCTCCAGTCCCACCGACACCGAGCGGGGATTCCAAGATCATGAAGTTCCTCAAAACGGCTGATGTGGTAAAGCCTTTTAATGCAATTAAATCCTTCGGAGAGAAGGCGGTGAAGGAGGCCGCACAGCCTGAGGATATTGAAAAATGGAACCAGATGAACAAGAATATTGATCTTGTACTTGGCCAGATTGGCGCCAAAGCGCTAGGCGCTCTGCGGCCGGTGATGGACACCATTAATACGGCATTAACTTCGGGACAGCTGGCGCCGCTTATTGATGCGATGGCTAACGGGTTTCTTTTCATAGCGAATGTGATCTCAATGGTGGTTGACGGGCTATTATGGCTGGCTCAGGTGGTTCAGGATAACTGGTCATTTATTAAGCCTATCCTTGAAGCGATAGCCGTTGTCTTCCTGGCAGCCATGATTGTTCAAGTCTATATGCTTGCTGCTGCCTGGCTGGTGGCGAACTGGCCGATCTTAATCGTCATTGCCGTAATAGCAGTCTTATTGATGATTCTGCAGCATCTTGGCGTCTCGGCGGGTGAGGTGGTTGGATTTATCGTGGGATCGTTCTACTATCTGGCTGCAGTTGTACAGAATATAGCCATTGGTATCCAGAATTTTTTCACTTTGGCTGGCGATGGGTTAGTTTATATATTTAATTGGGCTGTCAATAAAGTGCAGGGATTCTTTTATGGTCTTGCCGCTGGTGCGCTGGATGTTATGTATAGTATTGCTGTAGGCGCAGAAGGATTCGCTGGAGGATTCATGAAGGTAATGGCAAGGGCAATCCAGTGGGTGATCGACAAATTCAACTCGCTGGTTGATATGCTGAGCAATATTCCATTCTTCGACACATTAGGAATCAGCAAGGTCAAAGTTGATATAGAAGAACCCGAGACTCCTCATGGTGCCAGTGATATTATTGCTAAATACCGCCAAGGACTTGAGGTGTATAAACCGGCAGACAAAGTTGTCTTTGAATTGTCCAAGCAGAGAGATTATAAGGACACAAAAGCGGCTTTTGGCAAGGGGAATCAAACAGGAATGAATGGTATGAACAAATTCATGGACAAGGGACAACAAATGGCGGATACGGCCAAGGAGTTTATTACCCCTAAGTCTCCTAAGAATATTCCGGGAGGTTCTACTGGAGTTCTGGGCAGTCAAAACGGCAGTCTGAACAACGTCAACAAGGTGGGCGAGGTAGGCAAGATCAATGAAAAGGTCGATATCTCCAGTGATGATCTGGATATGCTGCGGGAGCTGGCGGAGATTCAGTCGATTCAGAATTTTGTCGAGCTGACGCCAACGGTGCAGGTAACAACCGGGAATATTAATAATTCCGGCGATATTGACTCCATCATTACAAAGATCGGGCAAAAGCTGAAAGAGGAGTTCGTCTCTACGGCGCAGGGGGTGTACACGTAACATGGAGGAGTATGGATTCTATCTTAGCTTCAATAATTATGAAGAGGTGATCCGGCTTCCGGTGAACCCCGAGACGCTGGAGATCAAGGAGATTGGCGACGGCAAAAGCTATACCATTGTTGATTTTGGCGAAATCAATGCGATTGCTTATCCGAAGCTGACGGAGATTACGATTGAGAGTATGTTCCCGGCACAGTATTATCCGTTCGTGGTGTATTCCGGTGAGAATGCCGGCAAGCTGCTGAAGCCCTATGAGTATGTTGAGCTGATCCGCAAATGGATGCTCAGCCGCAGGCCGGTCCGGTTTGTTTTCTCAGGGCTGAAATCGGCAAATGTGCAGAATACGCAGACCCCAGACTGGCTGAAGCAGGCCAGGGCGCAGGCGCAGCAGGCTTTTACCGGGGATATTGGCATTAATATGGCGGTCAGCATTGAGAACTTCTCCTGGAAGCTGAGTGCGGGGTCCTCGGGGGATATCGATTATACACTTGGACTCAAAAAGTATGTGTTCTATCAGGCGTTAGCCGTGAAGGTGGGCAGCACCGGTGAAGTGAAGAAGCAGCAGAAACGGTCAAGCGAGAAGGCAGCGCCCGCTACCTATACGCTCAAAGCCGGGGATACGCTGTGGTCGGTGGCCCAAAAGCAACTCGGTGACGGCAGTAAATTCAAAACGCTGCAAAAGCTTAATAATATCTCGGACAGCGAACTGAAGAAGCTCAAAATTGGCCGAGTGATCAAGCTGTCTTAGGAGGCCATGGCGATGGAATTAATCGTAATCAATAAGGAAGGCGCCATCTGGAATATTGCTGGAATCGTTACGGATATCACGTGGAAAACCACCCGGACCGGCAAGCCTGCGACGCTTGAGCTTACGCTGGTGGACAGCGGTATGTATCAGCATAAAAAGTTCGCGATCAGCAACGGGGATATTGTGCAGTTCCGCAGAGACGGGGTCGATGTATTCTACGGCTTCGTCTTCAGCATCGACACGGGTGCGAATCAGGAGATCAAGCTGACGGCGTACGATCAGATCCGCTATCTGTTGGGCAATGGCAGTTATGTGCTTCAGGATGTTACTGCGGCTGAGGTGATCAGCACCATTGCCAAAGACCGCGGTTTGCGGCTTGGATTACTGGAACCGGCCGGGTACAAGATTCCCTCGCTGATCGAAGACGGAAAGAAACTGCTCGATATTATTATGGGCGCGGTCGGCAGTGAGCTGCAGTATAAGGGCCAGCTGATGGCCTTCTATGATGATTTCGGCAAGCTGACGCTGCGCAGTCCGCAGTCCATGCTGCTGAAGGTGATCCTGGGGGCAGGCCATTACCTGTATGATTATTCGCTGAAAAGAAGCATCGACGATAATACGTACAATACGATTCTGCTCTACCAGGACAACGAAAAGACCGGCAAACGCGAGTTCTATCCGGTCACAGATAAAGAAAATGTAAAGCGATGGGGTATTCTGCATCTCTACCAGAAGGCAGATGATAAGGCGAATGCTGCGCAGATTCAGGAAAAGGCAGGCAATCTGCTCAAGCAGCATAACCGCGAGAAGGTCAGCCTCTCGGTGCAGGCTATTGGCGATATGCGGGTGAGGGCGGGGAACTTCATCTATGTGCTGCTGGATGAATTCCAGACGCAGCTGTTCCTGGTGGATCAATGCAGCCATAAAATTTCCGGAGGGGAGCATACGATGTCCCTAGACATTAAGGTGGTGTAGACAACATGCTCGATATTATTAAACAGGCAAGCCTCGGGGCCGTATCGAATACGAATCCGGTGGCTTTTTCTTATGGGACGGTGGTTCTGGCACAGCCGCTGCAGATTCAGGTGGAACAGCGGCTGCTGCTGACGGGAGCCGCACTGGTCGTAGTTGAATCCGTGATGGAGAGCAAGGCTGTGATCGAGGGGCGGGAGATCCTGCTGCGGCGTGGACTTGAAGCGGGAGACCGCGTGCTGCTCGTGCGGATGCAAGGCGGACAGAGCTATATTGTCCTCGATCGGCTGGTGGACCTATGATTCCGGCGATAGGCAGATCCGGTCCGGTGACGGGGGCTCTGGAAGGGAATGTGACCGTTCCTGGGAATGCTCCAAGCCTGACGTACCGGATGGACTGGGAGCACGGACGGATCGGCGGACGGGTAGACGGGCTTGAAGCGGTGAAGCAGGCAGCGTTCAAGGTGCTGCAGACCAGCCGTTATGAGCACCTGATCTATAGCACGGACTACGGAACGGAGTGGAAGCTGGTGCTGGGTCAAGACAGGCTTCTGGCCCGGCCGGAGCTGCGCCGCCTGATTAGCGATGCGCTGCTCCAGGATGAGCGGATTCAGGCGCTTGAGGATGTGGAGATTCTTTTTGACGGAGATATGGTTAGCTTCAGCTGTACGGCTGTCACAGTATACGGTGATTTGGAGCTTAGAAAGGAGGGGATGGCCAGTGTATGAGGATCAGACGTACGAGGCTCTGCTGGAACGCATGCTGGATCGGGTTCCAGAGGGGCTGGACAAGCGCGAGGGAAGTATTATCTATGATGCGCTTGCGCCGGCGGCGGCTGAAATGGCCCAGATGTATCTTGAGCTTGAGGTCAGCAATAATCTGTTCTTCCCGGATACGGCGGACGGCGAATATCTGGAACGAACCATTGCCTGGACGGGACTGAAGCGTCAGCCCACAGGCAAAGCGCAGCTTGGTGCGAGGTTCTATACCAGCGGCGAAGAGCCTCTGGATATTCCGCTGGGCAGCCGCTTCTCCCTGGGACTGCTTCATTATTATGCGGCAGAGAAGCTGGCTCCCGGGACGTACCGCCTGGAGAGCGAGACTGCCGGGGCTGAGGGGAATCAGTATTCTGGCGCGCTGCTGCCGATTGATTATATTCCGGGACTGGCCCGGGGAGAGATTACGGGCCTGCTGGTTCCCGGCACAGATGCTGAGACGGATGAAGCGCTGCGGCAGCGGTACTTCGATTCGGCCCGTCGGCCGGCAACGAGCGGCAATAAATATCATTATATGGAGTGGGCACAGCAGATTCAGGGCGTAGGGGGAGCGCGGGTCTTCCCGCTATGGGCCGGACCGAAGACGGTCAAAGTGGTCATTGTGAACGCGGAGCATCAGCCCGCCTCCCCGCTGCTGGTCTCCCAGGTGCAGCAGTTCATTGATCCTGCGCCGGGTCTTGGCGAGGGCCAGGCTCCGGTGGGGGCGGTGGTGACGGTTGAATCGGCCACAGGCAAGGTGGTTGATGTCTCAGCTAAGGTTACGCTCGCTGCTGGCTATGCGCTGCAGCCGGTTATTCAAGCTTTTACGGCGCTCCTGGAGAAGTATCGTAAGGAGAAGGCTTTTGCCGCTACCTATATCAGTCAATCGGTCATTGGTGCATTGCTGCTGAATACGGAGGGCGTGGTGGATTATAGCTTACTTAAGCTGAACGGCGGGACGGCAAATATCCCTCTGCTGGAGACAGAAGTGCCGCTGTTCGGCAATGTCGTACTGGAGGTGTAGGCATGGGATATCCGGAGCAGATCGATGTCTTTCAGGATAAGCTGAACAAAAAGGCAAACGGCGGCAGTCATGTTGTAGAGGAGAAGCTTCGGCTTACAAGTGGTGTATTCAGCGGATTGCTGGCCCACGACAATATTAACAATCAGACGCTGGCGGTGTACACAGGTTCCCGCTTCAGCGGGACAGAGGTACGGAATTACTCCGTTTCTTTCCCGGACGAGGCCCCTTGGCGGCGGCTCATTAACATCTATGCGGATGTGCCCGAAGTCTATGTGACTTACGAGACACCGGGAGACACTGTGGAAGCGGATGATGTGAACCAGTTACAGGGCGGGCTTACGGCTACGCAGCGCGAACTGGAGCGGTATAAACAGGCCGGTCTGATTGACGGCGGATCTTTTAGAAGAGAGGTGTAATATGGCACAGACCATTCAGGTCAAACGTGGTACCCGGGCCGAGCTGTCCACTTACGGGATGCTGAAGGCGGGAGAAATGGGCTTCTGTACAGACACGAAGGAGGTCTATATCGGAGACGGTAGCTCCAACTCCATGGTGGGCCGGGCCTTGTCCGGTCCTGAAGCTTCGCGTCCTGCGGCAGCCTCGGCGGGGCGTCTATACTATGTGAGCAACGGGAGTAACAACGGGTATTTGTATTTCGATGACGGGGCCGCCTGGCGCCGGGTTAACGCGCAGAAATTAACAGATGTGAGCGGAACGGTGGACGATATCGCTGACGGCTCTACGTATGCCAAGGTGCTCAAGGCAGATCTTACAGCCGGACATCCCAATAAAGTGTCGGACGGCACGAATACGAAGACCGCCGCAGAAATTGCAACGCATCTTAACGATGCCGCGAAGCACAGAATCATCAACGATGGTGGTTCGACGATTACAGATCTGTGGTCCGCGCAAAAAATCAAAAATGAAATCGAGCTGGCCAAGCATAATATTGAGCCGCAGGCTTCGGTGAAGGATCAGCACCTGACGGCTCCGCCAGGAAGTCCCGTGGAAGCTGACCGGTATATCATTCCTTCCGGCGCAACCGGCGTCTGGGCGGGTAAAAGCAGTCAGATTGCGGAATATGCCGCAGGTAGCTGGGCTTATTATGTTCCGGCTGTCGGCTGGACGGCTTATGTGGACGATGAGCAGAAAATCTACAGCTGGAACGGGAGTGCCTGGGTGCGTACGGGCGGTGCGCTACAGACGATCACGGCTGGGAATGGTCTTACCGGCGGCGGGCAGGCGGATAGTGTCACGCTGACCGTCGGGGCAGGCAATGGGATCATTGTCGGCTCAACCAGTGTTGCAGCCAAGCCGGGTAAGGGAATTCTCGTAAACTCGACTGGCATCGAGGTCAACATCGACGGCACGAGTATCGTCTACGATTCGGCCAATGGCAACCAGCTCACGGTAAGCACTATCGACGGCGGAACATTCTAGGAGGCGGTGACCATGGCACGGAAGACATTGATTCAAATCCGCCGCGGCCTGGAGAGTGCGCAGGGTACGCTGGCCGCAGGCGAACTGGGCTACTGCACGGATAGCGGCAAGCTGTTCATCGGCAGCGGGAGCAGCAATATGCTGCTGGCGGCAGGCCAAAGCACAGGCGATATGCTGAAAAGCATCTACGACACGAATAACAACGGCAAGGTCGATTATGCCCAGGCTGCGGATACGGTTCCCTGGTCAGGGGTGGACGGCAAGCCTGCTGTCTATCCGGCAGCTGCACATACCCATGATTATATGCCCAAGGGTCCGCTGACCTGGAACCAGCTGAAGGGGGTATAGCTATGGCTTATGGAGATAGTATATATGGCGTTGTGGCATATTCGGCAGATGGTGTGACAGGGGAAGGGCCGGAGATTACCGCTCCCGATCTGATGAAGTACCTGCCCGATTATTATCAGGGCGTGCCTGAGATGGAGGCTGTGCAGGCCAGCGCAGGTAGAGCCTGCGGTGAAGTGGCGTACGCTATGGCCGACAGTGACGATCAGAAGACGCTGGAGTCGGCTACCTGGGGGCTGTCCCGCTGGGAGCGGCTGCTGGGACTGGCCTCAGACACGAATAAGTCCTACGCCACCCGGCGGGAGATGATCAAGGCCAAACTGCGGGGCAGCGGAACAACTACGCCGGAGATGATTAGGCGGACGGCGTCTGCTTTTTCCGGGGGAGATGTGGAGGTAGTCGAGGTGCCCGGAGCGTACAGCTTCGAGGTAAGCTTCGTCGGCACGCTGGGCATCCCGGCCAATATGGCAGGGCTGATTCAGATCATGGAAGAGATTAAGCCGGCCCATCTGGACTATAGCTTCGTGTACAGCTACACCTGGTGGGACTCCTTGAAGTCCCTTACCTGGAACGGTGCGCACGGCAAGACCTGGAACGAACTAAGAGTATATGAATAGGAGTGTGAGCGATGAAAACAACGGGTAATCTGGGGCTGAAAAAGCCCGATGGTACAGACATTGTAGATATCACCGATCTGAACGGCAACATGGATATTCTGGACACCGCCGTCAAGGCTGTGCAGGATCACGCCGCCGATACAGTCAAGCACATCACAGCGATGGAGCGTACGGCATGGAACGCCAAGGCGTCTACGTCGGTTGCGACCACGACTGTTGCGGGGCTAATGGCTGGAGCGGACAAGTCGAAGTTGGATAGTGTGGCGCAGGGGGCTAATAATTATGTGCATCCTTCCACGCATTCGCCATCGGTCATCGTTCAGGACTCGTCCAACCGCTTCGTAACCGATGCGGAGAAGACGGCCTGGAATGGGAAGGCGAATCTGTCGACTACACCGCAGCAGACTACAGCGGATGTTACCTATTACGTCCGGACGGACGGGAATGATGGGAATACGGGGCTGGGGAATACGGCGGGTGGGGCTTTCAGGACGATTCAGAAGGCGATTAGTATGATACCTAAAATGGTCAATCATACCGCAACTATCAGTGTAGCGGCAGGTACGTATACCGAAGCTCTAGTTTTAGAAGGTTTTATAAGCACCGATGTCCTTTATCTTACTGCTACGGGGGTAGTGAATATTAAGTCCATGGAAATTTTAAACTGTCATGGACAATTCATTGTTAATGGATTTACAGCAAACACAACAACAGCAATCGGCGCTTTTAGGGTTTCTGCTTCGAGGCGGGTTGTGTTCATTTCTTGTATTGTTACCACCTCTGCCGCGCAAGCGGGTGTTTATATAAGTGCCTCAGATGTATTTGTTGAAAATTGTATTATATCAAATCGCGCTATTGCAGTAGGGGCTTTAGCGGAAAGTATTGTCTATGCTACGGGGAATACAGGTGTGAATAACGCCGCCTCTTATCTATCTGGTTATGCTTCTTATTTTGGATACACTGGCAGCGGCCCTGCCGGTGCAATGGTGGCACAAGATAGTGGAATGCTCGTTCCGGGTAGCGGCGTACTTAACCCATGGGGAGATAATACTAAAACATCTAGGCCAATTGGGGAAATGCACCACGAAAATGTTTCTACTTCTCAAGTTGTCCCTGCCATGACGTGGACAAAAATTTTATTTACTGCGAACATTAATAATAACAAGTCCATTGCCGATGTGCCAAATTCAAGATTCGTTATTCCAGAACCGGGATTTTATAGTATTGAGGCCCGTGTGGGAGCCGTCGCCGGAGCGAATAGTTTGACCCGTGAGATACTGGCTGTTCACGTTGACGGTGTTCAGAACAGTTGGATTGCAGAGCAATTTCATGGAGGCAAGGGAGATATTCAGATTTCTGGGAGTGGACTATATGATTTGTATGCAGGTCAAATTATAGAGCTATTTATCTATTCGGATGTTTCATGCTCCATTTATACAGCAGATAAAACCACACATTTTGCTATTGTAAGATTAGCCTAAAAGGAGGCCTGAAAATGAACCTATCACTAGCAATCAACTACCTATACCCAAACGCCGACCCCATGCGAGACTTCATCGTCCAGGACAACGGCCCAGAACCCGTCCTGAGGCCTGGAGCAGAAGCCAAAGGCCGGGTACGCTACGAGATCAAGCCGCCAGACAACGACGAACAACCCGTAGAAGGCGTCCACTACCGCCACGGCATCGACTACAATCTACTGGTCGAAGGCGAGGATTATGATCTGGTGGAACGGGGGCCGCATATTGCGGTCTGGAAGCTGGATGTGCCGCAGCCGACAGAGGCTGAGTTGCAGGCAGCCTGGGTAGCGTACCAGGAAGAAGAGGCGAATAAGTCGCCGGTGCTGACGGAGATGGAGCAGCTGCAGCAAGAGAATATGGTGCTGAGAGCGCAGAATAGCGCGTTGTCGGAGCGTGCCGATTTTATCGAGGATATTATCGCCGAAATGGCAACCCAAGTCTATTCTTGAACGTTCGGCTGGCTTGCCTAAGGTTTCACATATTAATAGAAAGGTGGTGAGAGCAATGGCCTTATTTTTCGCACAACGCGTTACGCTGGGGAAGACGAAGTATAGCGAGGTCCCCTCTACGCTGAAGCCTGCGGTCAAGCAGATTCTGGTGGAGAACGGACTTACGTTCCTTGTAACTGAAGAGTAGATTGCCACAGGCGCCGCTCACGGCGTTTTTATTTTGCCCTCGGACCCGTCCGGGGGTTATATGAGAAGCACTGAAGAAATAAACAAAAAGCAAAAGAAGCGGAGGGGAAATTTGGAACTGTAGGAGCGGTAGCGTCCGCCTTTGTCTCCGGATTTCCACCGCAACAAGCGATATAATTCAAGAAATCTGGAGACAACAGCGGCCGGAAGTCCAAATGTTCACCGCAGTGACGATGAAGCTTCAAGTTTAAATCTTAAGTGCGTCTTATAGAACTACTTTAATAACTACTTTAATAACCACACAGAAGGGAGTGAAGCAATGGACAGCAACGATGTTGCGAATCTGGAGAAGCTGCTGCCGCTTGCAGATAAGTATGGACTGGCTTATATCATCGCTCTGATTCTGCTCATGATTATGCTTGTGCTTTTGCGGTCGATTGTGAAGGGGAATCTGGTGCCGCGTGAACTGCTGGAGCGTGCCGAGGAGGACCGGGACCGGTTGCAGAATATACTCGACAAAGAGCGGTCAGACTTCATGGCACCCACGCTTGAAGTCTTGCAGCGATTGAAAATAGACCATTCCGCAGGCAGCCATACGGGTAGCACTAGTACTAATGAAGAAGACAGGGGGGGATAACGTGCTGAGTGCGTGGATCAAGCGTCTATCGCCCCTGCACCGGGACAGAGAGCGTAGGCTGACGCTGGCAGGACATAAAGTATCGCTCTCTATCCGCAGGTACAAGAATGTCTCGAAAGATATTCAGGATGAAATCAGGAACAACGGGTTCGCCGAGTTCCTAATCTATGATCGGGGGGCAGAAGATGAGCAGCATTGATATTGTGTTGTTACTGGCCTATTCTATATCCTTTATCTGTGCGCTGCTGCTGATGGCTGCGCTTTTTTTGTATTTCCGCCGAAGATTCCGGGTGCGCGTGGTCAGTCTGTTTATGCTGGCGGCGTTCTTTTTCCTAGGGGCGTATACGGTTAAAATGGCGGTGGCCTTCTGGATCAGATTCAGCTCCGCTCCCGCCCCGGACGCTATACGAAGCTCGCTGCAATCGGATGCCTGGGCTATTGCCCAGACAGGAACCACCATAGGGCTAGTCATTCTAACCCTCTTGATGTACACCAGACGCCAGGATCTGTTCGTGGTCCTCTCTGAAATCAGGAAAGGGGAGGAATCGCATGCTGACGCTGGCTCAGGTCCTGAATAAATCCGCTGCCCGCCTGTCCGGGCTTCATCCCGCCGTCCTTGCCGCAGCGACTGCACTGATTGAACGCAGTTATGCTGTTGGAGTTCCCATCCTGATCACGCAAGGTCTGCGGACGATTGCCGAACAGGATGCGCTCTATGCCCAGGGGCGAACCCGGCCGGGAGCGATCGTGACGAATGCGCGCGGCGGGTACAGTTATCACAATTATGGATTGGCGGTGGATTTTGCGCTGCTGCTTCCGAATGGTTGGGGCGTCTCTTGGGATATGAACAGGAACGGGAATCAGAATGGGACCCGGGATTGGCTGGAGGTGGTGCAGCACGCTAAGGCCATCGGGTTCGAATGGGGCGGCGGCTGGACTAGCTTCAAGGATTACCCGCATCTGCAGATGAGCTTCGGATTAAGTCTGACGGAGCTGCGGACGGGGAAAAAGCCTGCGGCTGCGGCCGTGGAGGCGGTGATTGAACGGATCAAGCCCAAGGAGGGACAAGCGGTGAAGACTAAGATGAAAGTTGCAATACAGGTTAATGGAAGGAAGATTGCGGACGGGTGGCTGGAGGGTGGGGTTACCTACGTTCCTGCACGTAAAATTGCGGAGGCGCTGGGCGCTCAGATTGCTTACCATCCGGCTGCCAACACCGTCGAAATCACCACCACACCGCAGAAAGGAGCAATCTCATGATGAACCGCGAACTGCTGGATCATGTATTGGCTTTTGCCTCCATCCTGGCCGTATTTATTCTTGCCTTAGTGCAGCTGATCAAAAATAATACCCATTTGCCGCGTAACAGCATCCCTTTTATCGGACTTGCCATCGGGCTGCTGGTTGGAGCGGCGGCGTATCCTTTTACAGAGCTGGAGTTGACCTTGCGTCTATGGGCAGGCGGATTGGCCGGGTTATCGGCTACCGGATTATTTGAATTGGCATTCAACAACCGCTCAGGGCACACAATGAAATAAAAGTTAACCTGCGATGAACGGCCGGCTCTGCGGAGCTGGCTGTTTTTGTCGTTTGCGTCATATAACTTCACATGATCACTGCATACAGCACATATCAAAGAGAGAATATAACAGGAAGAAATACATAATTTTTTGAGACTGCATAAATGGCCGGTTTGGTGTATAATCGAAATCACTGCACTGCTTTACCGCGCAATAAAGTTGAAGATTTCCGGGCGGTTTTATTGTATGATATGAAGAAAGCTTTTCAAATAGACAATGTTAAGAGCATTGATCCGGAAGAGGATGGGGGGAGCAGCATGACCGAACTTACGACTACCGTTAGCAAAAGCAACTCCAACAATCTGCTGCGGCGAGACGTACGGTTCCTGGGGAACATACTGGGTGAAGTCTTGGTACACCAAGGCGGCAACGAACTACTGGAGATTGTGGAGAAGATCCGCGAGACCAGCAAATCGCTGCGCTCATTGTTTTTGCCTGAACTGCACAACGAATTTAAAGAGCTGATCAGCTCACTGGACCCGGAGAATCGCCATCAGGTGATCCGTGCCTTTGCGATTTATTTTCAGCTGGTGAACATCGCCGAGCAGAACCACCGGATTCGCCGTAAACGCGACTACGAACGTTCTGCCGGGGAGACTGTACAGCCGGGGTCGATTGAGAGCGCGGTTCAAGAGCTTCGCGAGCGGGAATTCTCCCACGAAGAGGTTCTTGAGATCATGAGCGGCATGTCGCTCGAGCTGGTTATGACCGCTCACCCTACTGAAGCTATGCGCCGTGCGATCCTCGATATTCACAAACGGATCTCCGACGACGTCATGGGCTTGGATAATCCGACGCTAACCTTCCGCGAACGCGAACAACTCCGGGAGAAGCTGCTGAATGAGGTTATTACCTTGTGGCAGACCGATGAACTGCGTGACCGCAAGCCTACGGTGCTGGATGAAGTGCGTAACGGGATGTATTACTTCCATGAGACGATTTTTGAAGTCCTGCCGGATGTATATCAGGAGCTTGAGCGCTGTCTGAGCAAATATTATCCGGGCCAGAACTGGCATGTGCCGACCTATCTGCGTTTTGGTTCATGGATCGGGGGAGACCGCGACGGTAACCCGTCCGTGAAGGCATCCGTTACCTTGCAGACTCTCCGTCTGCAGCGCAAGCTGGCTATTCGTGAATACCAGCGTATTATGCGCGAGCTGATGCAGTACCTCAGCTTTAGTACAAGCATTGTGAATGTGACGCCGGAGCTGCTGGAATCCATTGAGGCAGACCGGAATATTATCAATCTTAACCGGGTCGATGCCTGGCGTAATGATAACGAGCCTTACCGGATTAAGCTTAGCTATATGATCTCGAAGACCCAGAATGTGCTGGACGATGAGAAAAAAGGAACACCAGAGCGCTACGCATCCCCGGCGCAATTCATCGACGACCTGAACGTGATTGACCGCAGCCTGCGGCATCACTACGCCGATTATGTAGCAGATACCTACATTAAGAAGCTGATTCGTCAGGTGGAGCTGTTCGGCTTCCATACCTCCACTCTGGATGTGCGCCAGCACAGCCAGGAGCATGAGAATGCGATGACAGAGGTTCTGGCCAAGATGAATATTACACCGGATTACTCCAAGCTGTCGGAGCAAGAGAAGATTGTGCTGCTGGAGAAGCTGCTGAATGATCCGCGTCCGCTGACTTCCCCTTACCAGTCGTATAGTGAAGGGACAGAGGAATGCCTGGCGGTATACCGTGCGATCTATGAGGCGCAGGAGGAATACGGCGTGCAGTGCATCACCAGCTATCTGATCAGTATGGCGGAGGCGGCAAGCGATATTCTGGAGGTTATGGTCTTCTCTAAGGAAGTCGGCTTGTTCCGCAAAGATAACGACGGTACGGTAGTCTGTACTTTGCAGGCTGTGCCGCTGTTCGAGACGATTGACGACCTGCATGATGCGCCGCAGATTATGCGTACGCTGCTCAGTATGCCGATCTACCGCGATGCGGTTACTGCGATGAATGATCTGCAGGAGATCATGCTGGGGTATTCTGACAGTAATAAAGACGGCGGCGTGGTTACAGCGAACTGGGAGCTGCGTGTGGCCCTGAAGCAGATCACAGCGGCTGCCGATGAGTTCGGCATTAAGCTGAAGTTCTTCCACGGACGGGGCGGCGCCCTCGGACGCGGCGGTATGCCGCTCAACCGGAGCATTCTGGCCCAGCCGGCTTCCACCATCGGCGGCGGGATTAAGATTACCGAGCAGGGCGAAGTTATCTCCTCCCGGTATTCGATGAAAGGCATTGCTTACCGGAGTCTGGAGCAGGCAACGTCTGCGCTGATTACGGCGGCTATTCATGCCAGATCGCCACAGGCGGATCTGTATGAAGCCAAGTGGGATGAGATTATTGCCCGCATCTCTGAAGTCTCCCTGAATAAATATCAGGATCTGATCTTCCGTGATCCGGATTTCCTTACGTACTTCAAAGAGTCAACCCCGTTGCCGGAGGTAGGCGAGCTGAATATCGGCTCACGCCCTTCGAAGCGGAAGAATAGCGAGCGCTTCGAGGACCTGCGTGCAATTCCTTGGGTATTCGCCTGGACGCAGAGCCGTTATCTGCTTCCAGCATGGTATGCCGCCGGAACCGGTCTGCAGAGCTTCTATGAGGGCAAGGAAGAGAATATGAAGATCATGCAGCATATGTATGCTAACTTCTCATTCTTCACGACCCTGATCGATACGCTGCAGATGGCTCTTGCGAAGGCGGATCTTGTCATCGCCAAGGAATATGCTGGTATGGGCAAGAACGAAGAGGCGCGTGCGCGGATCTTCGGCCAGATTGAAGCCGAGTTCAAGCTGACTTCCGAGCTGATCCTCCAGATCACCGGACAGCAGGACATTCTGGATAATGTTCCAGTCATTCAGGAGTCGATCCGCCTGCGTAATCCGTACGTTGATCCGCTCAGCTACCTGCAGGTTCAGCTCCTCGCCGAGCTTCGCGCCCTGCGTGAGGTTGAGGGAGATGACGCTGAGCTGCTGCGTGAAGTGCTGCTCACGATCAATGGTATTGCCGCCGGTCTTCGGAATACCGGCTGATGGTTTGTGAGCACTCGCTCTGACGATCTTGATCTAAAAAGCCGGCGAAGCCGCTTTAAGGTTTTGGTCTAAAAGCCGGCGAAGCCGCTTTAAGGTTTTGGTCAAAAAGTCGGCGAAGCCGCTTTAAGGTTTTGATTTTCAAAGTCGGCGAAGCCGCTTTAAGATTTTGAAGGCGTTGTTCTTCAACCCCGTTCGCCTCTTACCTAGAGGAGGGACGGGGTTTTTGTCGTTCAAGGGAGGCCGGGGGGCAGGGACCCGGCCGAGCCCATGCCCCACCCCATTGTTGCCTGAGATATACTTGGGCAACAAGAAAAGCAGTGGGGGAACCCAGGCTGATGGAGGGGGCGAAGCGGAAATTTGGAACTGTAGGAGCGATAGCGTTCGCCTTTATTGGCAGATTTCAACCGCGGCCTGCGGTTCCAATCAGGAAATCTGCCAATAACAGCGACCGGAAGTCCAAATGTTCTGCGCAGCCCCCAACTAATCAGCCGCCAGCGTCCCGCAGCAAGCTTTTCCAGCACATTATATAGAAGGTAACAATACAAACCTTGATTTTTGAAGGCACATGATTTACGATTTAAATGCTTGTACCGTGGTCTTCGAAGAGCTGACAGTCCAAGGGCGGCAAGTCTGGGGGAGTTAACAGGTGGAGAATCTGGAAGGCAGACTGACAAAGCTCGCCCTGAAGGGTGACCAAAGGGCATTTGCCGAGCTTGTGGAACTATATAAAGACAAAATTTATCATTTGGCTTACCGTATGCTGAATAACCGCCATGAGGCGGAGGATGTTGTTCAGGAGACTTTTTTGCGCGTCTACAGAAATTTGGACAGGTATGATGATAAGCAGAAGTTCTCGACATGGATCTACCGGATTGGCACGAACCTCTGCATTGACCGGCTGCGTAAGCGTCGCCCGACCTATTCCCTGGATGCCGAGATGAACGACCAGGAGGGGATTGACGGGTATTCGATGATTCCGAGCGATAATGTGACCCCGGAGACGGAACTGCTGCTCTCGGAGACGCAGAGACTCATCTATGAAGCCATCGACAGCCTGCCCGTGAAGTACAGGTCGGTTATGATTCTGCGCTATCTGCAGGATTTGTCGCTTCAGGAGATCGGCGATGTGCTGGATATGCCTGTAACGACGATCAAGACCCGGGTGCATCGTGGCCGTGAGTTTTTACGTAAGAAGTTAGGACCCAAATTGTAAAAATAGATTATTTTTTATGAAACTCCTGCATTGCAGGGACGTATGTAAGTTAAGCAAGTCTTATGCACTAAATTAGCACGTATGAAAGGATTGGCTCCTATGGAATGCAAACTGGCCGTCTCTATGATGCACGACTACCTGGATGACGACTTGCCCGACCTGCAGCAGAGGGAATTGAAGGAGCATCTTTTATCCTGTACGGAGTGCCGTGCGAGGTTCAAAGAACTGGAACAGACCGATATGCTGATGTTTTCCCTGATGCACCAGACACCTGTGGCCTCGGAGGATTTGGTTGGCCGGATTATGGATTCATTACCGAAACCCAAGAAGGAAAGAGCCTTCATCACCTGGATCAAGCGACATCCGGCCCTGACGGCGGCGTCCATGTTCATTCTTGTGATGCTGATGAGCTCCGTAACCTTTTGGAATCAGGATCGGCAGCTTGTGGTTAGAGGGGCAGACCTCGACCAGGTTGTGATCAAGGGGAATACGGTGATTGTACCCTCCGGCAAAATTATCTCCGGTGATCTGACGGTGGAGAACGGTAAGACTCAAGTCTACGGGGAAGTCAACGGGAACGTAACGGTAATCGACGGTTCGCTGTATCAGGCTTCAACCGCCCATATCTCCGGGCAAGTAAAAAGTATAGACCAAGCAGTAAGCTGGATCTGGTATAAAGTGACGAACATGTTCTCTGAAGTTGCCTACCGATAGCTAAATGTTGGTCGCTTGTAGCAGACAACTCATTTGCGCCTCTTTTTCCGGAAAGATGGCGCTTTTTTGTTGCCTGAAAATACAGGTTCTGCAATTTACCAGCCGCTAAACTTGCAACCGGAGGCGGAACGTTATAACCTAGAATAAGATTCAAGCTTAACAGACAATTTACATAAACCCAGCTAATTTGAAATGACGGGGGTTTTCGGCCATGAGCTACTTCACTGACCTTACATGGAAAGAATCCATTAAAGATATAATCGATATTCTAATTGTCAGCTACATTATCTATAAAGTGCTCAATATGGTGCGCGGGACGCGGGCAGTTCAGCTGCTGAAGGGGATTCTGGTGCTGGTCGTGATCTGGGGCGGCAGTACGCTCCTCGACTTATACACGCTGAAATGGCTGATGAACCAGATGTTTACGTTCGGGGTGTTTGCGATCTTTATTATTTTTCAGCCGGAGCTGCGGCGGGGGCTGGAACAGCTGGGCCGGGGCAAGTTCTTCGGGCGGAATGCGGAGAGCGATGAGGAGATCAGCAAGTTAATCGGTGAAGTGATTAAAGCCGTGAATTATTTGGCTGTCCGCAAAATTGGGGCATTGATCGTATTCGAACGGGCCACGGGGCTCAATGAATATACGGAATCCGGGATCGCCATGCGCTCTGAGGTCAGCTCCGAGCTGCTGATTAATATCTTCATCCCTAATACGCCGCTGCATGACGGGGCACTGATTATGCAGGGAAGCCAGATCGCGGCGGCGGCCTGTTACCTGCCGTTGTCCGAGAATCCGTTCATCAGCAAGGAGCTGGGAACCCGGCACCGTGCCGCCATCGGTATCAGTGAGGTGGCAGACTCGGTGTCTGTAGTCGTCTCGGAGGAGACGGGGCAGATCTCACTGGCCATTAATGGACAAATTGTCCGGGATATCAAGGAAGAGTCCCTGATCTCGAAGCTGCACCAAGAGCTGAGTGCAAGCAGCTCGCCCCTGATGGAGAAGAGCTCCGCTTTCTGGAAACGGAGGGGGAATAAAGACAATGGATAAATGGATGAAGAACAACAACTTCAACAAGATCCTTGCCCTGGCTCTAGGGATTATTCTGTGGACCATTGTGCATGTGGATACAGCGCCAGCGTACCAGACTACGGTTAATACCGAATCGAAGACGATTGAGAATGTCAAAGTGGAGATTGAAGGCTTCGACAGTGAGAATTATGTACTGACCAAGGATGTGGATAGCGTCAGGATGGAAGTAAGGGGCAAAAAGTCCGATCTGACCTACAAGTTCTCTGATGCCTATCGTGTATGGCTGGATCTGAAGGATGTGAAGCCCGGCGATAACACGCTTCCGCTGATGTATTCGACACCGAGCGGTGTAACCCTGGATGATATGGTCCCGAATCAGGTGAATGTGCATATCGAGGCGCGGACGACGAAGTCTTTTCCCGTCTCGTTGAATATTACAGGAGAGCCGGCAGCAGGCTATGAAGTAGGCAGTCCTGTGATTGACCCGGTATCCGTAGAGGTTACTCTTCCGGCAAGTGATCTTGGGCGGGTAGCGAAGGTGCAGGGGAAGGTGGAGCTGGAGGGGCAGAATGAGACTTTTAGCGAGAAGAGGCTGAAGCTCTTTGCTCTGGACAGTAAGGGGAATGAGCTGGAGGATGCGGTCATTGAACCCTCTACAGTAGCGGTAGAAGTGCCTGTTACCCTCCCGTCCAAAACCTTGCCGCTGGACATCAGCTTCACGGGCAGTCTGCCGAGTTCACTGGTGTTGTCCAGGGTAACGCCTGAACAGGACATGGTAACGGTGTACGGCAGTGCAGAGACCCTTAAGACCTTATCCTCGTATGAGGCTGTACTGGATCTGAGTGCTATCAAGAATGCGGGCACAGAGCAGATGAAGCTGGAGCTTAATCCTCCGGAGGGTACAGGCAAGATTGAACCTGCGGCAATGACCGTAGCGGTCTCTGCGGCGGAGATTACGCAGCGGACCCTCCCGGCCATCCCCATTAAGCTGGAGGGCGTCAGCAGCGGGCTGACAGCTCGTATCTTAGACCCTGGAAGCGCCGCTATGGATCTGACCCTATCAGGTGCGCCAACACTGCTGGACCAGCTCGACCAGGATAGCATCAGTGTAGTTGCAGATGTCGGGGGGCTTACGGCTGGTGTTTACGATGTTACGCTGCAGGTGTCGCTTCCCCGGTTCATTACCCTGCAGAATGCCGCCTCGCAGCTTGTTGCGAAGGTGGAGCTAGTAGCGCCTGCTGCTCCGGCCGCGACTGCCGTGCCAGACAGTAGCCCTATCCCGACGCCTACGCCGGAGCCCAGTGCTGAGCCTGCATCCGGGGACGAGACACTTGTAGAGCCAACCCCGGAGCATACCGGCGAGATTATAGAGGAGACCCCGACGCCGACACATATTCCGCCGGAGACTGCTGAACCAACGCCGCCCGCAAGCGGCAATAATGCCGACAGTACGGGCGGAACGTAACTTTCCGGGCATGTGCGAGTCTATTTATATGCACCTGACATACACGAATTATCGAATCATTCATACTATAATTTATTAAGCTGAAGCAGCGTATTCAAAAGGAGAAAAAAAGATGGGTAAGTATTTCGGAACAGATGGCGTACGCGGGGTGGCTAACCGTGAATTAACAGCAGAAATGGCCTACAGTATTGGACGCTGCGGGGGATATGTGCTGGCAGGAAATGTGGAAAAGCCTAAAGTGGTCATCGGGATGGATACACGGATCTCCGGTCCGATGCTGGAATCGGCACTGATTGCCGGGTTATTGTCTATTGGTGCGGATGTAATCCGACTGGGTGTAGTATCTACACCGGCTGTTGCTTATATTACAAGATTGCTACAAGCGGATGCCGGAGTCATGATCTCTGCTTCGCATAATCCGGTGGAGGATAACGGGATTAAGTTCTTTGGGGGAGACGGCTTCAAGCTGACTGACGAGACGGAGCTGCGGATTGAAGAGCTGATGGATGCGGAGCAGGATGAACTGCCGCGTCCCGTAGGGTCAGGTCTCGGCACGCTTCGGACAGATGATGAAGCGAAGTATCTGTACCTGGAGTATCTGAAGACCACCATCGACCAGAGCTTCAAGGGCACGAAGGTGGTGCTGGACTGCGCACACGGCTCAGCCTATGAGCTGGCACCACGATTGTTCAAGGAACTGGGCGCGGAAGTGATTGCCATTGGGGCAGAGCCGGACGGGCTTAATATCAATGACGGCTTCGGCTCCACACACCCGGAGACTCTGCGTGCAGAGGTGCTGCGGCATGGTGCGGATCTGGGACTTGCTTTTGACGGAGACGCGGACCGCCTGATCGCTATCGATGAAAACGGCGACGAAGTAGACGGAGACTTCATCCTCTGCATTTGCGGGGATGCGATGAACCGTGCAGGGAAGCTGAAGGATGGCACTATTGTATCTACAGTCATGAGCAACATCGGTTTCTACAAGGCGACAGAGAAGCTGTCGCTGAATACAGCGAAGACTGCGGTCGGCGACCGTTATGTCATGGAAGAGATGCGCCGCGGCGGCTATAATCTGGGCGGGGAGCAATCCGGCCATGTGATTTTCCTGGACTATAATACTACAGGTGACGGAATTCTGACTGCGATTCAACTGGTGAATACCATGAAGTCCTCCGGCAAAAAGCTAAGCACATTGAAGTCCATGATGACTAAATATCCGCAGGTGCTGGTTAATGTGCGTGTGCAGGACAAAACCAATTATCCGAACAATCCGGCCATTGAGGCCGCGATCATAGAAGTGGAAAGCAAGCTGGGCGACAACGGGCGTGTCCTGGTGCGTCCTTCGGGAACCGAGCCGCTGATCCGTGTAATGGCCGAAGGGCCGGATAAGGCAGAGCTGGATCTTTTTGTAGGGCAGATTGTTGAAGTGGTTCAGCGCGAGCTGGTCTAATCACTCACTGAAGTAGCAGGAACGGTAGCCGGTGGATGGATCAATCCGATTCGTTCACCGGCTGAATTATTAATGAGGTCATGGCTGTTTGGAAAAAGCATGAAATGGATGAAAAAGGTTTTCTTCGCCACATCGTTGCAAAAACGGGTTGAGGTGCATATAATAGACTAAGTGTCATTCCAGAAGGAAAGCGGGGATCGTAAGGTTATTGCAACACAAGCGCCAGAGCTTGATCATGCGCGGGAGAGAAGGGAGGACCGGTGGCTGCGTAGTAGTGCAGGACGGTCTGAACGGATCACGGCAGATGTAAGCTGACGAGGTGGAGGTGTTCGAAATGTTCGGCGGGGACCTCCCGGTGATGCACCAGAGCCGTAAATGGAAGCGGAAAATGCGAGGGCGACCTTGCACACAACGCTTTTGTGGGTGCTAACTTAAAGATGTACAAATCATGGGTATGCGCATTTGCAGGAACGCAGACGGTTCTGCCACGGCAGAGGAGAAGACTGTGCATAATCGTGACTAACGATGTAATTGACAGGTTATCATGTTGGGTGTAATGGACAACATCATATTTGCTTTTCTTCAAAACATGCCGCACGGCACGTTTCTTTCCTCATGCGCGCCTAATTACGATAAATTGGACGGAGGAAAATATAATGTGTGGTATTGTAGGATATATTGGTAATCAGAATTCGCAGGGGATCTTGGTAGAGGGACTTAAGAAGCTGGAGTATCGCGGGTATGATTCCGCAGGTATTGCCGTGTTCACCACAGAAGGTCTGCAGATTGTGAAGGCACAGGGACGTATGGCGAATCTTGAATCCCGTCTGGACGCGACTCCGCTGACAGGCAGCGCTGGCATTGGCCACACCCGCTGGGCTACACACGGCAAGCCATCCGATGAGAACTCTCACCCACACACAGATAACACTCACAAATTCTCGGTTGTTCATAACGGGATTGTTGAGAACTATCTGGACCTGAAGGAAGAGCTGATTGCCGGAGGAGCCATCTTTACTTCCGAAACGGATACAGAAGTAATCTCCCACCTGATTGCCCGCGAATATAATGGGGATATCGTTAAGGCTGTGCAAAAAGCGATCACTTACATGCGCGGAGCGTTCGCGCTGGGTGTTCTGACTGAATATGAACCGGATAAACTGGTAGCTGTACGTCAAGCCAGCCCGCTGATTATCGGTCTTGGAGAAGGCGAGAACTTTATCGGGTCCGATATTCCTGCACTGCTGGAATACACCCGCAACGTATATATCCTGAACGACGGCGAAATGGCTGTATTGACACGGGATGCTGTCGAACTGATGACGATTGAAGGCAACTTTATTTCTCGGGAAATGATTACTGTCGATTGGGATGCGGTTACCGCAGAAAAGGGCGGTTATGAGCACTTCATGCTGAAAGAAATCCACGAGCAGCCTAAGGCTTACCGCGATACAATGCGCGGTCGGATGAATGCGGAAGGCAACAAGGTTATTCTGCCTGAGCTTAACCTGACAGAAGAACAAATCAAGAACATCCGCAATATCCAAGTGGTAGCATGCGGTACTGCTTATAATGCCGGTCTGGTTGGACGTAACCTGATTGAATCCTTGGTGCGTATTCCTGTAGAGAATGATATCGCTTCTGAATACCGTTACCGTTCGCCAATCGTAACACCGGAGACACTGGTTATCGTAGTCAGCCAATCGGGCGAAACTGCAGATACACTGGCCGCTCTTCGTGAAGGTCAAGCAAACGGAGCCCATGTGCTGGCAATCACTAACGTAGTAGGCAGCTCTATTGCCCGGGAAGCAGACAGTGTACTGGTTACGCTGGCTGGTCCAGAGATCGCTGTAGCCTCGACCAAGGCTTACACTTCCCAGCTGATCGCATTCACTTTGCTGGGTCTGTATCTGGCTGAAGTACGCGGCACACAGTCTGAGTCTGAAGTTACCAAGATTTTGGCCGCTATGCAATCTCTGCCGGAGCAAGTAGAAGTCATTCTGGGTCAAAGAGACGCGATCAAAGCCTACGCCGAGCAAATCGCTGAGCACAAGCACCTGTTCTTCATCGGCCGCGGCGTAGATTACGCTGTAGCTCAGGAAGGTTCGCTGAAGCTCAAGGAAATCTCCTACATTCACTCCGAAGCCTATGCTGCGGGTGAACTGAAGCATGGTACCTTGGCACTGATCGAAGAAGGCGTTCCGGTCATCGCTCTGGCGACTCAGGAATCCGTGCTGGAGAAGACCGTCAGCAACATTAAAGAAGTTAAGGCTCGTGGCGCCCATGTCATGGCTATCACTCACGAAGAGCACAAAACCGACCTGCTCCGCTCCGTTGACCAGGTATTCGTAATCCCTCAGACCCTGCCGCTGCTGACTGCTGCACTGTCTGTAGTTACCCTGCAGCTGCTGGCGTACTATGCATCTCTGGCCCTGGGTCATGATGTGGATAAGCCAAGAAACCTGGCTAAGAGTGTTACTGTGGAGTAAGGGATAGGATTGGGTAACTCAGTTGTCCGGTGATAAAAAGTTGGGAACCAGTAAAGAAAGTCCGGAACCAATGTTAAAAGTGTGGAACCAGTAAAGAAAGTATGGTACCGTATTACATCATGAGCCGTCCTGCATGTTGAGGACGGCTCATTTTTGCGTATATTCTCAGTAAAAAATAAAGATCTAGACTGAAAAAAGAAAGTAATTAGAAAAGTGGACGCTTCTTCATTAAGCTAACGGGCGGATAGTTTAAGATTAATCGCGATGAACAATATCATAAGTGAGGCAAGTTTCTCAGAGGAAAAACTTGCAGAAGTCTGAATTTTCAGCATGATAATTGTAGGAGTGGGTTAGGCCACAATCCGGTTAGATGGATACGTAAATAGCTTTCTCTTAAGTTTTTACATAGTATAACTATTAGGGAGAGAATATATTCTGAGATATAGCAATCGCCCCTCTTCGAATATACTTCTTATTATCCGACTTAGCTAAGTTATCATATAAGCCTCTAGTTATTTATTTTCCTGATGAGAACTCTTCTTTATTAATTATGAATGTTTTTCCATCTTCAACATCAATTTCATTAACAACTTTGTAGACTCGATTATTACTCAAGGAATCTATTTCAAATTGAATAATCACAAAGTTTTTCCCTAATTTCAAGAAATCAAATGAATTAATTTCATATTTATAATCATAATGGCTCCTATCTGGTAGGTATGCTTCGTTCAAACCTTTATTCATTTCTTTATTCAGGAAGTTAGCCATAGAAGACGATGCTTTCTCTGAAATCTGCTTCTCAGTCACCTCTATAAATGAACGTTTGAAATCTAGTTTGTTTACTTCTACCTCTTGGGTAAGAACAGCATTATTTCCTTTATCATCTGTAGAATAAAAGCTCAGGATCACTTTCTCTGGAATTTTGTTTTCAAAATGAAACTTAATTGGTACTGTTTTATCATTAACAAAGTTAATTATAAAACTGGGTTTTTGTAAATTGCTCATAGCAAGAATCAAGATGCTTAACATAAGATAAGCAGTAAACATCCACGCGCCTATTACTTTCCAGTTTTTCCTCACGTATTTTCGCAGTTTTACTATTCCTTTGCGTAGTTCTTTTCTAAATTTCTTGAAAAATAATGCAATTACGAAGGGAACTACAACTAAAAATGTAATGACAATAACAAAACGATTTTGAAAGATCAGCCCAACAGTTAATATGAATAACAAAGTAACTATCATTGAGATGCCTGCATATAAGGAAGAAAATTTGAACAGGGAAGAATAACTTTCGTCTGCCCTATTGACATTTTTCCTCCTCGTTACTCCCCTTTGCGTATAGTTAAGGGCAGAAAATTCGCAGTAAGAATAGTAAATTGCGCTTACTAGAACTAGGCATCCGGTAGAGAGCATGCAAGTTACAATAATGTGCTCTATTGAAAGAGGAAATTTCATATACATTTTGGTAGAGAGAATGTTAATAGCAAGCATTAAAAGCTTATAATAACCGACTCCTAAAACGCCAATTACAGTAGTTACAAGAACTAATCTTCCTGTTCTTTCTCCAAAAGAAAGATCTTGTTGGTTGTTCGCATTTGAATTTCTCCTCATATTACTTTCCTCCTGAATTTATGTATAAGCGTATTACGTAGGAACTTATGTTTGGTTTCGTTTCAGAATTATTATATAATTATTGTACTTACTCGTTGTCCATACCGCCTAAGTCGTCGAAGAAAGTGGAAGTTTTATTCGATTAATATACAAAAAAAATATCTTGATAGGATTGTTTTATACTCTTTTATTGAGGTGAAGATGATAATTTTTTAAACAGCCATTAGAAATTGCGTTCAATATAATTGATTTAGGAGCCCATCTGAAGATAAGTTAATTCTGGTTGTCCTATACCTAAGTAAAATGGCGGGAGGCTTTGGAAATGGCGATTGGTCGTAATGATTCTTGTATTTGTGGAAGTGGAAAGAAGTACAAAAAGTGCTGTATTAATAAACCATTAAGGAAAGCTTCAAATACAAATACGGTCCTGATTGATGAGTGTATTTCTGATTTCGAATATATTGAGGCTACCTCCAAAGAGCTTGAAAAAATCATATCCCTTTATACCATTGATGATGTCACCAGAGCTATATTTTGCATCAATTCTTGGGCCGATAATCGTTCGGCGTTAGCACAAGCATTAACACTTAACCATTCATTAAGTAATACTACAAAGTTCGGTAATCGAAATATTAAGCAATATTCCGAATTCAAAGAGTTCTTTGATGCAATTTCTATTTATTTGCCTATTACCTATAGAGAAGATTTGACACTAAATGACTTTGGTGAAGTTAAAATAATTGTTGATGGTGAGACTTATCCAGTAGTAATTGGTACTGGTCACGAACAGGTATATGCTGTAATGAATTTTCTTCCTGAGTTAGCCGAAGTTCTTGAAATGAAAGGTGAACTTAAGGCTGTATTGCATTATAACCAAAAAATAATAAATATGCTGACTGATAGTAACATATCTTCTCCTGGTGAAGATTATGATATCGCATTTGAGATGCCCTCAGAACAATTTTGGGTAGCAGCGAATTCTCTGTTTAATTCAAAAGAGTTTGTAGAACTTTCTAAGCATGCATTTCAAATAATGGGATATCAAAAATGTCCAATTGAAATGCGTCATTTCTTCGTTTATAAGAAAGAATATTACCCAATTTATAATGCATCAATTCTGGTCGATTTGTACAAAAAGCTGCTTTCTTTGGCAACAGCAAAAGAATTCCAACACCATATCAGCTTAACATGGGGGAAATCAATAGAAAATACTTTCAACTTTTCAAATAACGATCGTTCACGAGTTCTAATTGCACCTAGAATTTTTAATAAAGATACAGGGAAACCATTTACAAATAACCGTTTAGCATTTATGGCTGTTAGCGAAGGTAGAGTGTTGGTTGCAATAGATAAAGGTGACTTTGATAATCTTGAAAGCGTTGACGCTGAAATCATGGCATTTAATTTATTGCATGAGAGCAATCAGCTGCGACTTTGCGAGACATATTACAGGAAAGAATTAAAAGGGGGGTATGCATTTGATGTTTTGGCCGAGATGCCGGTTCATTTTTTGCTAATAGAGCCATTCACCGATATTACAGCCCATGGGGTATCTTTGGGTGAAGATGGAGAGTTATTTTCATGTTCTGCTCTAGATTTGTTTTATATGTTAGGCTTTATGGAGGATTTTAATGAACTGATAGAATTCATAGAATATGATAGAAAAGAAAAAGCAGAAATAATGATCATAGGTGGTAAAAGCAATCTGTTTTTTACGTGGAAAAATGCGCATTATCATATTGCATCAGGCGCAATTGAGTACAATTCAATTTCTGTTTCATATGGAAGTACAGATGAGTATGTTTATGAGTGCTTTACTAAGGACCTTATGAATTATCCGTTCAATTTACAATCCAAAATGTTTGCTGATCCATATAGTTGGAAAGTTAAGGAGAGTGAATGGGGTTATTCACATATTGAACATAAAGGTTGTTTAGGTTTTGGCGGTGAAGTTAAGAAAATTGGCCCATCCACGTTCCTTTTTCTAGCCCAGAATGTTGAATTTTTTATAGAAGAAGATTTCTCAACGAATAATCATACAGCGCTGAGAACAACTAATGAGTTAAATCAGCGTCTTTTTAATAGATATGGCGAAATACTTGCTGGATTCCCAATTCTATATTCTAAAGTGCTTCAAGTTATGTTTATGCCTATGCATTACGCAAAAAAAGTTGACCATTCTGGTTTTACCATGAATAGAAGCAAGAAATATGTATATAGTGATATTTATATTGATACAGACACAATAATTATTCGATATGCTGTAAATCAAGAAGACCTAATGTTTGCTATGATGAATGCTGGTGATAAAAGTGTAGAATCTGCATACTTTTTGGAGCTATTAGAACCGCTGAGAGAACATAATCAGTCTTCCTTTTCAGAATTAGAGTCGGTTGTTATTAAAGATTTTTCACTAAAAAAAGAAGTGGGCGTTTTTACTATTGAACAAGACTATTTTTACTCTGATATGGCTATTAGTGTTCAATCAGAAGCACATAACTTTGTGAAAGTAAGGAAAGAAATTGCAAGAGTTTGTTTTTCAGCAGGGGCAGAGCCAGGAGAGTATTCTGGAAAATCAGCAACTCGTGTTATTAGAAGAATGCAAACATCCATCGTAAAAGTTTTTGAAGATCAAATCTCTCAATACAGCAAAAAGCATTTACACAATAAAGTTTTAAACTATTACACTACTCAATTACATGGAATAATTGTTAATCGCAAGCGCTATTCAAGCTTTAATAATTTAGATCCTGTTGTTCAAGAAGAATTTGAGCAGAAAACAAGGAATATCCGAGAAGAGTTTAGACGCAATTTAAGAACGGCCCAGTATTTATTAGAAAGTAATCTTGCAATTCAACATCAGGATAATAATTCCGAGTGTAAAAAAGATGAATTTGAAAATCTTTTAGCTTTTGCTGACTGGCTTGTTGTGCTACAAGACAATGCTGATACATGCCACTTTACCGATTTCGATGTATTAATTCAAATTGATGATGAGTACAAGGTCGATAATATTTTTTCTGAAATTGGAGTGCTACAGTATGAGGAAATACTTCGTCGTAAGTATGAGCAACAAGATTACCCAATAAAAAATGATGAAACAGATAAGGAATATCTGATTCAATGTGCAAGTGCCTTTTTCATAGATACCGGAATAGAACTGGGTATGCTGATCTCATTATTCGAATATTTACAGTTAAAGGTTTTGGAAAATCCTTTTGTTGAAGAAATTTATCCAAATGTTTTTCAAGCCCAACCAGATAAATTAATTAGTGACTTCCTTACACTTTTTTTAGAACTTAAAGATGATGATCAGAAAAAAGCTGAGAATGCCCTGAATTTTATAACATTAGATTGCAATAAATTAAAACTCCTAAATGGTACAATTCATGATATTTTACCATTTTGGGATCGGGAAAAACGTGATAACAGATTTGATGTTAAGCCTGTAGTAATGCAAGATGGTAAATGTACATTTTCACCTGTTTCTATTAAACAATTAGCCACGTATTGGAAGAGTGGTTTTTTAGAATGGTATATTCCTTTTGAGATAAACATGGAAAATGTGAAATTAGTACTCACGAAATGGAAAAAAAGATATGAAGATGAAATGGTACAGGATATCGCTAATGCCTTTCTAGATAAGGGCTTCTATCCTGTTTTTCCAGAATTAGAACTGGCATCAAGATTTCCTCAGAATGAATTTCCAGATAACTTAGGTGACTATGATGTTATTGCTGTAGATAAATCCAAAAAAGAAATTTGGCTGATCGAGAGTAAGGTGCTTCAAAAAGTAGGTTCTATCTATGAGGATCAAATGCAACAAAAGAGCTTTTTCTACCAACACAAAGACGATGAGAAATTTCAGAGAAGGATTAACTATATAAAGAATAACCTTAGTAAGATCATAACTGCATTAAAATTGGATGCGTTGGACTATGAAGTTATCCCTTATATGGTAACTAACAAACTATTTACCTCTAGGTACAAGAAGCTTGATTTCTCTATTATTTCTTATCATGAATTAATGACACGTATTAAATAGACCGCAAAATGAGAAGTATTATGGAAACTAATTCTCAAATGCTTGAATGTCTTTTTCTAATAAAGTAATTTGCTGAACCCAAATAAGTAGAGGCGAGCCGCACATTATATTTTCCTATTTATCAAGTGCACTGGCAAACCCTATAAAATCAACAAAATTGGGTCCATAGATTTTTATAACCCGACAAGTATATCTTGAGCCGTCCTGAGAAATTAGGGCGGCTTATTTTTTTGATGGGAAGATACAAATAAATAAACCAACTTCATCGTTAAATCCGGTAGAGTCTGCTATGATGTGTAAACGATTACATCCTGCGGGGCCTAAGGTAGTTAAGGTATCATCATTATCAAAAGACAGTAGGCATAGAACGGTAAATAGATTGTCATGAAGGAGGAAATCCATACGCTGTATATATTCGGCGGGTTGCCGGGCACCGGTAAGTCTACATTAGCATCAGCTTTAGCAAGCGAACTTCGGGCACCGTATCTTCGGGTTGATGTCGTAGAAGCCTGGCGTAATGTAGCGGAGTCTCTAGGAATTCCGTTTGTCGAAATCAAAAGTGGTCTGTTCGGACGAATGTACACACAAGCATCGAATTACGACTCGTACAACGGATATTCCCGGCTTTACCCTGCCCACTTGGAGTGAGGTGAAGAACAGACATTACGAGGCTTGGGACCGTGACCACATCGTGATCGATACAGCGCATCAAACCGTGACAGAAAGCTGGATGTCGTTGCGTGAACAGCTAAGTCTGAAGAAGTTAGCTACTTCGATAACCCAAGAATCCCCTGGACATCCGACACCGGAGGTCTACCATACTGGCGGGCGTATTCGCGGCTGAATTGGGAGGGGCTCTCATAGCCTACTCGGAAGGCGGCATCGGAGGCTTGGAGGGACTCGGTCAGCATGAGGCGGCGGGCTTCCTGCAAGCGGATGACCTTCTGGTATTGCAGCGGGCTCATGGCGGTGACGCGCTTGAAGTGCTTGTGGAAGGCGGAGGTGCTCATATTTACGAACTCTGCAAGCTGTTCAACGACAAGGGATTGATCGTACTGCTTAGTGATCACTTGGATAGCTTGAGCAATCCGGTGCGCATGGCTGCCGATGATGGCGAATTGATTCAGGTGGGAGCCTTGGTCGCTTTGAAGAACGCGATAAAGAATTTCACGGATAATAAGTGGTGCCAGGACAGGAATATCCTGAGGTGTGTCGAGTAATTGGATAAGCCGCACGATGGCTGCGAGTAAGTGCTCAGAGGTTCGGGCTACAGTGAGCCCAAGACGCGTTACATCCGGTACAAGGGTGGAGTCATTCATTTCTTTTACAATTTCCAGGATGGTGCCGGGATCGAAGCTTAGCTTGATGCCCAGAAACGGATGCTCAGGCGAAGCCGCGGTAATTCTCCCGTTAATCGGCAGCTCGACAGAGGTGACTAAGTACGTTGATGGATCGTAATGATAAGTTTCGCTGGACAGGGTGGCTGCTTTGGCTCCTTGGGCAACGACGCAGATCGATGGCTTATAGACAGACTCCAGCGGTTTTGCTACATCTGTTGCGTGCATTAACTGCAAGGAAGGAATGAGCGTCTGGTGGGTGCCTGCAGATGGAGCATGGCGTAGGATGAGCGCAGCTAATTGCTGTAAAAGCGGTCCGGTCCGCAATGTATCGTCCAAGTTAGCTGCCTCCTTTTCATGTGGTCATAAGGTTTGCTGTTATCATAGCGGGTAAAAGAGAAATAGGCAAGAAGTGAACAGGTCTGTTATAACGAAATACTCTTCGATTGCTTTACAATGAATCCATAAGGCCAACAGAGTTTTACCTGGCTTAAGCGAGATTAAGGAGAGTGTTCGTGAATGAGTCTGAACGAAAAAGTAGCCATCGTCACAGGTGCATCAAGGGGTATTGGAAGACAAATCGCCATTCAACTGGCCGGGTTAGGAATAAAGGTGGCTGTCAATTATTCATCTAACCGGGGAAAAGCGGACGAGGTCGTGCAAACTATTAAGAAATCTGGCGGGGAAGCGATAGCCGTTCAGGGTGACGTAAGCAATTTGATTGATGTGGAAGCACTATTTGCAGCGACGTTTGGGCAATTCGGGCGTATCGATATTTTGGTGAATAATGCCGGGATTATGGAATGCGTACCTATTACGGACGTAACGGAGGAGATGTTCGACCGGCACTTTGCTGTAAATGTAAAAGGTACTTATTTCGCTTGCCAGCAAGCGATGAAGCATATGGAGCAGGGCGGAACGATTATCAACTTCTCGACCTCTGTATCGGGTGCAATGCTGCCAAAATATAGTGTCTATGCTGCAACCAAAGGGGCAGTCGAGCAGTTAACCCGCCAATTAGCGAAGGAATTCGGAGCGAAGGATATCGTCGTGAATTGCGTCGCGCCAGGGCAAGTATCGACGGAGCTATTCCTCAATGGGAAATCTGATGAGCTGGTGGATTCTTTCCGGCGGATGAATGCTTTTGGACGGCTTGGAGAGCCCGAGGATATTGCAAATGTGATCGACTTGCTCGTCAGTGATAAGGCCCGATGGATAACAGGACAGACTATTCGTGTTAATGGTGGATTCAACTGATACAACTGATGAGTCACCTCCTCTAACGCCTATGGTTTATAATGGATGAAAAGGAGGGGACGAAATGAATAAAGGCATGTGCTTGTTCTGAATGGAACTTCAAGCTCCGGGAAGACTTCTATCTCGGCTGAGCTTATAAAACAGAAAGAGATTCCGTTTTATCATGTGTCGATTGATGATTTTTTTAATAATTATAATGATTTCATTAATCATAAATTTCCGGATGAGCCTGTACGGGAAATAGACCATCAGGTGGTCTCGGAAATACTGGATGATTCCATATGCTCGGTGTTCTATTCGACGATTAAGCTGTTATCGGAAATGGGCTTCAATGTCATCGTGGATACCGTATTCGACAACGATAAGAGATTTAATGAGTTTTTGGATCATTTTGCTGATCGGATTACGCTATTTGTTGGTGTCCTATGCTCCCGGGAAGAGCTTATCCGAAGAGAGCAGGCCAGAGGGGACCGGCAGATTGGTCTAGTGGATGCCCAGTTCGACATCGTCTATCGTTTTGATGAATATGACCTTGAAGTGAACACGGAAGAGCTGACTCCGGCAGAATGCGCCGAACAGATCTTTAACTATATTAAGTCCAATCAGGAATACTCGGCATTTCAGAAATTGCGCAAAAGAGATGGTAATCTTAATAGAACGCTACTGACATAACGTTGTCAGGAAGGGTGGGTATAATGAAGACTATATTAACCTACAAACGCGAATATTAGGAGGCTATATTATGTCAGTCATTGGACCCGATTTCATCTCTCTTCAGGTAAGCGATCTTGAAGGCTCTGCTGAATTTTATCAACACTATCTTGGACTCGTCCGTTCGCAGGCGGGCCCGCCTCATGCGGTGGTTTTTGACACAAAGCCTATTGCATTTGCACTTCGTGACCTCATGCCGGGAGTCGAACTCAGTAGGGGGACTCAGCCTGGACTTGGTGTTGCGCTATGGCTCTATGCCCCGGATACGCAAGACATTCACGATAAACTCGCAGCAGCAGGCGTGAAAATCACATCCGCACCCATCGACGGCCCTTTTGGACGTACCTTTACCTTTGCTGATCCGGACGGTTATTTGATTACTCTTCACAGTAAAGGCTGATTAGTATAACAGTAATACCATGTTACTCTAAGTAATTTGCTCCCCATATGGTAGACAGGTTGAACCAATAAATCCTGTTGCTAAATGGGGAGTTTTTGTTTCACCGAATTCTATTTTCTTAGAGAAATCAGATGCGTGAGAGTAATTTGTGGTGAATTATTTAAGAGGAGGAAATATTATGATAAAAAAATGGACAATTGCATTGCTTTCATCAGCATTTCTTATTCTACCTTTAACAACTGGGTCTAGTTACGCAGCAGAGGCACAAACATCTACAACGATTAACAATGGTCAAATAAACAACGGACGAGTCTTAATTCCCTTACGTGCTGTCTCCGAAAATCTTGGCGCAAGCTTGGAATGGTTTCAAACAGATAAAGTTGTTAAAATCAAAAACGGCAATTCGACGATATGGCTTGCAGCAAATTTCAAACGTGTGATTGTTGAATCTGCTCCATCAAGTGAAGCTACAGATACACCATCACGAAAATATGTTGATTTGGATACTGCAACACAGGTCATTAAAGAAACAACTTATGTCCCTCTTCGTTTTGTTAGTCAGTCGTTAGGGGCAACGGTAGTGTGGAACCAACTCTCTAAACAAGCAACAGTAACAGTGGGCAACAAAGGATTGGTTGTTAATATGGAGCCCCCATCTGTTCAAATTCCGGAAAAGAACAAAATTTCTGAAGCACGTTTGAAACTTCTATCAGATAAATTAAATCAAGTCTCTAATGTATCTTCAATTAAAAATGTGAATTCAACCCTCAAACCGTACTTCACGGATAGATTAATGAAGTTTATTGTTCAGAACAAAGGATTGAAAACAGCGGGTACTTATGAAACGCCGGTCACTTCACCCATTTATACCAGTAAGAATTCTGCCACACTTTCACAGTCTGTGATAGTGGCGAATGGTCTTACAGGTGAAGATCAATATGCAGAAGATCGGACAATCTCGCTAATATTCGCGAACGGAACTTGGAAGGTGGACAGCGTCATTAAGGGGTCTAGAGTTCTGATTTCAGGATTCTCTGATTATCATCCACAGTGAGCAGGCGGTATCCCGCAGCACACAAGTGATTGTGGTCCTCATGCTCATTGTACCTTCAGCCGTCATGGCCATTTCAATGATACATGCCGTTTGGCTGTGGCGCTATACTGATGTAATGCTCAGCGTAGGTCGTTCCGGCGATGCCGCCTGGGGCAGCCCTCTTTTTTCTTCCAAATAATGCACAACAAAACCGGTACAATCGCCGTCTATACTAAAGAATGGAAAATAGCCTCTAAGGAGAGTGAACCACAGGTGTTTAAAAAGCTGGCTTTAACCCTGCTAATGACGACGATGGTGTTCAGTGCAAGCGTAGCGGGTCCATCACAGGATAAGACTCAAGCCGCCGGTGCGGGCACTGTGCAGGCGAAGACGGCCGATCCATTGTATCCGATTGAAGTGAACGGGAAATACGGCTTCATCAACGGCAAAGGTACGGTAGTCATCGAAGCTGTGTATGACGGATACGGGTATTCAGGAGTGCCTGGAGGAACGCTGTATGTCGAGGACCACGCGGCTAAAAAGCAATATTATCTCAGTTCGGCGGGCACCAAGCTGTTTGAATACAAGCTGAGGGACGCCGGCATTCTGTATAATGACCGCGCGCTGTATACAGCAAAGATTCAACTTGCTAGCGGGGCTACGGCGACCCGGTACGGGTATATAGATAACCAAGGCAAGGTGGCCATACAGCCATTCTACGTCCGGGCGTTTAATTTCTCTGAAGGTCTGGCCTCGGTAAATGTGGGCAAAGCCTCAGGATACATTAACACGAAGGGCAAGCTAATCATTCCGTACCGGTACAGCTCGACGTCTGATTTCTCCGAAGGCATGGCAGTCGTTAAGCTTGCCGTTGGCGGCAAATACGGCTATATCGACACCACCGGCAAGCTTCGCATCACGCCCCGGTATGATCACGCTACACTGTTCTCCGACGGGGCGGCAGTCGTGTATGTGAACGGCAAATATGGCTACATCGACAAAGCAGGCAAATACCTGATGAAGCCGCAGTTCAGCATGGCGCAGCCGTTCTCGGAAGGACTGGCGTTCGTTGAGCGCAATGGAGTCTCTTTCTATATTAATAAGAAGGGCGCCAAGGTCATCCAGGGATTCACTGCCGGAGGTTTGTTCAAGGGTGGCCTGGCTCCAGCCAGTCCGGGGCAGCGGTACGGCTATATTAATACCTCCGGCCGCTACGTGGTCAAGCCGCAACTCTATTGGGCGGATTCGTTTAAGGGCGAATTGGCGGAAATCACCCTGCTGGTTCCAGATACACGTGAGGAAATCAGAGGGTATATGAACCGCAGCGGAGCCATCGTCTGGCCGCCGGCTTCCGAGCTTCCGGGCGGAGTGGTGAAACCGTAACTAAATCAATTCACCAAGAGTAGAGGAGGCAATAATATTCCATGGGCAACAACTTATACCGAAAACTAGGGGCAGCCTTTCTGATTGCTGCCGGGTTAATCTACACTATCGAACGTGTAGGGGCGTTGATCGCCCGCAGTCATGAAATTAATGCGTTATACCAAGCGCAAATGTTCGATGTCCAGCCTAAAATCCATATCGCAGGCTTCTTCGATAATATCTTTGTGCCAATCCTTACGTTAATTGGTGTGATACTATTCGTATACGGTTTTCCGAAGAAAACAAGATAGTCCATCCCAAAAACGGCGGCAGCTATTCCTGTGAATGTCTGCCGCCGTTTTGACTGCGATAACGGTAAAATAGGTAATGAAATCTGGAAAACTTGGGGAGAAGTATAGTCAAAAGGTATACACAAGATCCTTAATATCAGCCCAGGCCAGCGTTCCATCCGGCATCCAGCCCAGCAATGTGCCTGCGGATACGAACGTGAAGGTCCGCTCCTGTGTGTCGTACACCTGAATGGCGCCTGTGCCGGATTTGAAAGCTGCGAATCGGTTGTCGGGTGACCACTTCAGCCCGGATAGCAACAGGTCATTATGCGGCTGCCGCTCATGTTCCTTGAGATCTTGCTTCAATGGGTCCGTGATCCGCTCATCCTGCATAACCGAAGATGCCCCGTTTCCGGTGTTGTAACGGATTTGGCCAAGCGGATTATGCTCATCTCTGTCTGCCGGAAGAATCAGATGTGAGTCATCCTCCCAGGCCAGTGAGTACACGAACAGAAAGCCATCACTGTGGGAGATGAATGCAGCATTCTCCCGCGAATGCAGTATTTTCCCCTGCTGATCCAGCACCGTTAAGTCTGCCCCGGGGCCAATGAACTCGTCATGTGCGGTTAATACGGCTATTCGCTTACTATCAGGCGAGGAGGACATGCCGTAGACTGGCTTGTTGAACACATGAAGCTTCTTACTGGTGAAGCCCTTCAGGTCTACCCGGTACAGCGTCTTATTGCCTGAGATCATATAAGTGAAGTCCTCATAGAAGCGGTCAGAATACATCTCATGGTAACCGTAGTCATTACCGTAGGCATCCTTCTCCTGAGCAAAAACCGGAATCTCCAGCGCCTCGCCTGTCAGGGCGTGCACCAGATGGTGCTTCTCCTGCCCGTAGAACAGGTAGGAGGGAGCCACCGATTCCCGGGTCTGGACCGGCTTGATCCAGCCCGTGTTCCAGGCAGGTACTACGCGCCTGGTACCAGAAGTGACGCCCTGGAACAGCAGGCTGCCTTCACCGTCCCCAGCTCTGATCACTACCGTGTTACGGTAGGGCTGTTCCGTGCTGGCATACTTGCGCCCGTCTACAGTAACGGCTTCATCCAGGTTGAATGTCCCGGACCAGACGCTGTTCTCATCCAGATGCAGGCGGATTTGGACAAAGCGCGGAGACTCCCATTCCAGCGTGTAACGGAATTCGGTCTCGGGATCACTGGTCTGTAGACTATTTTTCAGCGCTTGCTCCAATGATTTCTGGTCGATATCAATGTTGGATTTCACCTGCACCAATTGTCCTCCGCCGATAATTCGCAATTGCTCAATGTAGAGAAGCGGCTCCTCCATGCTTGAAGATGCTGGAGCGGAAGGTGTGGCTGACATAGCCGTGGGTGATACTTCAGGCTGTGAGGAAGGGGAAGAGCCGTTCACACCGGCCTTGTCTGCCCCCTGACACCCTGAGAGCAGAGCCGCCGCCAGCACAATTGCTGCCATATAGCGCATACATAAACCTCCTGTTGTGTTCAATTGTCCTATTGTTTTCAGAGAATAGATAGATTTTCCATATTGTAATGGACGCGGATGCTGCACAGAAGTTGCAGATGCGGGTTTGACTTCAAAACGTTGCTTGGCTACCATGGAAGCAAAGGTCTGGCTGTTATGCCGACAAATAGAGGTGATTCTAAATGATAAAAGCAGTAGAGATGCAGACCCCTGCCCTAGAAGAAATGAAAGACTTTTATCTGAATACTCTTGGGTTGACGCTAGTTCAGGAACAATCAACATCCTTCAGTGTACAAGTGGGAGTGTCCAGCCTAACCATCAAAAAGTCTGATCCAAACGGACAACCGAAGTATCATTTTGCATTCAATATCCCTGAGAACCAGATAGATGAGGCGTTGCGCTGGATCACTCCGAAGGTCCAGATTATTCTGAGCCAAGGACAGGAGATTGTGCACTTCGAGTCTTGGAATGCAGACTCCATCTATTTCTATGATCCGGCAGGTAATATTGTAGAGCTGATTGCCCGGCACAATCTGAACAATTCCGCCAATGAGGTATTTTCCCCAGCCAGTCTGTTATGTGTAAGTGAGATCGGGCTGCCTGTACCCGATGTAGAGGAGGCGCTGCTCAAGCTATCCCGGGTAGGGATTGTTCCTTGGCAGGATTCTAATAGCCAGTTCGCCGCCGTAGGTGACGAGCGTGGGCTGATTATTGCTGTGAAGCAAGGCCGGATCTGGTTCATGTCTGATCAGGAGGAAGCCTATCCGCATCCGCTAACTATTAAGACGGACGTCTGTGAGATTACGCTGGATGATTCAAAGGGGATGCAGGTCAAGGAGCTTCGTTAAGGCTAACTGTATAGAATGAGTAAAACGATTCTTTCTTTTGACTTCCCGGCTCCGAATGTCTACCCTGAAGTTACATAATAAGGAAAGCGAGTGAGCTTATGAATAGAAGCGCTGACAGGCTGAACATTGTCATTCGGGACACGGAAGGGGTTAAGCTGTCACGCCAATTCACTTCCGTGTAGGTACAACAGATACGGAGGGATAGTTTTTGAAGAATACGCAATCAGGCTTTGAGTACAGTGGGGATTATTATGAAGCCATCGGGGATTTCATGCGGGAGCAGTATTTGACATTCGGTTTCGCCCAGGGAACGATGCAGGAAGTAGACTTTTTAATGGAGTTAATGAATCTGCGGCAGGGTACCCGCACCCTGGATATTGGCTGTGGTCCGGGTCGACATAGTCTGGAATTGGCCCGGCGCGGAATTAGAACAGTGGGCGTGGATATTTCTGCGGAATTTATCAGGCACGCGAATCGAGAAGCTGCGAAGGAAGAGTTACAGGCAGCATTTCTGGTGGCGGATGCCCGCGAGTTAACGTTTGATCAGGAATTTGATGGTGCGATTTGTCTCTGTGAAGGGGCTTTTGGACTGGCGGGCAGTGAAGAGAGTCACCGGAAGGTCCTTAGAGGGGTGCAGCGGGCGCTGAAGCCGGGTTCTCTATTTGTTCTTACGGTAATTAATGCACTTAACTTAGCCCGGCGTATACAGGATGAGTCGTTATTTGATCCGTATTCCTGCACCGTAATTGATAAAGAAGAGGTTCGCAGCCCCGAGGGTGAATCCAAAGAGGTTTTGATTTACACTACCGCTTTTACCTTCCGTGAATTGCAGATGCTGCTGGATAGTGAAGGCTTCGCAGTAGAGGCTGCATATGGTTGTAGCCCAGGACAATTCGGGAATCATCCTTTACAGCTCGGTAGTATGGAGATTATGATGGTTGCCCGCCGTAAGTAAATAGTAGTGTGGTAAATAAGCAGCGGTAGCCGGGGCTCTTAAGGGAGCAGGGCTGCCGCTGTATTTTTATCAGCACCCGTTTTATTTAGTTTACTGGACCTGAAAAGAGCTTCAAAAAAGAAACTGAGTTGAGAAGATTATGCAACTTTTGGAAGAGCAGTTCAGTCTATTATGGTGAGGTGACAAAACAACAAGTGGAGGATATTCCATGAACTACACAGGGAAAGTCGTGATTATCGGCCTGCTGTTTGGTGTTTTATTAGCAGGATGCAGTCAGAATGAAGATTCGCCTTCAAATTCTTCACCCACTCCTGCAACTGAACAAAATCAGAATGTAAATTCCGCCAATAATGAAGGTGAAGGAATGGCAGAAGCAGAGCCCCTATCTTATACAGCAGAACAAAAAAATGAAATTAGTGAAGCTGCTAAGAAAGCCGGATTAGATAAAGTCTACATCCCTACAGTAGGTTTAGGTAGCGATGATTACATGGATCGTGTTGAAGTTAAAGACAATCAAGTCCGTATTGTATTTATTCGTGGTGCAATCACTCAATCCACAGAAGAACTTAAACCAACTAACGAGATTGTTTCGACTAAAAAAGTTGAGCTTTCTAAAGATGTATCTGGGGAGTGGATTGCTCAAGAGAATAAAGTACCGTATTTATACTTTGAGAAAGACGAATTGTATTTCAGTATGAGTTCAGCTAAAACCTTTTCTCAGGCTGATTATGAGAGAGCAGTTGCTTCGCTTAAACCATTACTCTGAAAAAAGAAGATGTGGACGGATTGGTTTCTGACAGTGCACATTATCCAAATTTGTACTGAGTTTAAGTGAGCTTTGTATAGCAAATGAACCTTTTCCCCGCTCCATTTGTTTATAAATTGCCAGACTCTGAGCAGTGAAGCTTAACAACCAAAGCGGAGGGGATTACAGGTGTCTATGATATTGGCTATGCATATTGCTACACATCTGCTTACGGGCAGTTTCATTGTATCGATGGTGCTCATGCGCTATGAGATTTCTTTCAGGGAAAAGATTGTTCTGCTCGGACTAACCTCATTCTTGGGAATTGTGCCGGATCTGTTGGGGAACAGGTATGTATCTCCTTGGTCGCATTCCATTATAGTCATGGGGTTGGTTATGGTTCCGATTGTGTTCCTGTTCAGGCTGCTGCTGAAAAAATATTCGTATATCCACCTGTACCTATGTCTTGCGGGGAGTGTGCTGGGTCATATTCTGGTGGATTATTTGGGACATGGGGTCCATTTGGTCTATCCGCTGTCCAGCGAAGCTTATACCCTGCCCCTGATCTATCTCGGTGATCCTACGGTTTGGGTACCTCTGTTACTAGGTGTAATGGGTTTTGTGCTTCCGCTGTCGTTGGGCAGGAGACGGGTGCTTAATACGGGCTGTGCTGTGTTTATTGTCCTGTACCTCAGTCTTAAGCTTGCCATGCTAATGCAACTGGAACAAGGGCTTCCGCGTAAATTCACTCTCACTCCACTGGCAGCCGTTCAGGTGTATCCGCTCGGGGATTATCAGGTTCACAAGCTGAGTGATTTTTGGAAAATGGGATTTGACGTCATCGACTCCCAGCGAAGGGTGCTTGGGGTGTTGCCTGTCTTGGGCGGAGAGGTCCGTTTAGACTTGAATATGATCTTTGCCGTTAAGAGTGACGTTGTCCGCAGCAATTCGGGAAAAGACGGGCTGGAGCAAGTATACCGGAAGCTACCTGCCGGGGATGAGGCTTCATTTGAAGTGATAGAGGAGAGCGGGGAAGGGCCTGCCGGAGAGATTGTTGCACGCGACCAGGAGGAGAATCCCCGTTATTTTATCTATAAGGATGGAGAGTGGCAGGAAAACGCGAAGAAGTAGACTGTTGCAGAGAAGGGGACAGCACGTGGAGGATATCAATGCACTTATTCAAAAGCTAGACTGGGACACAGCTGAAGCCGAACAAGCGGAGGCTATTCAGAAGCTTCAGGACATCCAGGATGAGGAGCTTCATCTATTGTTGCAGCCGCTAGGCAAAGAGTATTGGGGCGGAGCGGCGGAGGTTATTGTTAAGCTGGGCTATCCCCGCGTGAAGCCTATCTTGCCGGGACTGCTTCAGTGGATTCAGGACATGAATTGGCCGGGCTCACGCCGGATTGCTACTTTGTTGAGAGAGACCGGTGATCCGGTGATCCCCTATATTCAAGATGTGTTCAGGAATCAGAGTCAAGATGAGGAATGGATGTACTGGATATTCGAAATGATCATCGATTACTGGAACAAGGACCACATCTCTCAAATTCAGGAGGAGCTAATCCGGCTAACTGAAGGAAAAACAATTGCTCTGAAGGCCTTGCGGACGCTATGGGTCCACCAGATCTATCCGGGAGAAGCCGTTCTACTACTATTAGAGGACAAGAAGCAGAGAAGCCTCACGGAGATCGCCCAGCTGGAGAATACGTATCCCGGCATCGATTGTGAAGCGCTGCAACGAGAATTCAGTGAAGGGATCTTCAAACCAGGATTATCCAAATCTTATGTGGAGCAGCGTCGGGAAGAATTCAGCTTCTGTAACCGGAAATCCAGTCTTCATGACTTCTTAAGTGAAATCGAGGAGCTTGTAAGTAAGGTGTCAGGCTCCGAGTAACACCACGCGCTGAAGGATCAGTCAGGCAATGCTCCGGCCTGAGGATAATCTTAATGCAATCTTAATGTCTTTGCGTAATCCTTAACGCTATATTAATGCCGGACATGATATGTTGAAGGTCACAGAACATTCTTCTGTGGTCTTTTTGTTGTGTCCGAGAACGGGAGCAGATGGGGTACAACCGAGATCCTACAAATAATAAGCGAGTGGTGAAACCGAGTGATTTCATTTTTAAAACGATTTTTAATTGGCAGACCCTTAAAGTCCAGTGAATTGGGCGAGCAAAAGTTAAATAAAAAGAAAGCGCTGGCTATACTGTCTTCAGATGCGCTGTCATCCGTGGCCTACGGGCCGGAGCAAATCCTGATTGTTCTGGTTACGATTGGGGCAGCCGCCTTCTGGTATTCGATCCCGATTGCGCTGGGTGTGTTGATCCTGCTGACCGCGCTCATTCTGTCCTACCGGCAGATTATTTTTGCTTATTCCCACGGCGGGGGCGCCTATGTGGTGTCCAAGGAGAACCTGGGCAAGTATCCGGGGTTAATTGCCGGCGGTTCGCTGCTGGTTGACTATATTTTAACGGTGGCTGTAAGTATATCGGCGGGTACGGATGCCATCACCTCAGCGTTTCCCAGCCTGCATGAGCATAAAGTGGTGATTGCCATTGTGTTTGTGCTTCTGATCACGATTTTGAACTTAAGAGGGGTCACGGAATCTGCCTCCGTCCTCGCTTATCCGGTCTATTTATTCGTCTTGGCCTTATTCATCCTGATTTGTACAGGTCTGTACAACATCTTGTCAGGTAACGTTCCGGCAGAACTGCATACCTCACTGGGGACTCCGGTAGCGGGGATCAGCCTATTTCTATTATTGCGCGCCTTTTCTTCCGGGAGCTCTGCATTAACGGGTGTAGAAGCGATCTCCAATGCCATACCGAATTTCAAAAGCCCGGAAGCGTCCAACGCCTCCAAAACCTTAATCGCCATGGGAGTTTTATTGGCTGTAATGTTCTCAGGAATTGTGGTGTTAGCCTATTATTACGGGATTGCTCCCCGAGCTGACGTTACTGTTGTCTCGCAAATTGCCGAGCAAACCTTTGGCCGGAATGCGATGTACTATTTTATCCAGGGAACGACTGCATTAATCCTGATCCTGGCTGCCAATACCGGTTATTCCGCCTTTCCATTGCTGGCCGTGAACCTTGCCAAGGATAAGTTCATTCCACGAATGTTCACCATGCGGGGGGACCGGCTGGGTTACTCCAACGGTATTATCATATTGGGCGTTCTATCCATGCTTCTGATTTATGTCTTTGAGGGGAAAACGGAGCAGCTGATTCCTTTATATGCTGTAGGTGTGTTCATTCCCTTCACGTTATCGCAGAGCGGAATGATGGTGAAATGGCTCCGGGAAAAGCCTGCGGGCTGGGTGCAAAAGTTCATCATCAATACGGTTGGCGCTCTGATCAGCTTCGTTGTAACGATGATGTTCTTCATGACCAAGTTTACGCAGGTATGGCCGGTATTTGTCTTTCTGCCGATTCTGCTCCTGGTGTTCCACCGGATTCATAAGCATTATGAGGCCATTGCGGACCAGCTTAGAATTACTACTTGTGAGGAGACGATCAAGATTGAAGGCAATGTGATTATCGTGCCGGTGGCCGGAATCACGCATGTCGTGATGAACTCCCTGGAATATGCCAAGTCGCTGTCTCCGCAGCAGATTATTGCCGTCTACGTGCCCTTCGAGCGGGAAGATGAAGCGGTGTTCGAGGAGAAGTGGAGAAAGTGGCAGCCGGACGTAAGGTTAGTAACCCTGTATACTCCTTATAGAAGCATCATACAACCCTTGACCAAATTCATTGATAAGGTGAACTGGAAGGCCGCAGAGCTGAACCATAGGGTAACGGTAATTATTCCACAGTTCATTCCGAAGAAAGGCTGGCATAATATCCTTCATAATCAATCGAGTCTGCTGATACGCGCCCGTCTGTTGTTCCGCAGCGATGTGATTGTCACTACAGTGCCTTATCATTTGAAGAAGTGATGGATTATAAAAAGCCTGCACCCCCATACCGGGCGTGCAGGCTTCTTGCTGTTATTACGGTTCATTCGTCGACTCAGCCCAGCTTAAGCAGCCTGCTTCGCAGGCAACATACGGCGGACCAGCTTTGCCAGCTCCATCACAATGACAGCGCCCAAGGCGAGTCCGGTTGCGGTTAGCCAGTGATTCATCCCGAAGGAAGCGGGGATCGAGAAAATATCTCTGACTCCCGGCAGCACTGCGATGCCATAAAAGGCAAAGCAGATCATGACCGCGCCGATTACATATTTGTTGCTGAAGAAGCCGGCCTCCACAGAGGTCTGACTGTTGGAGCGGGCGGCGAAGGTCTGCAGGGTACGCGCCAGAATCAGCGTGGTGAAGGCCATCGCAATGCCCATTTCATCCGAATGCTGCAGCCCGATATACTGGGAGATAATCACGGCAATCCCGATCAGCAGACCACGGGTAATGACCGCCTGCATCATCCCGCCCGCGAAGATGCCTTCGCTAATATCCCGCGGCTTGCGGCTCATTACATCCGGCTCGGCCTTCTCCATACCCAGGGCAATGGCGGGCAGGGAGTCATTCGCCAGGTTAATGAACAACAGCTGAATCGCGGTGAACGGATTAATCCAGTCGAAGATCAGGGCGAACAGGATGGCGATAATCGCACCCAGATTGCCGGCGAACAGATAGGCGATCGCTTTCTTAATGTTATCGAACACTGTCCGGCCAACGGCCACTGCATTGACAATAGACACGAAATTATCATCGGTGAGGATCATAGCCGCCGAATCCTTGGCCACATCGGTTCCGCTGCCCATAGCTACACCGATATCGGCCTGCTTCAGGGCTGGTGCATCATTGACGCCGTCGCCGGTCATGGCGGTGATTTTGCCTTTACGCTGCCAGGCACGGACGATTCTGATCTTGTTCTCAGGGGAGACACGGGCATAGACGCCAATCTGCTCCAGCCTGCTGTCCAGCTCCTCCTCGGACATGGCATCCAGCTCCTGGCCGGTGACTGCAATCTCATGCTCTGCCATCAGTCCGATATCGCGGCCGATAGCCTGAGCCGTAGTCTTGTGGTCCCCGGTGATCATAATCGTACGGATACCTGCTTTGTTCGATTCGGCGATAGAGCCATATACGGCCTCGCGCGGCGGGTCAATCATCGCCGACAGGCCGACCAGAACCAGGTCGTGCTCATCGTCAAGGCCTACCTCAGTCACCGTGTCCGGCACGTTCTTATAAGCGTACGCAAGCACGCGCAGCGCTCTGCTGGAGAACTGTTCGTTCGCTTCATTAAAGTTTTCCAGGACCTCTGCCGTCAGCGGAACCTCCTGGCCCTCCAGCAGGACATGGGAGCATCTGCTGAACAGGACATCGGGACCGCCTTTGGTCAGCAGGGCCTTCTGTCCTTCGAACGTATGCAGCGTGGTCATTAGCTTGCGTTCCGAATCGAACGGCAGCTCGGCCTCGCGCGGGAAGTTATCGCGGATCTCGCGGTAATCCCTGTCCTTGTTGTTGCTGAAGGCAATCAGTGCTACCTCGGTCGGGTCGCCCAGCTCCTTGCCTTCTTCATTAATATTGGAATCGTTACAGAGTACAGCGATATGCAGAAGCTTGCGGGCTTCTTCCGACCAGTCATCGGCCTTCAGCTTGAACTGCTCCTCCGGCCCTCCGGGCAGGAAATAATCGACAACCGTCATTTTATTCTGGGTCAGCGTTCCGGTCTTGTCTGTACAGATGACGCTCGTTGATCCCAGTGCCTCTACAGCAGGCAGCTTACGGATAATAGCATGCTGCCGGGCCATCTTGTTCGTGCCCACGGAGAGCACTATGGTTACGATAGAAGACAACGCCTCGGGGATAGCGGCAACGGCTACTGCTACAGCGAACATCAGGGCATTCAAGATGGCTTCGGTGGTGTCCACTGTGTCATTCGAGAGCCAGACGCGTAAGGCTTGAATGGAGAAGATCAGCACAGACAGCAACAGGACGGCGATCCCCAGCTTTTTGCCGAAGCTCTCCAGCTTGCGTTGCAGGGGCGTCTGCTTGGCTTCGGCACTCTCGATCAGCCCGGCAATCTTTCCCAGCTCGGTGCCGAGTGCCGTTCCTGTAATCACCAATGTTCCCCGTCCATAGACGACTAGTGAGCCGCTGAAGGCCATGTTGCGCCGATCGCCCAGCGGAGCCTCCTGCGGGATAGGGTCGGTATGCTTATCCACGGCTTCGGATTCGCCGGTCAGCATGCCCTCATCAATCCGCAGACTCCCGGATTCAATAATCCGTCCATCCGCAGGCACATAATCGCCAGCCTCCAGGAAGACGATGTCGCCCCGGACCAGCTCCCTTGCCGGAATCGACAGTAAGGCTCCGTCCCGCATGACCTTGGCTTCGGGTGCGGACATTTTGCGCAGGGCGTCCAGTGAGCTCTCCGCCTTCTTGGTCTGAACCACACTGATTACAGCATTCAGAATCAGCACCACGAAGATGATGACGGATTCCATAATATGTCCCATTACGATCTGAACGGTTGCCGCGATGAGCAGCACAATGACCATAGGGTCTTTGAAATTCTCCAAAAACAGCTTCCATAGCGGGTCCTTTGCTTTACCCTTCAACTCATTGTAGCCTTCCTTGGCCAGCCGGTTATCTACTTCAGCAGACGTAAGCCCGCTTGCGGAACTGTGGACTTCTTCCAGGGTGTCTGAACTATTGCGGCGGTAATACTCCATCAGGTACAAGCTCCTCTCCCGTTTGTTATTCTTTAGTCTGTATGGTCCAAATTTACGTTAGATAGTATGACAAGTTTCAACATTTTCAGTACGGGCGGCTAATTACTTATACCCCAATGAGGGGTTTTTGTATAAGATCAATGGGGAAATTAATTATAGTATTGCGGAACCAGAGATGCTAAGGGCCATGCCCAGGCGTCTTTTTTGTGCTTTTTAGAGCAAAACCCATAAATAGTGGTATTTTTCCCAATGAGGGGTTCCTTATGCGAGAGAGGGACAAGCACTATAATATGAAGGCGGTTACATATAACCGAGGATGAAGATAAAAGGGGAGGCAAAGTATGAAAAGTATGAAGCGTGTTTTAGCGGGGCTCTCAACAGTGCTCGTGATGTCATCTGCTCTGGCAGGATGCGGCGGCGGGAATTCGGATTCCAGCTCGTCCGGCGCAGCTGCAACAACGGCTCCGGCATCGAATGCGGCAGAGGCAACTGAAGCTCCGGAAGCGGGTAGCGGTGAGAAGGTAACGATCAATCTGTGGAGCTTCACTGACGAAATTCCAAACATGACTAAGAAGTATTTGGAAATTCATCCAGAGGCAAATGTGGAGTTCAAAACTACGATTGTTGCGACTACAGACGGCGCATATCAGCCTGCGCTTGACCAGGCTCTAGCTGCCGGCGGCAAAGATGCACCTGATATTTATGCTACTGAAGGCGCATTCGTACTCAAATATACACAAGGTGATGCATCCACTTTTGCAGCCAACTATGCGGACCTGGGCCTTACCGATCAAATGGTTAAGGATGCAGGCATCGCTCAATATTCTGTTGATATCGGCAGCAGCACTGACGGACAGCTTAAAGGTCTCGGCTATCAGGCAACAGGCGGAGCCTTTATCTATCGCCGCTCGCTTGCGAAGGATGTGTTTGGAACAGATGACCCGGCTAAGATTAAGGATGAGGTGGGTCCAGGCTGGGATAAATTCTTCAGTGCAGCAGAGAAGCTGAAAGCTAAAGGATATGCCGCAGTTTCCGGTGACGGCGATATCTGGCACGCGATCGAAAACAGCTCGGATAAAGGCTGGATTGTCGATGGCAAGCTGCATATTGATCCGAAGCGTGAAGAATTCCTTGATCTCTCCAAGAAGCTTAAAGACAATAACTACTATAACGATACGACAGATTGGCAAGAAGCCTGGTTCGCTGATATGAACGGCACTGGCGAAAAACCAGTCTTCGGTTTCTTCGGTCCCGCTTGGCTCATTAACTATACGTTAAGCGAACATGCCAAAGATACAAAGGGTGACTGGGCAGTTACTGAATCACCAACAGGATTCTTCTGGGGAGGCACTTGGTTGCTCGCTAACAAAGACGTAGTCAAGGACGAAGCCAAGAAAAAGGCTGTTGCAGACTTTATCAAATGGGTAACACTCGACACTACTGAAACCGGACTCCAGTACTACTGGGCTAACGGAACGTTGAAAGATGGCGAGCAAGGCGCGAAGGATAGCGTTGCTTCCTCTGTTGTTATGGATAAGTCTAAAGGTGACTTGGAACTCGTTGGCGGACAGAACATTTTCGATATCTTTGTTCCGGCGAATGCCAACGCTTCCGGTAAGAACTTGACTGCATTCGACGAAACGATCAACAAGCTCTGGCGTGATCAAGTACGCGAATATACTGCAGGCAATAAGACCCGTGATAAAGCACTCGAAACCTTCAAACAGCAGGTCAAAGATCAACTTAATATCGATAGCGAATAAAAATCAAACGAAGGGGCGGGGGAGACATCCCGCCCCTTCGTATCAACTAAAGGGGTGAGAGCATGCGCCGCAAAGGTGTGAACTACTCGAAATTTGGCTATATTTTTACGTTTCCGTTTGTTTTAGCATTTCTGATCTTCTCGCTCTATCCTATTTTATACACCGCATTCATCGGGTTCACCGATTTGCAGGGATTAATACCAAAACCCATACATATTTTGGATAATCCTTTTCAGAATTTCAAAGATTTGATCCTTAGCAACGCCTCTTTCCGAAAATCTCTGATTAACACCGGGTTGCTCTGGTTCCTTAACTTCGTTCCCCAGATCCTTCTGGCGCTCTTACTCACTGCATGGTTCACTAACCAGCGTCTTAAAATTAAGGGGCAAGGCTTTTTCAAGGTTCTGCTCTATATGCCGAATGTGATTACTGCGGGTACAATCGCCTTGCTATTCAGCACTCTGTTTGGCTATCCGATGGGTCCGGTAAACAGCTTTTTTCAAATGATGGGCTGGTCCGACGCTCCGATCTACTTCCTTCAGGATAAGACGGTAGCGCGGGGCATTGTGGCATTCATCCAGTTCTGGATGTGGTACGGAAACACCATGATTATTCTTATCGCAGGTGTTATGGGTATCAATCCTGCGCTCTTCGAGTCTGCGGCGATTGACGGTGCAAACGGAGTTCAAACGTTCTTCCGGATCACGCTGCCAAGTTTACGTACCATTCTGTTATTCACGCTGATTACATCGATGGTCGGTGGCTTGACTATGTTTGACATTCCGCAGCTCTTCCTTGCAGGCGGACCGGATGACTCTACGCTTACTACGTCCATGTTCATTTATGGGCAAGCTTTTAAAGGAAGCTATTTGTACAACCGTGCTGCTGCTGCGAGTATGATTATGTTCTTGATTTCAGGAATATTATCTGCATTTGTATTCTATCTAATGCGTGACCGTGACGCGGCAAGACTTAAAAAAATCGAAAAAATGCATCGGAAATCTAACAAGAGCAGCCAAAAGGGGGGCGTAGCACATGGACAATAATCAAAAAGACGGAAATGTCACCCGGACGATCAATAAAACGATTATCTATATCGTCTGCATCTCTCTGGCGGTGCTCAGCATCCTACCGTTTTGGATCATGTTTGTAAACGCCACCCGCTCTTCGTCAGAAATCCAAGGCGGTCTCTCGCTATTGCCTTCATCCCATATGATGGAGAACCTGCGGGTTCTGCTCGAAAAGAGCTTCGATCCGATTCAGGGGTTCATGAATTCATTTATTATTTCTGCTTCAGCCACTCTCCTGACTGTCTATTTCTCATCCCTTGCGGCGTACGGTCTAGTGACTTATAGCTGGAGGCTGCGCGGGGCATTCTTTACCTTTATTTTATGTGTAATGATGATTCCTTCCCAAGCCAGTGCGATCGGCTTCTATCAGTTCATGTATAAAATACATTGGACCAACAGCTTCCTTCCGCTGATTCTTCCTGCAATTGCCGCACCGGCAGTAGTGTTCTTTATGCGCCAGTATCTGCTGGCCACACTGTCCATAGAGATCGTGGAAGCAGCACGTGTGGACGGTTCGGGTGAGTTCAAAACCTTTAACCGCATTATCTTACCGCTAATGGTTCCGGCAGTGGCGACGCAGGCAATCTTCGCCTTCGTGGGCAACTGGAACAACTTGTTCATGCCGTTAATCCTCCTTACTCAGAAGGAGAAGTATACGATGCCGATCATGGTCAGCCTGCTCCGAGGGGATATATACAAGACCTCCTTCGGCTCGATTTATATGGGGCTGGCGCTGACCGCATTGCCGCTGTTCGTAGTCTACTTCCTGCTGTCCCGTTATATTATCGCAGGTGTAGCACTGGGCGGAGTCAAAGAATAACCGGATCAGGATAGCTGTGAAGACAAACCATACTGCAGAGAAGGTCCATTCCGATGGATCATTCTACTGCAGTTTTTTGTGTGTGGTCGGTTGAATGAACATCCGGTATCGGGTAATGTTGAAGGATCAGCGGATAGGGGGAAGCAGGAGTGAAAATCGGATTATTAATTATTGATCTGCAAGAGGTCCATGTAAGCGAGGTAGAGCAGAAGGAAATTGACCGCGCGTGCGAGTATATCAATTTTGTCTCGGGACTGCTGCGCGCCAAGGGACATGCCGTCATTCATATTCAGGACATTGAGGGCATGGAGCCGTCTGAGGAAGCGAAGTTTGCGATCATCCCCGGAATTGAGATTCAGGAGACGGATTTCAACGTGAAGAAGGAATACTCGAATGCCTTTTGGAAGACGGATCTGGAAAAGCTTGTGCGGGAGCAGGGTATCGATTTGCTGATCCTCTCCGGCTATGCCGCTGAGCATTGCGTTCTGTTCACCTATAACGGGGCAGCCGAAAGAGGAATCAAGGCGGTGCTGTTGCAGAATGGGATTCTAAGTTCGCATAAGGATGTACTCACGGCGGCGTACAGAGACCGGAATCTGATTTCGTATCCTGTGATTCAGGCCCTGGTGCAGTCTTAGTTTTCATCAAACAAGCCTCAAGCACCGTTTGGCGCTTGAGGTTTGTTGTGGATAGAGTAAAGTATTCCTGCTCAGAGTGAAGCCGGTCTTTATTTCCCCTCAGTACGGGCTAACTCCGCATGCACAATAGGGGCAACCTTGGTGCCCAGCAGTTCGATGGCACGCAGGACCTCGCGGTGCGGCATGTAGCCGACATTCACATGCAGGAAGAACCGGGTCACGCCGAGATTCTTGCGCAGCAGAATGATCTTCTCGGCGACATACTCTGCGTCACCGACATAGAGTGCTCCGCGTAAGCTGCGGGCATCGTCGAAGGCTGCGCGGTTGTAGGTTCCGCCCCAGCCCCGTTCGCGTCCGATGACATTCATCTGGGCCTGGGTGGACGGGTAGAACAAGGCGGAAGCTTGTTCGTTAGTTTCACCTACGAAGCCGTGGGAGTGTGTGGCAATCTGCAGCTTGTCCGGATTATGCCCGGCGCGTGCTGCGGCTTCCTTGTACAAGTTCACCAGCGGAGCGAACCGCTCAGGCATGCCGCCGATGATGGCGAAGGCAATTGGCAGACCCAGTGTTCCGGCCCGCACGGCAGATTCGGGATTGCCGCCGCTGGCGACCCAGACCGGAAGCGGGTCCTGAACAGCACGGGGATAGACCGGCAGATTATTTATAGCCGGACGATGCCCGCCGCGCCAGGTGACCTTCTCGGAGGCGCGGATCGCCAGAAGCAGCTCCAGATTCTCCTCGAACAATTCATCGTAATCCTCCAGACTGTAACCGAACAGCGGGAAGGACTCAGTGAAGGAACCGCGTCCGGCCATAATCTCAGCCCGGCCGTTCGAGAGGCCGTCCAGCGTAGCGAATGCCTGATAGACCCGCACCGGATCATCCGAAGACAAGACACTGACCGCACTGGTCAGTCTGATCCGCTTGGTTGTCGCTGCCGCTGCGGCGAGGATTACAGCCGGGGCACTCCCTGCATAATCCTTACGGTGATGCTCGCCTATTCCATATACGTCCAGGCCCACCTGATCAGCGAGCACAATCTCCTCGACAGCTTCCCGCAGCCGTTCTGCATGGCTGATCGTCTGCCCCGTCACCGGGTCAGGTGTAGTCTCCAAAAACGTGCTTATCCCAATTTCCATGATTCTCTTCTCCTCGGCCATAATGCTCCGCCCCTTTCTTCATGTTATTATTCTACTATACTTTTTAATGTTTCTCAACTTTAGTAAGTGAAAAAGGTGATTTTTATTATTATATACGGAAGACTCCGTGATTAGCAGGACGCACCGATGTAATTGAAAAACCGAACACAATTGGACTGGGAGCGCCGCGTAGACCAAATGTAATCGAAAAACCGACTACAATTGGACCGGGTGTGGCGCGTAGGCGAAATGTAATCGAAAAACCGATTACAATTGGGCCGGGTGTGGCGCGTAGGCGAAATGTAATCGAAAAACCGAACAGATTGGGCGGTACGAGGGTACGGGGGCAAATGTAGTCGAAAAACCGAATACATTGTGCACGTACGAGGGTGCTTCCCACACTTGTCCTAACGCCAAAGAGACCGGGTTGCCCCGGCCTCTTTGGCGGCCTGCTGTTTTCAGGATTCAGGATTTATCCTTCTTGACGGCAAGCTGTACAATCATAATAACAAGAACGAGCAGTGCGATGAGCTGGTCTGTACTCATGGTAGTCCGAACCTCCAATCCTGTAACAAGGATGGCTCTTCCGGACCTGCATCTCCTCTCCAAGAAGCTGCTTCGTTCCCCATAATCCAGCCTATGTATTCATACATACACTTAGTACTTAAGCATATAAATATTATTACAGCTGACGGCTGCCGGGTAGGGCAGCGATGGCTCTGAACAGGCTTGCGTAAAGCAATGAACCTTCCAGCAATTTTTATCTTGTACTTCGGATGAGGCTGCTTTAGTATATATAAATTGGCTTATATTTATATATAGTGTAAGGAGTGCATCAGGGAATGCTGCAGATCAAATGGGGGGCTGAATTATGGTTGTGATAGCCTGCCTGATTTTTGTTGTGACTTTGGTTTTTGTGATCTGGCAGCCGCGTAATCTATCGATTGGCTGGTCTGCTTGCGGCGGGGCGATCCTCGCGCTTGCGGCAGGAGTGGTCAGCTTCGGCGATGTCCGTGATGTGACGCTGATTGTCTGGAATGCCACGCTTGCCTTCGTAGCTATTATTCTAATTTCCTTAATTCTTGATCGTGTCGGCTTCTTCGAGTGGGCGGCACTGCATATGGCGGCGGCGGCACGCGGCAACGGCACTCTAATGTTCATTTATGTGATTGTGCTGGGTGCGGTCGTGGCGATGCTGTTCGCCAATGACGGGGCGGCGCTGATACTGACACCGATTGTGCTGGCGATGGTCCGGGCGCTGAATCTGGATGAGCGCAAAGTCTTTCCTTTTATTATTGCCAGCGGCTTCATTGCCGACACCACCTCGCTGCCGCTGACCGTCAGCAATCTGGTCAATATTGTCTCCGCCGATTTCTTCGGCATCACCTTCATGCAGTATGCAGGACATATGTGGCTGCCTACCCTTTTCTCGCTTGGAGCAAGCATTCTGGTCTTATATCTGTACTTCCGCCGCAGTATCCCGAAGGAGTATGACACGGCTGGCATGAAGATTCCGGGGGATGCCATCAAGGACCAACGGATGTTTCAGCTATCCTGGTTCGTACTCGCGCTTCTGGTAGCCGGATATTTCGTCAGTGAATTCCTGAACATTCCGGTATCCGTGGTAGCGGGAGTGATCGCAATCTGTTTCCTGCTGATGGCCCGCAGAAGTCCTTACGTGAAGACGATGGAAGTGGTCAAGGGCGCGCCTTGGGCGATTGTTTTTTTCTCCATTGGCATGTACGTAGTGGTGTATGGCTTGCGTAATGCGGGACTGACGGATGTGCTCGCTGATATGATTGGCGGAATTGCGAAGCACGGGCTGTTCGCAGCCACGATGGGAATGGGCTTCCTGGCTGCGCTCCTCTCCTCGGTGATGAATAATCTGCCGACGGTGCTGATCGGGGCGCTGGCCATTGATACCGCACATGCCGCTGGGATCGTGAAGGAAGCCCTGATCTACGCCAATGTTATCGGTTCGGATCTGGGGCCGAAGATTACACCGATTGGTTCACTGGCCACACTGCTGTGGCTGCATGTGCTGTCGGGCAAGGGTGTGAAGATCTCCTGGGGCACCTATTTCAAAATAGGGATGATCCTGACGATTCCCACACTGTTCATCACATTACTCGGCTTATATCTGGAGCTGAAGCTGTTCTAAGTTCAAGAAAATATATGCGCAAATGTGATAATATTTGACTACCGGACAAAGATCCGTACGATAATCAGAGAGCAGGGTTAGAACCAATGACATTAAGTGGACAAGAACGCTACCGCTTCAGCGAAGCGCCTATATGGGAATTGCAGCGCACCTATTATGAACAGCTGGGTCTCCAGGCTTGGGCCAATGACCAGGTTCCGCAGTATATTACAAGCAATCCGATGATTGGAACGGCGTATGCGGAGATCATCTTTGGCTTTCTTCAGGACCGTGCGCAGAAAGGATTCACCACAGAGCCGGTAGTGGTACTGGAGCTGGGTGCAGGAGTGGGGCGTCTGGCGTTCCATGTGCTGCAGCAGCTGTGTGAGCTGATTCAATATGCAGGCGTGCTGCTGCCGCCGTTCCGTTACGTGATGAGCGATCTGCCGTGGAAGAACATTGAGGGCTGGCAGCAGCATGAGGGGCTGAAGCCTTTTGTAGAGCAGGGAATGCTTGACTTTGCCCGCTTCGATGCGGTCCGGGATACGGAGCTGAGCTTAACGCAGAGCGGATTGGTGATTAAGCCCGGGGATCTGGGGCAGCCGCTGATGGTAATCGCCAACTACTTCTTCGACAGTATTCCGCAGGAGCTGCTCTATGTAGATGAAGGCAAAATCTATGAATGTGAGGTCTCACTGCAATATCCTGAGCAGTCCGCTACCATGGGCCCGTCCGAGGTGCTCCGTGATCTGGTGCCGGAATACCATTACAAGCGCGCGGCGGGCTATGAGGACAGCTCGTATCCTTATCATGAAGTGATCGCGTTCTATCTGGACAAGCTGGAGGATTCACATGTGTTGTTCCCGGAAGCGGCCCTGTCCTGCATGGAGCGTCTTGGGGCACTCTCCCGGGGAAGCTTCCTGCTGCTCACCGCCGATAAGGGAGACCACCGGCTGGAGAACTGGGAATTCGCCGCGCCGCCGAAGCTGATTCACCACGGAAGCATCTCGCTTACGGCGAATTATCATGCACTGGTGCATTATTTTGAACGGAAGGGCGCACAATCCCAGTTCACGCAGCATCATTATAAGAATCTCAATGTGGGCTGTATCCTGATGCTGGAGGAGCCGATGCTGCATCCGCATACCCGGCTGGCCTACCGGCGGTTTGTTGAGCGCTTCGGGCCGGATGATTTCTTCAGCCTGAAGGTGTGGATCGACAAGAATTACGACACCATCGGCATGCAGCAGATCCTGGCCTTCTGGCGGCTAGGGGGCTATGATGCGGAACTATTCATTCAGAGTGCCGAGCGGATCTCTGCGCTGCTGCCGGATGCCAGCGACGAGGAGCTGCTGGACCTTCAGCGGGGGATCGACCGGATGTGGAGGGGCTTCTACCCGATGCCGCAAAAGTATGATCTGGCGCTGGACTGCGGGCTGCTGCTGTTCGAGATGGAGCAGTACGGGGAATCCCGCCGCTTCCTGGAGCATTCGCTCCAGTCCAGTGAGGAGGAGCCGGTAATTACCGTGCTGTACTGCCTGGCAATCTGCAGCTACGAGCAGGAGGATGATGAGGCGGCGCTGGATTATACGCGCAGATCCTTGCTGATCGAGCCGGAGCATGAGGAAGCGCTGGAGCTGCTGGCGGCGCTCAGTCAGGACCCGGCAGAAGCCTAGGCTGCCGCTCCGGGCAATCCGGCGCAGCCCTTTACACCCTTTGTGAGTTTTGTTATTCTGTATCCAATAACGCAAACGCGATGACGAGAAGAGTACATTCAATTCTTTCCTCACAGAGAGCTCCGGCTGGTGTGAAGGAGCAGGGAAGACTGGATGGAAACAAGCCTCTGAGCGGCTTACCGGAACCAGGCAGCAGCCGGTGATGGTAAGACAGGAGCTCCTGTTACAGAGCTAGAGTATAAGCCCTGCCGGACGGCAGCGCCGTACTTGATGAGATTAATATGGTGACATATTAATAAACCTGGGGTGGTACCGCGAGAATTTCGTCCCCAAGACTTACGGTCTTGGAGGTGAGGTTCTTTTTTGTTGTATCCAGATAAGGCGGCTTACCACCCATGAACAGGAGGAGATTGGAATGACAGAGAATAATGGACCGGCTCTGCCGGAGAATTATATGGATAGGCTGATTAGAGAAGATGTGGAGGCGGGAGTCTTCAGCCGGGAGATCTGCACCCGGTTTCCGCCGGAGCCCAATGGCTATCTGCATATCGGGAGTGCTTTTGCCATCCACACGAATGTGGGAATCGCCCGTAAATATGGCGGACGCTTCCACCTGCGCTTCGATGATACCAACCCGCTCAAAGAGGATAAAGAATACGTGGAAGCGATCATCCGTGATCTTGAATGGCTGGGCTGCAGTCCCGGGGAGCACATCTACTACGGCTCCGATTATTCGGAGGAGATCTACCGCAGGGCAGAGACGCTTATTCTGAAGGGCAAGGCCTATGTCTGTGATCTGACAGCAGCGGAAATGACCGCCTACCGAGGGACATTAACGGAGCCGGGAACAAACAGTCCTTACCGGAACCGCACGCCGGAGGAGAACCTGCGGCTGTTCCGGGCGATGCGCAAGGGAAAATACCCAAGCGGCGCCAAAGTGCTGCGGGCGCGGATCAACATGGCCTCGCCGAACATGAATCTGCGAGATCCGGTGCTGTACCGGATTATTCATGCGGAGCATTACCGTACAGGCAATGCCTGGTGCATCTATCCCATGTATGACTTCGCCCATCCGATTCAGGATGCGCTGGAAGGGGTGACGCATTCGCTGTGCTCGATCGAGTTCAAGGATCACCGGCCGCTGTATGAGTGGGTGCTGCGGGGGCTGGATATCCCGGAGGCCCCGAGGCAAAGGGAATTCGGCCGGGTGAACCTGACGGGAGTGGTCACCAGCAAGCGGTATCTCCGGGAACTGGTTGCCGGGAACTATGTGGACGGCTGGGATGATCCGCGGCTGCCTACACTCAGCGGGCTGCGCAGACGGGGATTCACGCCGGAGAGCATTGAGGCCTTCGTGCGGGAGATCGGCATGGTCCGCAATACAGCGATGGTGGATTTCTCGCTGCTGGAGCATTGCCTGAGACAGGATCTTAAGGCCAAGGTGCCGGCTGTTATGGCTGTGCTGGACCCGCTGAAGGTCGTGCTTACCAATTACGCAGCCGGGGCCTCTGAGCGGCTTCCCGTCAATAATAACCCTGAGAATACCGAGCTGGGTTCAAGAGAGGTACCGTTCTCCGGCACACTCTATATCGAGCGGGCCGATTTCATGGAGGTGCCTGTGAAGGGCTTCCGCAGACTGGTTCCAGGCGGCGAGGTGCGGCTTAAAGGCGGTTATATCATCCGTTGCCATGAGGTCATTAAGGATGCGGAGACGGGGGCCGTCCTCGAACTGCGGTGCACCTACGACCCGGAGACCAAGAGCGGCGGTGCATTAAGCGGCCGGAAGGTGAAGGGAACCGTACAATGGGTCTCGGCTGCTCATGCGCTGAAGAGTGACATATACCTGTATGAGCAGCTGCTGACGGATAACAACGGGCCGAAGGAGGAAGGGGAGAGCTGGGAGAAGTACATTAATCCGGGTTCCGTAACTCTGCTTACGGATTGCCTGCTGGAGCCGCTTGCCGGTAACCCTCAGCCCGGGGATACCTACCAGTTCCTGCGTCACGGCTATTTCTGCATCGACAGCAGGCATAGCACAGCTCAGAAGCTGGTGTTCAACAGAATCGTTCCGCTCAAGGACACCTGGAAGGGCAACGCAGGAAACGTAAGCAGCAGCGAATAAGTAGTGGATGAATCTAGAATTTGGCGGGCTATGCCAGGCTAACTTCTTAAAAAGTTTAGAATGTTACACAAGCAGCGGTGCTCCTGTTACTGGAGGATCGCTGATTTGCGTATGCGTCTGCCTCACTTTATAGGGCTGGATTACATAATATGGGTGGAGGATTAGGCGTGCAGGCATGAGCTCAGGCAGCGTATGAAAACCCAATGAAAATACATTTACAATTCTCATCTTGAGGATTATAATGATACCAGATCAAATGTTGCACCAGGGAAACTTTCGTGTGTATAGACAACTTTTTCCGGGCAAGAGGAGGACAGAACATGATGGAGCAAAATACCGCAGTAGAATCATCCCCTATATTAAAAGGTCATACCAACAAACATTCGGCGCAATCGGTGCTTAACGGAGATGTCAAGGGACTGAAGAGACTTCTTCCTTTTCTGGGCCCGGCTTTTATAGCTTCCGTTGCTTACCTGGACCCCGGCAATTTCGCCACCAATATTACCGCAGGCTCGAAATACGGGTATCTGCTGCTCTGGGTCATTTTCGCCTCGAATCTGATGGCCGTACTTATTCAATCCTTATCCGCCAAGCTTGGCATTGCTACCGGCAAGAATCTGCCCGAGGTCGCGCGGGAGCAATTCCCGAAGGGCGTGTCCATCTTCCTGTGGATTCAGAGTGAAATCGTCATTATCGCTACCGATCTTGCTGAATTCATTGGCGCGGCCCTCGGACTCTATCTGCTGTTCGGCATACCGATGCTTCCGGCGGCATTGATTACCGCTGTAGGATCGTTTGCCATTCTGGAGCTACAGCGGCGCGGTTACCGTACGCTTGAGGCCGGAATTGCAGGCATGGTGATGATCGTAGTTCTGGCTTTTGCATTCCAGGTCATTATGGCGAAGCCGGATGCGGGCAGTGTGCTTACAGGGATGTTCACCCCCAGATTCGAAGGCGTGGACAGCATCCTGCTGGCTGCCGGGATTCTTGGCGCAACGGTTATGCCCCACGCAATCTATCTGCATTCTTCGCTGACCCAGAGCCGTATCGTAGGTGCTAATGAACAGGAGAAGAAGCAGATTTTCCGGCTCGAATTCATCGATATTCTGATTGCGATGCTGATTGCCGGTGCAGTGAATATGGCTATGGTCATCGTCGCGGCAGCACTGTTCTTCAAGAATGGTCTGGTCGTCGAGGATCTGGATATCGCCTTCGAGCAGTTCCGCAATCTGGCGGGCCCAGTTACGGCGATCTCCTTCGGCCTCAGCCTGCTGATCGCAGGGCTGTCCAGCTCGTCGGTGGGCACGATGGCCGGTGATGTGGTGATGCAGGGCTTCATTAATAAAAAAATCAATCTCTACCTCCGCCGGGCGATCACTATTATTCCGCCGCTCTTCATCATCGCCTCGGGTGTTAATGCGACCAGCGCACTGGTGATGAGCCAGGTTGTCCTGTCCTTCGGGATTGCCTTCGCCCTGATTCCGCTCGTGATCTTCACCAGCGACCGCCGGATCATGCAGGGGCTGGTGAACCACCGGATCACCACCATCCTCGGCTGGATCATCTCCGCCCTGGTGGTCGCGCTGAACCTGTTCCTGGTAGTGGAGATGTTTGTGTAACACGCTATAACAGATTATCCAAGAGGTCGTCCTTTAGCCATAAAATGGCTTGAGAGGAGGGCCTTTTGTTTTGGTTTCAGCCTAAAAGCTCCGTTAACTTTAATTGTCTTTCCCTTTCCTTTGTAGAAGCATCTATAGAGTTACCCGTTAAAGAATTCGTTGTCTTTATTGCGTAGTCACTGCTAACTAAAGCATGTCCCCTCATATGTCCTGTTGCAATGGCTTGGGCGAAGGAACGCGCAGCATGTTTGCTAATATCTGTTTTGGATTCTTTCGCCAATTCATTCACTGTAAATCCAACCTTTCGTAAATCGAAGGCTCGAATCCTTCCGTCTATTCGTTTTTGTAATGTCTCAATCCCCAGATGTATTCGCGGGTCATCCTTTAAAGAATCATCAAGATAATCTAAGTACGGAGTAGCGACTCTCAAAGCCCATTCGGCAAGTAACTTTTGCGGCATTTTTTCAAGAGCTTCTTCAATTCGATTCCGCAAATTGCTGTTATCTATGATTTTTATTTTAGGGCTACTATGTTTAAATTCGATTTGTGCTTCTTTTAATATCTGCTCATGCGTATTCCATGCATAGTCTTCTAATTTCACTGAAAACACTCCTATCCTTTTGAACAGAGGGGTATGGGGATATAACAAATTTTACATCCAAAATTTATCCGAATGCAAACGGCCCATGGATGTCAACCGCATACCCCAAAAAGGAGTGCCTCAGTACCGTTTGACGGCTGCTGAGGACACCCCCTAGTCTAAAAGCATTCCGTCCTATTGCTTCACAATATCCTGCACCGCCTTATCCAGCTTCTCCAACAGCTGATCATGGTTCAGCTGGCCGCCGAGGTATTCCTGCATGGCAGCGCCGAAGCCCTGGGTCACGCCGTCAGGGAACATATCCCAGTTCCAGCCCAGCGCGCTCCCGGATTTCTCCTGCACGGCTACGGCTACCTGGCCGATATCGGCGGCGTCTGCGGTGATGTTTGCTTCCGCCGGGATGAACTTGAATTCCTTGGTCAGATACTTCTGGCCGGTTTCCGAGCTGACCATCCAGTTCAGGAAGGCCTTGGCTTCCTCCGGATGTGCGGATTTGCTGTTCACGATATAGTTGTTAGGCACGCCTACCAGGATGGTGCCTTCCTCGCTATTGATCGGGAGCGGGAGGAGGCCCAGGTTCATAGCCGGATCGATTTTGTCGATATCGCCTTGCGTCCAGTTCCCCTGCAGCATCATAGCGGCCTTGCCGGAGGCGAATTCAGCCACCTGGGTTGCATAATCGGTAGTCATCTTGTTGTCCTGGGCATTATCTATAATCACATCGACGAGATCCAGCCACTGCTTGAAGACGGCGTTGCCCTTGATGGTCTGTTTGCCCGCCTTCACATCGTCAATGAACTGCTTCGGATCAGGCTGGTGCGCCATTCCCACGTTAACGAGATGAATCCCCATCGACCACCACTCATTGGTCGCTTCGAACGGCGTGATGCCGGCGGTCTTCAGCTTGGCTGCGGCATCCTTGAGCTGCGGGAGCGTCTTGGGCTCTTCCGTAATACCGGCTTTGGCGAACAGATCCTTGTTGTAGATCAGCCCGTAGCCTTCTACATTCATAGGCATGCCATAGAGCTTGCCGTCTACGGTTGCCGGTGTCTTGGCGGTCGGGATCAGCTGGGCGGCCCAAGGCTCATTGCTCAGGTCGGTGGCGCGGTCCATATAAGGAACAAGAGCTATATACCCACCGTTATTGAAAATCTCAGGCTCAGAGCCGGAGGCAATCTCCGCCTTCAGCAGCGCGCCGTAATCCTCACCGCCGCCGTGCGTTTCGACCTCCACCTTCACACCCGTCTCCTTCTCATATTCTTCGGCGAGTGCATTCAGCTGCTCGGCAATTTCCACCTTGAACTGGAACATCTTGATCGTAACATCCTTGGCAGGCGCTTTGCCGGCTTCCGGTGCTGCGGATTCGGTTGACGCGTTAGGAGCATTCGTAGCGCTTCCATTGCCTGCGGAATTCGTATTGCCGCTGTTCCCGCAACCTGCGATAATGAGGGTGCAAACGGTTGCCATGATGAATGCGAACTTTCTTTTCATAGAATAACCTCCCTGGTCTGTGGTTCCTGCTCTTAGAGCGTAATGGAATTAATAGATGACTTACACTTCATATGTTGCTCGAAAAAGTGGATATTATTGCTGCAAAGGAAAGCCGGCCGAGTGATCATCCTTTAATGGAGCCTGCCGTCACGCCTTCCACAATATAACGCTGGAGGGACAGGAAGAACAAGAGAATAGGCGTGATCGCCATGACGAGACCCGCAAGGGCCAGATCCCACTTCTTGGTGTACTGACCGAAGAACTTGGTCACAGCTACGGGCAGGGTCGTCAGATCCTTATTCCCGCCGATCACCAGGACAGGCAGCAGATAGTCATTCCAGATCCACAGCGTGTTCAGGATAATGACGGTTACAATAATCGGCAGCAGCAGCGGGAAGACGATCCGGAAGAACACGCCGTAAGGATTCGAGCCGTCCACCCGCGCGGCTTCCTCCAGCTCCAGCGGCACCGTCTTGATGAACCCGTGGAACAGGAAGACAGACAGCGGCATCCCGAAGCCGAGATAACAGGCCACAATGCCGTACAGCTCGCCGCGCAGCTCCAGCAGGCTGGTCACCCGGACCAATTGTAGCATGAGCGACTGGAACGGAATGATCATCGCCGAGACCAGTAGCAGGAACACGAAGGAATTGAAGCGCGTCGGCTTGCGCACAATCTGATAAGCGGCCATCGAGCTGAACAGGACGATGAAGATTACACTGAGAATCGTAATTTGCAGAGAATTGAAGAAGGCCTGCGGGAAGTTAATGGCATCCCATACCTTGGAATAGTTACTCCAGTGGAACACCTGCGGCCAGGAAGCGGCGTCGGTCAGGATGTCCTTCAGCCCTTTAACCGAATTGCTCAGGACCAGATAGAATGGTGACAGGAAGACAATAGCCAGCAGAATGGCGGCAATTTCGAGGACGAAGTTGCCCGGGCGGTAGCGGCTGCTGTTCATTAGGCGGACACCTCTTTTCGTTTGGTAAGCCAGACCTGGGTGACGGTGATCAGGGAGACGGCGGCGAAGAAGAGCAACGCTTTGGCTGTACCCAGGCCATACCGGTTGTTGATCAGTGCCTCCGCATAAATGTTATAGGCCAGCGACTGCGTCGAGGTGCCCGGCCCGCCTTTGGTCAGCGACAGGTTGAGGTCGAACATCTTGAAGGCGTTGGAGGTCGTCAGGAACAAGCAGATAGTGATCGCCGGCATAATCAGCGGAATGTAGACGCTCTTGAACAGCTGGGGAGCGCGGGCACCGTCTATGCGGGCAGCTTCAATGAGATCCTTCGGAATCCCGGCCAGTCCGGCGATATAGATCACCATCATATAACCGGCCGTCTGCCAGACGAACACGATTACCAGACCCCAGAACCCGGTGCTTGGCGTGCCCAGCCAGGGCAGCTGAAAGAATGAAATCCCGGTCAGCTCGCCGATCGTAGCGAAGCCCTTGGTGAAGATGAACTGCCAGATGTAGCCCAGCAGAATGCCCCCGATCACATTAGGCATGAAAAAGATGGTACGGAGCAGCTTCTTCGTCTTCAGCGTCGTCATTAGAATGAAGGCCAGCAGCAGCGCAAGCACGTTGGCAGCCACCACCGAGATCACGGTGAAGCGCAGGGTGAAGACCAGGGACTCCCAGAACTTATCGTCATTCATAAAAATCCGTTTCCAGTTAGCCGCGCCGGTCCAGACCGCTTTGTCCAGATCCAGCCCGTTCCAGTCGGTGGAGGAGTAGTAGAAGCCGAGGAAGAACGGGGTGACCACAATGGTCAGGAAAAAGAGCAGACAGGGGCCGAGAAATACGATTTGCTGTCCCCAGCCTCGCTGCATACCTAGAGTTTTTCTCATATGGACTCTCCTTTGGGTAAGTTTGGGTAAGATATCTACGGGTTCACAGCTTGATTATAGAAAGCCCGGGCCACCGCTAACACTTCATTTCATGCCGGGAAAAGTGGATTATATTGCAGGCCATACGGCTCACACAACTTGTAGGAGGTTCCCCCATGTTCAAGAACAGCATCCGCACACGGCTGATGGCCTTAGTGCTGCTGGCGTCAGTGATCCCGTCAGGCATTTCTGTGACCTTCTCTTATCTCTATACGAGGCAGTCGGTTACGGACCAGTCCGTGAAGCAGAATACGAAGCTGCTGACGCTGGGGGAGGCGAATCTCCGGAGTTATTTCAGCGGCATGAACCAGCAGGCGATGTCGCTCTACAGCGGAATCAATGTTCCCAGCTCCTTCTACACCACCCTGCTTACCGCCAAAAGCGCCGCCCAGGCCCCGCCCGGCACCATTCTGCCGGACACCCGGGCCATCATCTCCACCCAGCTGTACAATCTGTTTCTTTCCGACCGCAATACGTATCAGATTCATCTGTATGTGAGGGCCGCCAGGCAGTCCAATCTGCTGCTTAAGGGATTTTTCCGCCGTGAGGATAATGCCGGCTATGCTGCGGAGGGGCAGGCCGGAGGGACTTACCGCCCGTATCTCGAAGTGACGCATATGGATCATCAATACGGCGTGAAGTCCGGCTTCCCCAATCTGAAGCCGGGGAGCGTGCCGGTCTTTACGGCCCATTTTCCCATCTACCGGACCCCTAGTGACAGCGTACTGGCAGATTTGTCGATCGATTATACGCTGGGGGAGCTGGAGGGGATTGTGGAGTCGATGTACACTTCGGACACAGAGCGGCTATATGTGCTGAATGAGCAAGGCGAGGCGCTGTTCGCCTCCGATCCGGACTGGATCGGGAAGCCGGTCTCAGCGGGCTGGAGCCGTCTCCCCGCAGAGCAGGACAGCGGGCATTTCGCCTGGAAGAAGGATGGCTTCCAGGGGATCGTAATGTACAAGCAGATCAAGGCCCCTTTGTTCAGCGGAAGCATTATCAAGCTGGTACCCTATGAGGATCTGTACACAGACGCAAGGGTGATTACCCGGTTCAATATGGGCATTGGACTGCTATTCCTGCTGATTGGGGGCATCAGTGCCGTGCTGATCTCCATCGGCTTCACCCGTCCGATCAAGAAGCTGATTCACTTCACGCAGAAGGTGCAGACCGGCCAGCTGGATGCGCATATGGATGCCGAGCGGGAGGACGAGTTCGGGCTGCTCACCCGCAAGATCACCGGTATGACCCGCACGATCAATGAGCTGATCGTTAAGGAATACCGGCTGGAGCTGGCGAACAAGACGAATCAGCTGAAGGCGCTCCAGGCCCAGGTGAACCCGCATTTTCTCTACAATGCGCTGCAATCCATCGCCAGCCTGTCCTTGCGCTATAATGCGCCGAAGGTGTATGATCTCATCTATTCCCTGGGCAGCATGATGCGTTATTCGATGAATACCGAGCGTATACAAGTACCGCTGCGTGATGAGATTGAGCATGTGCAGAACTATATGATTCTCCAGACGGAGCGGTTCGGCGAAGAGAATCTGCAGCTGGAGGTTCAGGCGGGGCCGGAGGCTCTGGAGCTGATCCTGCCGAAGATGATCCTGCAGCCGATTGTGGAGAATATCTTCAAGCATGCCTTCGCTGACGGCATAAGCGGGGGGCTGATTCAGATAGAGTGCAGGCTGGAAGGGGCGGCCAGGCTGGTGCTTGCCGTGAAGGATAACGGCCGGGGCATGAGCCCGGAGCGGCTGGAGGAGATCACGGCCTGCCTCAGAGGCAGCAGCCAGCCGGACCAGGAGGAGATTGGCCTGTACAATGTGCTGGCCCGCCTGCGGCTCCAGTTCGGCAGCGCAGCGGAGATGCAGCTGAAGAATAATGAAGACGGCCAAGGCCTTACCGTTACGCTGATTATTCCGCTGGAGGAGATTGACGGTTAATTCCGGCGGCTTTTGCGAATTGAGACTATTTCTTGAAGGAGCGGCTGAGATGAAGGTGCTGATTGTAGATGATGAGAAGCATGTGCGGGAGGCCATCCGTTATTTTGTTCCGTGGGACAGCTATAATATCTCCGGGATCTATGAGGCGACCAACGGGCAGGAGGCGATACGGATCATGCAGGAGCATCAGCCGGCCGTCGTCTTCACGGATATGCGGATGCCCCTGATGGACGGGGCGGAGCTGCTGGAATGGCTGCACCGTCATTATCCGCATACGAAGACGATTGTCATCAGCGGGTATCAGGATTTCAATTATGTGAAGCCGGCCATCGTATACGGCGGTACGGATTATCTGCTGAAGCCGCTGAACAGCAAGCAGCTGATTGCCTCTGCGGAGCATGCCTTCAAGCTGTGGATGGAGGAGGAGGCGGAACGGAAGCGGCGGCAGCGCCAGAACATGCAGCTGAACGCGCTGCGTCCGCTCTACTGGGACAAGATGCTGTCCGATCTGGTGAGCGGACAGGCCTCGTTCCATGAGCTGAAGCTGGCCCTCTGTGAAGAGCTGGGGATGCCGATTGGGGCGCAGGAGTGCAGGATCGCCGTCATCCCGCTGCAAGGCGCAGATTGCCATCTGCTGCGGAGATTTCGCGGCGATGTGGCCTTGACGGCCTTCGTGCTGGCCAATGTCTGCAATGAAGTGATGGCGGCCGACCAGAGCGGCTACGCCTTCCGCAACTGGCAGGGCGGAGGCGAGCTTGTAGTTCTGCTGTGGAGCGCTGTAGCACAGGCGGAGGAGATGCTTAACCGCCTGAATGAGGCCATCCGCCAGGCGTTTGGCGTTCAGCTGGATATCGGGCTTAGTCCGCTGAACCCGTTGCCGGAGGGGCTGCGGTCTGCCCTTGAACAGGCTGGACAGGCGCTTGCGGAGCGGAATCTATTGCAGCGGGACGGGCGCATTCATCCCTTCAGGAAGCGCGGGGAAGGGAGTGGACCTGCAAACGACTACGGCCTGGAGGGACGGCTGGATAAGCTCAGAATCGCCGTCTTGTCCGGCGATCTGGAGCGGATGGAGCGGGTGGCGGAGGAGTGGGCCGGACATCTGGCCGGGCTGCCGCTGCTCACAGAGCGCGTTCTGCTGCATCAGGAGACGGAGATGCTGGACGTTCTGAAGCGCTGGCGGCCGGAGGCAGAGATCAGCCTGGAGCGCTGTTATGACGCCGAAGGGCTGTTCTCGGTGGAGAACTGGCAATGCCGGCTGAAATCGCTGCTGCACCGCTTGTCCAAGGGCAGCCCGCAGACGCCGGATAGCCGGCTCGTCCAGGAGATCAGGGAGTACCTGGACAGGAACTATGCGCAGGAGATGACGCTGCAGCATATTGCGGAACGCTTTTTCATCAGCAGGGAGAATGTGTCGCGCAAGTTCAAGCAGATTACCGGAGAGAATCTGTCGGATTATCTCACCGGCCTCCGGGTGGAGAAGGCGAAGGCGCTGCTCCAGAATACGAATCTGCGGCTGTCGCAGATCGCGGAGCTGGTGGGCTATGAGGATGAGAAGTATTTCAGCCGTGTCTTCAAAAAAACCGCCGGCCTCACACCAAGAGAATACCGCAAGCAGGAAGAAGAAGCCTGAGCATGTTAGGTTCACGGACTGCCTGTCAGCATTTCCCGGCCTGCAACCGATAATAGCTATATGGGCAATAAATACATAGCTGCGGTTATAGGGGAGGGCTGGATAGTATGGACAATGATCTGGGAAGAACGATTAAGAATGACCTGATTAATGCCTATGGAGTGACTGTAATTCCGGCGGGGAGCCGGCTGAATGCCGAGCATCTGGAGCTTATCCGTAAACAAAAAATCGACAGATTCGACATTCTGTTTGCAGATGAGGCTGACCAGGCGCCCCCCTATCAGAAGATGGTCAACAGTACAGTGGACCTGTCCAAGGAATTATTTGAATCCTATAGAATCTCCCGCAAAATCCCGCTGGCGGATATCCGCAAGGATGTTCTTCCGGTCATTCAGGAGATCTCGCGCAACCCGGATATCTTCGCCTTGTTCCATTCGGTGCAGGGCAAGGATGATTATACATATCAGCACAATATCGGCGTTGCAGTGCTGTCTACCCTGATCGGCAGATGGCTGGAGATGAGTGAGGCGGAGCTGTCCGTGCTCTCCATGGCTGCAACCCTGCATGACATCGGCAAGCTGAAGATTCCTTCAGAGCTGCTGAATAAGCCCGGCAAGCTGACGGACGAGGAATTCACCCAAGTGAAGAAGCACACGGTCTATGGCTACGAAATCCTCAAAGAAACCACCGGAGCCAATTCACGCATTGCCCTGGTGGCGCTTCAGCATCATGAGCGAAATGACGGCAAGGGGTATCCGCTGGGGCTGACGGACGAGCAGATCGATCCTTACAGTAAAATTGTGGCCGTGGCGGATATTTTTCATGCGATGTCCAGCAAGCGCCCGTATCATGAGCCGATGCCCTTTCATATGATTGTGGATCAGATGAGAAGAGGCAGCTTCGGCGCGCTGGACCCGCATATTGTAACCGTTTTTCTGGAGAATGTCGTGAAGCGGTCCGTGGGGCGTGATGTAGTCTTAACCGATGGCCGGGTCGGCGAGATTGTCTATTTGAACCCGCATGATATCGAGACTCCGCTGATCCGCATCGGGGATGAATATATTGATCTCAGCAAAAGAACGGAGCTTAATATCCGGGAGATCAGCATCTGATTCTTATCTATTTGTTAAAATAATCGGCCACTCCCTCGGCAACAGCCTGGGCGGCCTTCCGCTGATAAGCCGCCTTGCGTACAATCGCTTCGTCGTACGGGTTCGACAGGAAGCCCAACTCTACAAGAGTGGCCGGCAGCGGATTCTCACGCAGAATATGGTAGTCGCCGAAGGAGAGGCCGTTGCTGCGCAGGCCAATGCCCTCACCCAGCCGGGTCTCCACTGCCCGGGCCAGCCGCAGATCATTCTGCTGCGAGTAGAAGAAGGTCAGCGTGCCGGAGACATTTTTCGGCGATGAATTATAATGAATGCTGACAAAAGCATCCGCACCGAGCTGCCGTCCGAGCTGTACCCGCTGGGAGAGCGCAGGCTTCTGGTCCCCGCGGGTCCGGGTCATCTCCACTCTGGCTCCCTTGGCGGTCAGATAATCCCGCAGGTACAGGGAGGTCTGGAGCGTCAGATCCTTCTCCATCGTGTCATAGGTTGTCCCGAGCATGCCGGGATCGGTGCCGCCGTGGCCGGGGTCCACTATGATCAGCTTGCCCCGGATACTGCCGGATTTCCGTACGACACTCGGAGTCTGGCTATTCGAGCTGATAGTGCTTGCGCTGCGTACGGTTCCGCCCGACAGATACCCGGAGGATACCCAGCCGACCGTTCCTCCGGCGGCGCGAACCCGCGACCACTCTCCCTGCCGGAGCAGGAGTGTCACCTTGTTGCCGGATTGCAGGGAACCGACCACCTCATAGCCGGTTCCCGGCCCGCTGCGAATGCGCAGGGAAGACGCGGTCACGACAGCCGTTCCGCTGGAGGCCGCTGTGGTCTTAACCGCCGCCTTGGAGCCGGTGGAGCTGGAAGAAGTGCTGGTGGAGGAGCTTCCACTGGTACGCTTCAGGTAGTAACCGGCCACCCAGCCGGAGACAGAGCCGGCCCGGACCTTGAGCCAGCCATGCTGCTCTTCAGTGACGGTAACGGTGGCTCCGGCAGCCAGAGTGCCTGTGACGGCAGCGCTTGCAGCAGGCTCACTGCGTACATTCAGGGAGCTGGCGTACACTTTGGCCGTGTAAGAAGTTGCAGCATAAGCGGTAGAAGACGGCAGGACAGGTGCCAGTATGGATGAAGTCAGGAGACAGGCTGACAGGACTGCAGTATGTAATTTTTGTCGCATACAAATAAATCCTCATTTCCCGGAGAGATAACATTCTATTACCCGTTTCATCGGCCGGAGAACACTAAAAAATTAAAATTGAAGATAAATACCTACCCCAACTACCGCTAACAACGCTGCTGACCATCTCTCTCTTAACTTCCTGCGCTGCTGCTGAATATCGCCCGAAGCCCTATTCGTTAGCAGGAAATGTCTGTATAATTATTACATATTGGGGAAACAGACAAAGGAGTGCCGCCGTGATCAGACCTAGATTATTCATTGGTTCTTCCAGAGAATCTATCCGCTATGCCAGAGCTATCCACGAACAGCTGAAGCGGACCGCTGAGGTCCATCCGTGGTATGCCGCTGCTTTCCGGCCGAATGAATACACCATGGAAGCGCTGGAGCGGAATCTGGATATCAGCGATTTTGCCGTCTTTGTGTTCTCACCGGATGATGTAGCCCGGATTAGGGGTAAATATTATTATGTGACCCGGGACAACACCCAGTTCGAAATGGGCCTGTTCTGGGCGCGGCTGCGGCGCGGCCGGGTCTTCTGCCTGCTGCCGGATCAGGTGCCCGCCCGCAGCGATCTTGTTCCGGGTGAGAATGTGGAAGAGTATCATCTGCTGTCGGATCTGTCAGGACTAACCCCGCTGGAATATGAGTGGCAGCATGAGAATGTTACAGCGGCGGTGGATGTGAGCTGCGGCAAGATCATCGACAGTATTCAGGCACAGGGGATGTACCACGATCCGGCTGTAGAGCTGTTGCAGCTTCGGGCAGAGCTTAGGCGAAAAGAAAGTATCCTTCACTTCTTTTGGCAATATAATAATAATGTAACGCCACCTCAGGCAGCCGAGAAATACCAGGCCCTGAGCGAAGCCGTCCGTAATTCATTCCTGCCCCCGGAGGACTGCCGGGTCATCGGAGCCGCCATGTGGCGGGCCGAAGCGGAAGCGGGCCTGAAGCAGGTCGGCGGCAATGTGGGACGCGGGCAGATGTATCCGTTCGCCGCCTTCGGGGATGGGAGCGTGAAGCCGGGGGTGCTGGATGCCTTTCTGACAAAAGAATGGACTTTTTTACAGCGTACGGAAGTTGCGGAGGTATATATCCTATGCTATCCTTTAGGGGAGAACCATGTGCTGTCCGTGCACTTCTCGGGAAGTCAGCGATTATCGGCAGAGGATATTACAGCAGTCGTGGCCTATAACCGGGATTTGTTCCGCACCGTCAATCATTTAGTGGGAGGGGACTAACAGGATGAAGAATATGAAGAATGCCGTTAGTGTATCCAGTACTGTCCGCCGGTCTGCAAGCGGTGACGGCAACAGCGCGGGAGCCAAAGGCCGCTCCAAACGTAAATCCGGCCCCAAGCTTACGCCCTCAGCGTCAAGCGTGTATTTGGCACCATCCCTGGAGGGTGGCGACGACGAGTACAAGAAGCTGGTCAGCGGTAAAGTGGATAATAACAAGCCATCATTTGCCTGAACATTGGCTAATTCATACTATTGAACAGGTCCCCAGCAATCGCTGGGGGCTTTTTTTGTCCTTTGAACGAATGAACGAACGAATGAACGAACGAATGAACGAATGAACGAACGAACGAACGAATGAACGAATGAACGAATGAACGATCGGCGGCTGCTACTTAGGTTAGGCGCTCTCCTGATGCACCTGCTTATACGTGGCATCCTCCGCCTGCGGGGTATTGAAGTTAAAACTAATATAAGGTATTAGAATGACTGTGCGGACTCCGCCGGATGGGGAAATGAGAGGGATAAATCCCATTGGTGGCGCTGAAAGTAGGCTGGATGAGGAAATGAAAGGGATAAATCCCATTAGTGGTGCTGAAAGTGGGCTGGATGGGAAATGAGAGGGATAAATCCCATTAGTGGTGCTGGAAGTGGGCTGGATGTGTAAATGAAAGGGATAAATTCCTTTGGTGACACTGAAAAGTGGGCTGGATGGGGAAATGAGAGGGATAAATCCCATTAGTGGTGCTGAAAGTGGGCTGGATGGGGAAATGAGAGGGAGTAAATCCCATTGGTGGTGCTGGAAGTGGGCTGGATGGGGGGAATTAAAGGGATAAATCCCATTGGTGGCGCTGGAAGTGGGCTGGATGAGGAAATGAAAGGGATAAATCCCATTAGTGGTGCTGGAAGTGGGGTGAATGAGGAAATGAAAGGGATAAATCCCGTTGGTGACGCTGAAAAGTGGGCTGGATGGGGAAATGAGAGGGATAAATCCCATTGGTGGCGCTGGAAGTAGGCTGGATGAGGAGCAAAAGTTAGCTAAATGAGCAAATCAGGAGCACAAGTGCACCTGAATCGAGCAAAAGTTAGCTGAATGAGCAAATCAGGAGCACAAGTGCACCTGAATCGAGCAAAAGTTAGCTAAATGAGCAAATCAGGAGCACAAGTGCACCTGAATCGAGCAAAAGTTGGCTAAATGAGCGAATGAGGAGCACAAGTGCACCTGAATCGAGCAAAAGTTGGCTAAAAGAGCAAATCAGGAGCACAAGTGCACCTGAATCGAGCAAAAGTTGGCTAAATGAGCGAATGAGGAGCACAAGTGCACCTGAATCGAGCAAAAGTTGGCTAAATGAGCGAATGAGGAGCACAAGTGCCCCTGAATCAAGCAGACGTTAGCTAAATGAGCAAATCAGGAGCACGAGTGCCCCTGAATCCAACAGATGTTAGTTAAATGAGCCAATCAGTTAGGCGGCACCCCATCCAGCGCAATGGCCCCTATTGCGCGGAGGAAATCCCGCGCTGCTTCTTCGCCAGCTCACGGCGCACCACCGGGGCGACCTCGGTGGCGAGCAGCTCGATGGCGGCGGCTACCTTGGCGTAGGGGAGGCCGCCGATGTCGAGCTGGGTCATGAAGCGGTTATGGCCGAACAGCTCATGCTGATAGAGAATCTTCTCGATGATCTGCTGCGGGCTGCCCACGGCCAGGGTGTTGTCCGGCGAGGTGAACCGGCCGAATTCGCTGCGCGAGACCCGGTACTCCTGACCGGGGCGCGGGCTGATGCTATTACGGTAGCTGTAGTAATAAGGGTAATACTCATCCAGTGCCTGCTGTGAGGTCTTGGCGATGTAGCCATGGCTGGTGATGGCGATCTTCAGGTCCTCCGGCTGGTGGCCGGCGGCTGCCCCGGCGCGTCGGTAAGTACCGGCCAGATTCTCGAAAGGCTCCGGGCTGCCGCTCAGAATAGCGATAGCCATGCCAATGCCAAGAGCACCGGCCTTCTCGGCACTTTCGGCCGAACCGCCGATGCCGATCCAGAGCGGCAGCTTCTGCTGTAGCGGGCGCGGAGCGATCTCGGCGTTATGCAGCGGGGAGCGGAATTTGCCCGCCCAGTTCATAACCTCATGCTGGTTCAGCGTGAGCAGCAGGTCGAGGTTCTCGCTGAACAGCTGCTTGTAATCCTCCAGCTCGTAGCCGAACAGCGGGAAGGATTCCAGGAAAGCGCCGCGCCCGGCGATGATCTCGGCCCGTCCGCCCGACAGCAGGTCCAGGGTGGCGAAATCCTCGAAGACACGGACCGGATCAATGGTGCTCAGCACGGTCGTAGCGCTGGTGAGCTTGATCCGCTGTGTAACCTGGGCAATAGCCGCCAGCACAACGGGCACCGAAGAAATCACGAAATCCAGCCGGTGATGCTCGCCAACGCCGAACACATCCAGCCCGGCTTCATCGGCCAGCTTCGCGGCTGCAATGACTTCCTGCAGACGCTGGAGGGGGCTGATCCGCTGCCCTGTATGGCAATCGGTAACGATATCGCCCAGTGTATAAATGCCGAATTCAAACTCCGGCAGACTTGTTTCCTTCTTTTGATTATTCGCTTGATCCTCCGCTTGCGCATTCGCTTGAGTATTCCCTTGGTTGTTCATGGTACAGACCCCTTATAATCCAGAATATTGAGTAGCAGTTATCTTCTAAGCTTGTCCGTTAGTGCAAGGATATAGCCCAGTATATCACAATAACTTACTAATTGTAAGTATATGAGTGGAAGTTTGTAACGCTTGCCCTGCGGTAACTTGTAATATTGGGCGTTCTATTTATAGAAGCTTTTGTCTCAGCAATCGGAGTGTCCGGGAAATATCCCATAAAGTTTTATATATACGAACTGGGCGGCTACCGATTATACTAAGTTGAACGAACCGTTTCTTCAGCAGGCGGAACGTCTCCCCAGATGTACACACGCAGACACTAGAATATTATGCTGGAGGAAATTGAATGAGCATTACAGAACTTACTAGCCAACTTTCCAGTTTCACAGGAAGGCTATTGCGGGAACGCTTCGGGAAAGGTCCTGAATCGATACACGCCTCCATCGGGGAGCAATGTATAGCCCTGCATATCCGTAATTTTATCGGGCCTGTGGAGAGGTTTTTATTAAATAAGGAAGAAGAACAGGCGTTTCGTTATACACGGGAGCTTCTGATGAAGTCCCTGCTTCCCGAGCTTGCAGCGTACATGAAGGAGAGCATGGCTGTTGAGGTCGGCGAGCTTTTTTATGATTGGGGCATTCATAACGCCTCGGGGATGATTGTGGCACTCATCAAGAATGACGACGTACCTATTGATGATTATGCCGGACGCGAGGAAGTCCATATCCAGATTAACGAAGTCACTAAGAAGGTCCAGAAGGAACCGGTCCATACGGACTCATGGTGGCTGGGACCCCGCATTCTAATTATTAAGCGTGAGGGTATCATGATTCCTTTGGAGAAGGAATTGATTGGCCTCGGCTATGAGAATACGCTTAAGACCACCAAGCGCAAGATGGAGAAGCGGTATTTGGATGATACCACCACGATAGCCCAGATGCTCGGCAAAGAGCTGGCGGATATTTATGTGGATTGGGATTTCGACAAAGATACCAGCGTGATAGCCTATACTTTTCACTAAAGTCTAACCATATAATAGGTGGAAATGAGTCGGACATGAAAATGAGCCGAACATGAGCCGAAGAAGGGGGAATGGTCCCTTTCTTCGGTTTTTTTATTTTCGCGTGCCCATCCGCAGTTAAGGGTGCTGAAATTTTTTAGGAGGATACGCTAGATGGAGGAGTGCAAGTGGACGGTACTATATGTGGAAGACAATCAGCTCAATATGGCCTTAGTACACCATATCTTCAAAAGAAACCTGCCCTCCGTATTGCTGCTGAAGGCTGAGACGGCAGAGCTTGGACTACAAATGGCGCGGGACGCTCAGCCGAATCTGATCATTCTGGACATCGGGCTTCCCGGACTTAACGGATATGAAGCTCTGGAAATATTGCAGCAGGATCAGGCGACTTGTCATATTCCGGTGCTGGCGACCAGCGCGTTTGCGCAAAGCTCGGATATTGAGCAGGCCAGGAAGAAAGGTTTTGCCGAATATATCACCAAGCCCTTTCAGGTTAAAGCGTTCACCGAAACCGTGAAAAGGCTGCTCTACGGAGAAGACCTGCAGAAGATTTAGCCCGAAATAGCAACAGGGGATTCATTAAGGTGGGGAACTGGGGAGATCTCTGTCTGGCGGCGGGTTCACGGGCTGCTGTAATCCGCTGAATAAGAATCGTCTATATTCGACATCATGAGTTGACTTTCGCCCGGATATGCAAGATATTTATATTGAAGATTTAATATAAAATATTGCATTTAATACTTCCAAACGGGTGGTGGATCTTATGCTAAGGCGGCATACGGAGACGTCTTCTTCATTTGAACAGGCATTTAAGACAGGAACTGCCGGAGTAGCATTTCTCTCCATGGCTGAAGAATGGACGAATGTGAATCCGGCGGTAACCCTCTTGCTCGGATATTCCGCAGAACAGCTGCTGGGGCGCAGCTTCACAGCATGCTGGGATGAAGATAGCCTGCACATACATAAGGACAGGATGGGGAGCTTGAGGACGGGAGCAGCCCCTTTTTTTGAAGCCGAAATCATGCTGCGCCATGCGGACGGCTCAGTGCTTCCGGTGCTGCTACATGCGGTGCGGGTGAGTGAGCCTTCGACGGGAGCGGGGCTGTATTATATCGTTCATCTGGCCGGAAGGCCGCCTGCGGCACCGGTGGAGGCAATCTCCGGGACGCCTGAGCGGCTGTACCAGCTGATTGCCGGCAACATCAGGGACATTGTCTACTATGCTGCGCCGGGTTCAGTCTGCCGCTATTGTTCCCCTTCAGTGGAAGAGGTGCTCGGGTACAGACCGGAGGAGCTGATCGGCCGGGACAACAGCAGGCTGGTTCACTCTGAGGATCTGGCCTTAATCAGTGCGCAGCAGATAGCTGACTCGCCTGATATCCAGCTGCGGATATTACATGCGAACGGGCAATATATCTGGATTGAATTCTCCCTGAGAACAGTGGAAGACGGCGGGGAGCGCGGGGTGCTGGCTGTCGGCCGCGATGTGACCCGGCGCAAGATTGTGGAGCAGAAGCTTCAGGAATCGGTCGAGCGTTATACATCGCTGAAGAAATATAATCATGACGCGATCATATCGCTGGACCTGGAAGGCCATATTATTAACGGGAATGAACAGGCGGTAAGGCTGACAGGGTATAAGATCCCCGAGATGGTAGGCATGAGTGTCAGCCGGATCATCGGCGAGCGGCAGCTGCAGAACGTACTCGGTCCCCGCCGGCAGAGCGGCTCCGTGGGACAGGATATCAACCTGATCTGGCATAAGGACGGGCATTCTGTGGAGGTTCTGACCACCCTTGCGCCGATTATTATCAACCAGTCTACCGTAGGCTTTTATATTATCGTCAAGGATATTACCGAGCAGAAGAAGCTGCTGATTGCCAAGGAGACCGCAGAGAATACGAACCGCGCCAAAAGTGAGTTCCTGGCCATGATGAGCCACGAAATCCGCACGCCGATGAACGGGGTGATCGGGATGACCGACCTGCTGCTGGAGAGCAGTGAGCCGGGGTCGCAGCAGCGGGAGTTCCTGGAGATTATCCGCCAGAGCGGTGAATCCCTGCTGAATATCATCAACGACATTCTCGATCTCTCCAAGATTGAGGCAGGCAAAATTTCACTCCAGGACGAGCCGTTCATCCTCCAGCACTGCATGGATTCTGCGCTGGAGCTGCTTCAGCTCAAGGCGGAGCGCAAAGGCCTGATCCTCAGCGTGGAGACGGAGCCGGATGTGCCGCAGCGGCTGATCGGGGACGGGGAGCGGCTGAAGCAGGTGCTGCTCAATCTGGCTGGCAATGCCGTGAAATTCACCTGTACCGGCGGGGTAAAAGTAGGCGTGAAGTGCATTGCCGCAAGCCCGCCAGGCGTAACGCTGGAGTTCACGGTGGCGGATACAGGGAAAGGGATTCCTGAAGATGCCCGCAGCCGCTTGTTCGAGCCGTTCTATCAGCTGGAGCATTTCAGGGGCCGCCATGGGGAAGGCACCGGTCTGGGGCTGGCGATCAGCAAGCAATTGGTTGAGCGGATGGGCGGAGAGATCTATCTGGATACAGCCGCCGGGCAAGGGGCGACCTTTGTGTTCACCGTGGTCCTCCGGACAGAAGCACAGGCGCTTCCGGCTGAAGGGCCGGAGGGGAACCTGCCGGAGCCGCAATCAGAAGGCCGGTCCCTGCATATTCTGGTAGCCGAGGACAATGTGATCAATCAGATCGTCCTGCGCAAAATCCTGGAGAAGCGCGGCTTCGTCGTCGATGTGGCCGAGGACGGGCGGCAGGCGGTCGATATGACCGCCCGGCACGGCTATGATCTGATCTTCATGGATGTGCAGATGCCCGGGATGAACGGCCTGGAGGCCACGGCTGCCATCAGGGCAGAGCAGCCGGCAGACCAGCAGCCTGTCATTGTTGCAGTGACGGCCAACGCGCTCAAGGGCGACCGGGAGCTATGTCTTGAAGCGGGGATGGACGAGTATATCAGCAAGCCGCTGAGAAGCGACAGCATTACCAAAGTAATCGGGAAATTTTTTGCGGATCAGGAATAAGCAGTCCTCTCTTCACAAAATAATCACAATACTGAGTTAAAGCTGCAATGCAGTGCTGTGATGTCTTGCATATGGAAGTCTTTTTGATTAAGATAGCAGAAACTGGTGCATAAGCAGCACTGATATACCTTGTAATGACAATGACGAAGAGAGTAAGCACTTCATAGCGGATCTTAACAGGGAAGGCGTGCCGGAGACTGAGAGCACCCTCATGAGACGTTTAGTGCCGAAGTTCACTTCCGAGTCGGTCCCTGAAGTACACTGCTGCAGCAGGTATGGGTAGGGTGGCCCGCTTCCTGCGTTAACGGATGTAAGACAGAATGAATCCACGGCCGGTCACCTTCAGGTATGCCGTCATGTGCTGATGCGTCAGCAGGATTCAGCTCTAAATAAGGGTGGTACCACGGCTCCTCGTCCCTTGCGGCGGGGGGTCTTTTTGCGTTCGTTCATAGCCTTAATTATTAATATCACAAAGGAGTGTCTGGGAATGAGTAATGTGGAATTGGATGAGCTGAGAGCAAGATTGGATGAGATTAACGGTCAGCTGCTGGAGCTGATCTCGGAGCGTGCCGGTATCGTTCAGGAGATTGGAGTGCTCAAGGAGAAGCAGGGCGTGCCGAAGTTCGATCCTGAACGGGAGAAGGCGATGCTGGAGAAAATGGTGGCAGGCAATAAGGGGCCGTTCACGAACGGAACCATCCGCACGCTGTTCAAGCAGATTTTCTCCGCTTCGCTTGATCTGCAAAGTACGGAGCATAAGAAGACCCTGCTGGTAGCGCGTAAAGACCATGCCGAAGATACGGTCATTCAGCTGCCGGGCGGCGTTACTGTAGGCGGATTATCCTCGCTGATGGTGGCTGGTCCATGCTCGGTGGAGAGCGAGCTGCAGACCCGTACGGTCGCTGCTGCCCTGCAGAAGGCAGGCGTCAAGGTTATGCGCGGCGGAGCCTTCAAGCCCCGGACCTCACCTTATGATTTCCAGGGGCTGGGCATGGATGGCCTGCGGATTCTGCGTGAAGCGGCGAGTGAATACGGGCTTTTGACGATCAGTGAGATTGTCGATCCCCGGCATATTGAAGAAGCGCTGGATTATGTGGATGTCATTCAGGTCGGCGCGCGGAACATGCACAACTTCGAGCTGCTCAAGGCGGTAGGGGAAGTGAATAAGCCGGTGCTGCTGAAGCGCGGACTATCCGCCACGCTGGATGAATTCGTTCATGCGGCAGAATATATTATGTCCCGCGGCAATATGGAGATTATGCTGATTGAACGCGGTATCCGCACCTATGAGCGGTCGACGCGCAATACGCTGGATATCTCGGCGGTGCCGATTCTCAAGCAGGAATGCCATCTGCCGGTGCTGGTCGATGTCACCCATTCCACCGGACGCAAGGATATCCTGATTCCATGTGCCAAGGCCGCGCTTGCTGCCGGAGCTGACGGTATTATGGTAGAGGTGCATCCTGATCCGGCTACAGCCTTGTCCGATGCGGCGCAGCAGCTTAATATTGAGGAGTTCAACACCTTCTTCAATGAAGTGAAGGCTTCGGGATTATACCGTTAAATTGAACAGGGTGAATTCACGTACTAGGAGGAACTGAAATTTTGAAGCAAGTCGTCTCATACAACAACGGTTGGTTCTCCAACACACGGAGTGATATTTTATCGGGCATGACCGTGGCTATTGCCTTAATTCCTGAAGCGATTGCTTTCTCCATCCTTGCTGGTGTGAGCCCTATGGTTGGATTGTACGCATCTTTCTGTATCGCTATTGTAACGGCCTTCGCCGGCGGGCGGCCGGGTATGATTTCGGCGGCGACAGGAGCGATGGCACTCTTGGTCGGCAGCCTGGTGCTGTCGCACGGCATTGAGTATCTGTTCGCGGCTACGGTGCTGGCAGGCATCCTGCAGATTGTGATGGGACTGCTGAAGCTGGGCCGGTTCATCACCTTCCTGCCGCAGCCGGTCATGACCGGCTTTGTCAATGCGCTGGCGATTCTGATCTTTATGGCTCAGCTGGTGCATTTTGAAGGGCAGGGCTGGATCATGTACACACTAGTGGCACTTACGCTGGTCATCATCTATACGGTTCCCCGGCTCACCAAGGCGGTGCCGTCGGCGCTGGTCGCCATTGCCGTAGTCTCGGTACTGAGCATTGTGCTGCATCTGGATGTAAGAACCGTGGGTGATATGGGGACTATTACCTCAGCGCTGCCGGTATTTCATCTGCCAAGCCTTCCCTTGACGCTGGATACGCTGCTGATTATTCTGCCGTATTCGCTCTCACTCGCGGTCGTCGGATTACTGGAATCGCTGATGACAGCCACGCTGATTGATGATATCACGGGCACCGGCAGCGACAAGAACCGGGAAGCGAAGGGGCAGGGGCTGGCCAACATCGTGACCGGCTTCTTCGGAGGCATGGCAGGCTGCGCGATGATCGGCCAGTCGATGGTCAATATGAAATCGGGCGGACGGACACGCTTATCCACTTTTGTCTCCGGGATATTCCTGCTGTTCCTGATTCTTGTGCTGGGTGATGTTGTTAAGCAGATTCCTATGGGTGCGCTGGTCGGTGTAATGATTATGGTCTGCGTCAGCACCTTTGAATGGAAGTCCCTGACCTCCTTGCGGAGAGTTCCGCTAAGCGATGCCCTGGTCATGGTGGTCACTGTGGTTACAGTAGTAGCTACCGATAATCTGTCGATCGGCGTGCTGTTCGGCGTGCTGCTGAGTGCCTTATCTTTTGCCTGGAAAATCGCTTCCATCCAGCTGAGTGTTCATACTACGGCATCTGTAACGACTTATCGAGTATCGGGCCAGCTGTTCTTCGGAACAACAAGCCATTTCGTGAATGAATTCATGTACGACAGTGATCCGGCACAGGTGATTATCGACTTCAGCCGTTCCCATGTATGGGATCAGTCGGCGGTGGGGGCTATTGCCAAGACGATGGATAAATACGCGGCACTGGGTACTAAGGTCACTCTCACGGGTCTAAATGAAGAAAGTGCCCGGCTGGTGCAGCGGGTTGGATTGTCGCCTTCGGGCGGCCATTGAGAGATCAAGGACAGAAGGCTGTTTTTGGAGCGATTGGGCTTCAGAAGCAGCCTTTTTTTGACAATATAATAATGTAAAGAACTCATCCTACAAATTTTAATAGTCCACGCCGTCTTTGGAAAAGGGTTTTTGAAAAGTTTGTCGAAATTTTCCGGTAGAGGGACATTTGTCATTGCATCTTCGGATGGCCCTACTATAACTACGCAATTGTTATGCGCGAAAGGGAAGGCCTCCATGTTTTCTTTTATCCGAACCAGGCTGATTGCCCGTATTCTCTGTGTTATGACTTTAGTGATTCTCTGCATTACAGCAGGCAATGCCGCCATTCAGTGGGTGAACACCGGATCAGCGGTCAAAGGGACGATCAGCAGCTACAACATGAGTATTGCCAGCCATTATGTGACGCAGATTGATGCCGGCCGCTACAGCGAATTCCTGGCCGATCCGCAGGAGTCGGACCTGTATTGGTCGCTCCGCCATGAACTGGATCTGTTCCGGAAGTCGATTGGTGCCCGTTATGTATATTTTGTGCGGATTGATGATGCCCGCCAGCCGCAGCTGATGATTGACGGCAGGCCGGAGGGAGACCCGCTGGCTTCGGGGATTAATGAGACTACCGATATGCCAGCGGCCGCAGTTACGGCTGTGCTTGCCGGAGAGAATGCCAGCACGCCGCTGATCAGCAATCCCGAATACGGGGATTATATCTCGGCATTCGTTCCTATGAAGGACACCGCTGGGAAGCTGGTCGGGGCGCTGGGCATTGATACGGATGTTGCTGTGCTGAGTACGCTGACCCGTGATGTCCTGATTGAGAGCCTGCCGCTCTATAGTATTATTCTAGCGCTGTCTCTGGGCGCACTCGCAGTGCTGGCCTGGTTCGTCTCCCGGTCCTTGCGTCCGCTGGTGACGATTACAGAGAGCGCGGGCACGATGGCCGAAGGGGATCTCGCCGGGGCAGCCCGTATCCTGCATGCCCGTCCGGTCACCTCCCGGGATGAGATTGGCAGGGCTTATCAGGCGATGCTCCAGATGTCAGGGGACCTGAATGCCAGAGTGAAAGGGATGGTATCCGGAGTGTCTCACGCATCCGACAGTCTCTACGGCTCCTCCGAGACCTTCGCCAGGAATGCCGACGATGTGCTGAAGATGAGTGAGACGGTGAGCGGCAGAATCAGCGATATCCATGCCGGGGCTAACTCGCAGACGGAAGGCGCACAGAGCAGCGCTGTGGCTATGGATGAGATGGCGCTGGGCATCTCGCGCATCTCGGAGGCCTCGGCTGCGGTCTCGGAATTCGCAGTCAAGGCGCTGGACATTGCAGAGGCGTCCCAGACGGCCATGAACCATACTAATCAGCAGATGAAGTCGATCTCCTTATCCACCGGGGAGACCCTGGATATTGTGCTGCGGCTGCAAGGGTACACGGATGAGATTGAAGGCGCGCTGGCTGCGATCAGGCAGTCTGCGGATCAGACGAAGCTGCTGGCGCTGAATGCCTCGATTGAGGCGGCGCATGCGGGGGAGCACGGCCGAGGCTTCACGGTCGTAGCCGGTGAAGTACGCAAGCTGGCGGAAGGCTCCGCAGCCTCGGCTGAGCGGGTGGCCGAGCTGCTGCTGCATATCAGCCAGGCTTCGGCAAGCATCGAGGTACAGATGACGGAAGCGTCCGCTGAAGTGAAGGAAGGGGTGCGGATGTCAGCCGAAGCGGAGGCTGCTCTGCTGGAGGCCTCCAGCGCCTTCCGTGAGGTGGCCGGACAGATCATTGATGTGTCGGCGACAGCGGAGCAGCTCTCCGCCGGCTCGGAAGAGGTTGCGGCAGTGGTGGGCAGCATGGCCGATATTGCCGGAGAGGTCTCAGAGCAGACCCGGGAGATCCGTGAGCTGACCGATCTGCAATTGGCGCGAATCAAAGAAGTCTACGAGGCTTCGCTGAGCGTCAGCGCGAGTACGGGCGATCTGCGGGAGGCCATCCGGCAGGTGAATGTATAGGGCTAGGGGTCGGTGGGTGTGATCTATACTGCCCGGAGTGGATACAGGTTTAGCAGATGTTATGCCCTCCAGCTTTCAAAAGCGTCCAACTATTGGTATGATTACAAGGGATGTGAACATCTATTACCGATTATATGGAGGAATTGAACATGAGTGAAACTACAATATCCGGGATTATTGATCATACGCTGCTGAAGGCGGATGCCCGGAAAGACGATATTATCAAGCTTGCCGAAGAGGCCAAAGCCTATAAATTCGCCTCTGTGTGCGTGAATCCGGCCTGGGTGGCCACGGCGCATGCCGTACTGAAGGATACACCGGAAGTGAAGGTATGTACAGTAATCGGCTTCCCGCTGGGGGCATCGACTCCTGAGGCTAAGGCTTTTGAGACGAAGGATGCCATTGCGAACGGTGCCGGTGAGGTGGATATGGTCATTAATATCGGCGCACTGAAGGACGGCAATGACGAGCTGGTGAAGCGCGATATGGTCGCAGTGGTCGAAGCCGCGCGCGGCAAAGCGCTGACCAAGGTCATTATTGAGGCCTGCCTGCTTACGGAAGAGGAGAAGGTCCGTGCCTGCAAGCTTGCTGTAGAAGCTGGCGCAGACTACGTGAAGACCTCGACCGGCTTCTCTACCGGTGGGGCAACGAAGGAAGATATCGCCCTGATGCGGGCAACGGTCGGCTCTGAGATCGGCGTGAAGGCCTCCGGCGGTGTACGCAGCGCGGAAGACGCGCTCGTAATGATCGGCGCAGGCGCCAGCCGGATCGGGACAAGCGGCGGTGTGGCGATTGCCAAAGGCGAACAGAGCCAGAGCGGCTACTAAATAGAAGATTGGTTAACCTGTAGACGGCTGCGTCCTCCTTGAGTTCAAGGAGGACGCAGCCGTTTGTTATGTGTAAAGGAGTAAGGAGAACTGTCTGGCGTAGATAAGATGAGTATGAGGATGGGCTACCGGACGCGGGCTGAGTGGAGATTCAGGGGGATAAATCCCTCTGAATTCGCCGGAAGTGGGCTAAATGGTGGGAGGAGAGGGATAAATCCCTTTGAATTCGCCGGACGTGAGCCAAAAGTGAAAATGAAGGGTATTAATGCACCTGAATTCCGCGGATGCGGGCCAAAAGTGGAAATGAAGGGTATTAGTGCACCTGAATTCCGCGCACGCGGGCCAAAAGTGGAAATGAAGGGTATTAATGCACCTGAATTCCGCGCTCGCGAGCCAAAATTGAAAATGAAGGGTATTAATGCACCTGATATCGCTGGACGTGAGCCAAAAGTGGAAATGAAGGGTATTAGTGCACCTGATATCGCCAGACGTGAGCCAAAATTGAAAATGAAGGGTATTAGTGCACCTCAATCCGCTGGACGCGGGCTAAATTGCCAGCTTTATCACAAAAACGGCTACGGCCCCTTGAAATCAAGGAGGCCGTAGCCGTTTTTGTATAGGAATAGTTGTCTGGATATCTGAAAAATGAGCTGAATAGGCTTCCCTGGACTAGACGAGCCCCTTATCCATCGCCTTGCCGATCAGCGTAGCGAACAGGCTGTTGGACCAGGCGAACCACTCGCGCGAGAAGTCGGCCGGGTTATCCGGGTGGAAGCCTTCGTGCATGTAGCCGGTATCGGCATCGGTGCGGATCAGCATATCGATCAGCTCCTTGACCTCCTCATCGTTATCCGCCGTCAGCGCCTGCATGGACAGCGCCATATGCCAGACGTAACCGCCCGGGGTATGCGGACTGCCGATGCCCTTGGCGTGCCTGCCCTCGAAATAGAAGGGGTTATCGAAGCTTAGCGCGAACCGGCGGGTGTTCTGATAAATCTCATCCTCCACGCCCACATAACCAATATAAGGAATGGAGATCAGCCCCGGCGTACCGGCATCATCCATCAGCGAGTAATTGCCGTAGCCGTCCGTCTCATAGGCATAGATTCTGCCGTATTTCGGATGAGTCACGATGCCGTAGGTGCGGATACCGAAGTCGATCTCCTTGCGCAGCTTCGCCGCTCTCGCCGCCAGCCGCTCATCCTGGTAGACCTTGCTTGCCATCTCGCCGATATACCCCAGAATGACCACAGCGAACATATTCGAGGGAATATTGTAGCCGAATTCGCAGCTGTCATCGCTCGGGCGGAAGCCCGACCAGCTCATCCCGGTGTAGTTGACCGGCATTCCGCGTCCGTTATTATGCAGTGTCTCCGTATCCTGAAGCGTCTGGCGGATGAAATGGTAAGGGGACTTCTCCCCGTGATGCTGCTCGGTCTCGATCGTGTTCACGATGGAGGTCAGCGCCTGGTAGCAGGCGGCATCGAAGATATCGGTCTGCTCCGCTTCCTTCCAGTACATATAAGCCAGTTGAACGACGAAGCAGAGGGAGTCCAGCTCATATTTGCGCTCCCACATCCACGGGTTCAAGTTACAGTCGTCCGTATCGCGGTAATGCTTGTCGCTTGCCGTCTCGTTGAAGGCATTGGTGTACGGATCAATATTCACATAGAACATCTGGCGGGCAATCAGGCCGCGGAGAATCCGCTGCAATTCAGGGTCGTTTTTGGCAAAAGGAATATAGTGCCGCACCTGCTCCGTCGAATCGCGCAGCCACATGGCCGGGATATCGCCGGTGAACACGAAGGTCGTGCCGTCTTCCAGCAGCTTGGTCGTGGTCTCCAGCGTGTTCGGGAAGCAGTTGCGGAACAACTGCTGCAGTTTCGGGTGGTGGGCAAGCCGTTCATCGGCCTCATTCAGATAGGTGGTAATGGAAGCTGGCAGGTTCATAGTATAATTCCTCCTCAGGCATAGTGGATTTAGGGTTGTGCTATTTGCAGAGCATAGGTGACAATTTGGGCTTTGCCGATGGAGCTGCGGAGTATTCCTTCATCTAAGACTTCCTGGTGCTTCCGCCGTTCCAGAATATCACTGGCATGGACAGCCTCCACGGGAAAATGCGGCGTAAGCGCGAGCTCCTGCTCTGCTCCCGCCAGATTGTACCAGCGCAGAATGATGTCCTCATGGTCTGCGGACATTTTGAAGGCGGACAGCGCCAGGGTGCGGCCCTGCCATTCCAGCGGCTGATAGACCGCAGGGAGGGAACCCTCCTGCCAGCCGGTCTGAACGGTGAACCAAGGCACCTGGTACTGGTAGGCCCACGCGCAGGCCTCCGTCCAATCCGCGTCCCCGGCGAAGGGACGGACCGCGAATTCCACAGTCTGCTCACCGAGGCACTGGGCTTCTGGTGTAGGGAACACGCCCCAGTCACCCAGCTCTGATACGCTGCGCAGCAGGGTGACAGCAATGGTATTGCTGCCGTCCCGCAGCACCTCATATTCATTCAGCCCTTGGTTGGCTACCAGCAGGCCGGCGCTGCCGTCCGACACGCTGACGTAAGCCTGCTGGTGCTGGGCATTGCTTGGATTGATCCAGTCCGCTGCTGGCTCAATCCCGCGCTCAGCGGCTTCGAAGATGGAATCAGCCAGAAGGGTGGACGCCGCCAGCCCGGTAGGGACAAGCACGCGCAGCCGGTGATCCTTGGCCTGATTATTGAACGAGGCAGAGACCTGAATGCCGGTCCCGTTAGCCTCCAGGCTAATCCGGGTCACAATCCGCAGCGGTACCTGCTCAGCGGAGCGCCCGGCCTTGCGCTGCCGGAACGGCACCATTCTGCGCTTCTCGTCCTCGAACGAAGCATCTGCGGAGGCAGGAATAGCCCATTCGTGCACGATTTCATACGTGATGCGGTAAGGCTCGTGCTCGGCCAGCGAGATCCGGGCGGCGAGGCCCTTGGTCGTCAGTGCAGCATCGCCCTCGGGCTGGCGGAACACATATTCATTGCCGATATCGCCGCAGTTCTCATAGACACCCAGCGCAGCGAAGACCTTGCCGGTGCGCTTGTCCGTCACATCGTAAGACCCATCCTCCCGGATGTGGACAGCCAGGAATTCATTCTCCATCCCACGTTCCAGCAGCTTAAGCGGACCCTCAGCAGGAGCCCCGGCGGACCCACCCGCTGGCTTCACCCAGGCGTAGGTGCTGTAGCCTAACGGCGGCACCTGCGCAGCCTCGAAGGTCAGCCGGACCATCCGGGCCATATAAGGCTTGCGGAACTGGTCGTCCGGCAGCTCATAGCCGAACCGGGTGCCCAGATCCTCCGCCCGGCAAGCCACGATCTGCCCTTCGGAGTCCACTAGCCGACCGCCCTCCAGATCAAGCGGAAGCTGATCCAGCGCTTCGGCAATCGCCGCAGGGTTCGGCCCTTCCTTGAAATAACGCTTGGCGAAGATTACCTCCACGCTTACTGTTCCGCTGCGTTCCCAGCCGGTTGTATTGAAGACCGTCACCGGCAGCGCAGATTCGCCCCAGGCGGCTACATTCCGGGTTCCGATCTGTGCGGATACCGCTCTCAGACTCTCTTCAATAATAGCTTCGCCTACATGGCGGCTTTTCTCGAAGCGGCTGATCATCTCGCGGTGGACCTCATCCACACTGCAGCCGCAGATGCTATCATGCGGGTGGTTCTGCATCAGCGTCTTCCAGGCGTAAGTCAGCAGGGCATGAGGATAAGCCTGCCCGCTCACCAGATAAGCGAGTGCCGCCAGCGGCTCAGCGCCCTTCTCCAGCAGCGTCTGACCCTGCTGGTTCAGCTGCTTCAGGTAGACGCGGGCGGAAGCGGTATTCACCAGCGTCCCCCAGCCGTCCGTATGCTGGCTGCGCAGCTCGCCATGCACGGTGACCAGATCCTCGGGCAGCGAAGGCGCCAGCGCCTTCAGGTATTCCTCGAAGCTGGAGTGGACGAAGTCCGTGTCCGGGTACAGCTTCCGGGCCGTCTCCAGCGCATCTGCGAGATCACGCTGCACCGGCTGATGATCACAGCCGTTCATGAACAGCAGCTCCGGGGTAGAAGCGTATTTGCCGGCATCCGCGAGCTTTTTGTCCCAGAAAACCTTGGCTTCCCCTGCATCTACGGGCACCTCTTTGCCGTTGCTGTACCAGTTCGCAAACAGCAGTCCAAGCACGGACGAGCCGTCGGGGGATTCCCAGTACATCTCGGAGTAGGGCGACTCATAGCTGGTGCTGTTCAGCTCACCGACCATATTATCGAAGCCCGTCGGCTTCACGCCGCGGCCGAACACCGCAGTCTCAATGTCAGCTTGCTTGAGTAGCTGGGGGGCTTGGCCCATATTGCCGAAGGAATCGGGGAAGTAGCCGAGCTTCGAGATGACGCCATATTTCGCTGCGTCCTGGTGGCCGATCAGCAGATTGCGCACATTGGCCTCGGAGCTGGTCAGGAATTCATCCTGTAGCACATACCAGGGGCCGATGACAATCCGGCCTTCGCGGATGAAGCGCTCCAGCTGCTCTCTCCGCTCAGGATGAACCTGCAGATAATCTTCAATAATAATGGTCTGTCCGTCCAGGTGGAAGTACCGGTAGCGCGTGTCCTGCTCCAGCGTCTCCAGCAGTTCGTTCATCAGCTTCGCCAGCAGCACATGGTGACGCTCGTAAGGCATATACCATTCCCGGTCCCAATGGGTGTGTGAAATCAGGTGGGCAGTTGTACGGGTCATGACAGAAACCTCCTATATCTTCAGTCGGGTGTTGTAGTGTCGGCATTCGTAGCAAATGTTTGCATACCTGCCGGGGGATCACAATATGTAACTTTTGCAGGGGGGAGGAGGGTTCATAATTCACACATTTACGGCAGTCAGCCAGCGGCGGCCTATCGAAGTTATTCAGCCCATAAGCCCCGTAACAGCGCGGTTTTACACTCTTTTAACATGACAATGCACAACCTACATATTTACGGTGTCAGCTTAGTTTCTCTACAATTTGGGATGTAAGCGTTAGCAGGAAAGGCCATAGCAAGAATGCGAAGCGGATACAGATTCATGTGTAATGAAAACTAACATAGAGAGGAGTGGGAGAATGAAGGGGAACAAGTCCCTTGGCAAAAGAATCTGGCAGAATTGGGAGCTCTATCTGTTCATGCTTCCCGCGTTACTGTATTTCTTCATCTTTCATTATGGTCCGATGTACGGCATTCAAATTGCCTTCAAGAACTTCGTACCCTCCAAAGGCATTACGGGCAGCGACTGGGTAGGCTTCGACCATTTCGAACGGTTCTTCAATTCTTATTTCTTCTGGGATCTGCTGTGGAACACGTTCAGCATCAGCTTCTATGAGCTTGCCATCGGGTTTCCGCTGCCGATCATTCTGGCCCTGGCCTTCAATGAGGTCCGCAACGGCCCGTTCAAGAAGTCGGTCCAGACGGTTACCTATGCGCCGCATTTCATTTCAGTGGTCGTCATGGCGGGGATGATTATTACCTTCCTGTCGCCCTCCAGCGGAGTGATTATCCGGTTCATTGAATTCCTGGGCTTCCAGCCGGCGCAATTTCTGACCGATCCTGCCTGGTTCAAGACGGTGTACGTCTTCTCGGGCGTCTGGCAGAGCACCGGGTGGGGGACGATCATCTATCTCGCGGCCCTGTCCGGCGTAGATCCCCAGCTGCATGAAGCGGCCATTGTGGATGGAGCCAGCCGGATCAAGCGGGTGCTGCATATCAACCTGCCGACCATTATACCCACGATTACGATCATGCTGATTCTGAACATGGGTAACATTTTGGGCCTGGGCTTCGAGAAAATCCTGCTGCTGCAGAATTCGCTCAACATGGAAGCCTCCGATGTCATATCCACCTATGTCTACCGGGCCGGTCTGGTGAACGCCCAATACAGCTTCTCGACGGCTGTCGGATTGTTCAACTCGGTGGTCAATGTAATACTGCTCGTTACCGTGAACCGGATTGCCAAACGCACCAGTGAGAACAGCCTCTGGTAGAAAGGAGTTGAAGTCTTTGATTACTGCCATGAAAGAATCCAGGGGAGATAAGCTGTTTCTGATCAGCACCTACATCTATCTGTGCCTTGCGCTGGTAGTGGTCCTCTATCCGCTGATCTACATCCTCAGCGCGTCCATCAGCTCGCCGCAGGATGTCAATTCGGGCGCCATGTGGCTGTTCCCGAAGAATGTGACGCTGGACGGCTACAAGCTGGTGTTCGAGAACCCGAAGATCTGGAACGGATATCTCAATACCATCATCTACACAGCGGTGGGCACTCTGCTTAATCTGGCGGTTACGCTGCCTGCTGCATATGCGCTGAGCCGGTCTGATTTTGTCGGACGCCAGCTGTTCATGGGCCTCATTCTATTCACAATGTTCTTCAGCGGCGGGCTGGTGCCGACGTATCTGATGGTTAAGAACCTGGGCCTCATTAACAGCATGGGAGCGTTGATTCTGCCGGTGGCTGCATCGGTGTGGAACATCGTGGTCGCCCGCACCTTTTTCCAGTCCACGATTCCAAAAGAATTACAAGAAGCGGCCCACATCGACGGCTGTACGAATCTGAAGCTGTTTATCCGCATTATCCTGCCGCTGTCCGCGCCGATTATCGCCGTGATGGCCCTGTTCTACGGGGTTGGACACTGGAACAGCTATTTCCCGTCCTTGATCTACTTGAACGATGAAGCCAAGTATCCGCTGCAGATGGTGCTGCGCCAGATCCTGGTCCTGCAGGAAATGTCGGCTGAGACCACAGGCGCTGCGATCAACGGCGAGGTAGCTATGGCCATGAATAATAAGGCAGAAACAGCATCGCTGGTCAAATATGGCGTCATCGTCGTCTCGACACTGCCGATTGTGGCGGTCTACCCGTTCCTGCAGCGTTATTTTGTCCAAGGGGTCATGATTGGCTCTGTTAAAGGTTAAAAGGTTAAAATGTAATGAACCTAAGGGAGGAATTATTAATGCAGATCACACGTAAACCATGGAAGATTCTGCTGTCTTCGGCTGTAATTCTTGGACTGCTGGCAGGCTGCGGGAGCTCTAATGAAGGCACTGCGAATAAGAGTACCGGGGAGGCCACGGTGAACAAGGAGGGCTTCCCGATTGTCAGCGAACCCGTAACCCTGACGCTGATGGCGCCGGATGTGGGCATTCAGAACTGGGAGAACATGCCGGTGCTCCAGCAGATGAAGGAGAAGACCGGTATTACGATGGAATATAAAAATGCGCCGAAGGACAGCTTCGAGACCAAAAAGAATCTGGTGTTCGCCAGCGGCGATTACCCGGATATCTTCTATGCTGCCGGTCTGACGACGGCCGAGCAGATGAATTACGGAGAACAGGGGATTCTGATCCCCCTTGAAGACCTGATCGAAGAGTATGCCCCGAACTTCAAGGCTTTGCTTGCGGAGAACCCGGATGTCCGCAAGTCGATCACCGCCCCGGACGGTCATATCTACTCCCTGCCAGTGGTGGAAATGAGCCAGCACTGGTACCGCAACCCCATGTGGTATAACGGGGACTTCCTGAAGGCCCTGAACATCGATAAACTGCCTGAAACGACAGAGGAGCTGTACACCTACCTGAAGCGGGTGAAGGAGGAAGATCCGAACGGCAACGGAACCGCCGATGAAATTCCGATCTCTTCGGTGACGACAACGGCCGCGAACCTGCGTGATATCCGCACCTGGCTGCTGGGCGCCTTCGGCGTCTATGAAGAAGAGATCTATGTAGACGATGCAGACAAGGTACACTATACCCCGCTTGAAGAGGGCTATAAGGAGTACCTGACGTATATGAACCGCCTGTGGTCTGAGGAGCTGCTGGATCATGAGAGCTTCTCGCAGACGGCGGAGCAGAAGAAGGCCAAGGCGCAGAATAACCGCGTGGCGCTCTTTTCCGACTGGCATGCCTATATGACTAAGGGCGGAGAGCCGTCCACGGCAGATCCGATGTTCGCTCCTGTACGCAGTGAATCGGTGGCCGCTCCGGCGATTGCCAAGAACAGAGGGATTACGACAGGCGCTTTTGCCATCACGAACAGCAATCCTGCACCGGAAGCCTCGCTCCGCTGGGTAGATTACCTCTATTCCTATGAAGGCGCTCTGTTCTTCAATAAAGGACCGGAGGGAACGCTCTGGGAGTACACCGACAAAGACAACCGTGTGAAGCAATACCTGCCTGTACCGGACGGTAAGGAAATGGAAGATTTCCGGGCTACCTTGACGCCGAACTATGGCATTCCTGCACCAACCCTGTCCATGGATGACATCAATAAGGGGCTGAAGACGGACTTTGACCTCTGGGTCGAGCAGGAGACCAAGCAGAAGTTGCTGGATCGGGGCGCACGGATTCCGTTCCCGGCCCTGTTCCTAACGGTGGAAGAGCAGACGGAAATCAGCAGTCTGAATTCGGACCTGAGCACTTATGTCAAGCAGATGGAAGCGAAGTTCATTACCGGAGCCGAACCGCTGACCGGCTGGGATAACTATGTGGCAACTGTCAAGAAGATGGGCGGAGAGCGTGTGGCCGAGATTAACCAGGCTGCGTATGACCGCTGGAAAAGCAACTAATTCCTGCAGGCGCTATCCATCTTCTTTGAAATATCATCCTCTGAAGTGCCGAGAGTGAGCGGCACGAATGACTAATGCAGAAAGGTGCTGTAAAAATGATCTATAAGGATAAAGCACGGCCTGTGGAAGATCGGGTGCAGGACCTGCTGCAGCGCATGACACTTGGAGAGAAGGCTGGACAATTAGTCCAGCCTTTCGGCTGGCAGTGCTATGAGAAGCAAGCGGACGGAACCACAGGCATGACCGAGGCCTTCAAGCGCCAGGTTGCTGCCGGAGGCGTCGGCTCCCTGTATGGGACGCTGCGTGCCGACCCGTGGACCGGGGTCACGCTGAAGACCGGCCTGTCCCCGAAGGAGGGGGCGGAGGCCGTTAATGCCATTCAGGCTTATGCGATGAAGGAGAGCCGGCTTGGTATTCCTATTCTGTTCGGGGAAGAATGCTCCCACGGACACATGGCGATAGGCGCCACTGTATTTCCGGTTCCGCTTGCGCTGGGCAGCATGTGGAACCCGGAGCTGTACCGGGAGATGTGCCGGGTGGTGGCGCTTGAGACCCGCAGCCAGGGCGGAGCAGCGACCTACTCGCCGGTGCTTGATGTGGTGCGTGATCCGCGTTGGGGCCGGACGGAGGAGACCTTCGGCGAAGATCCGTTCCTGATTGCGGCGATGGGCGTAGAAGCAGTGAAGGGCTTGCAGGGAGAACGGCTGGACGCGGAGGATTCCGTGCTGGCCACCTTGAAGCACTTCGCCGCCTATGGCAGCTCGGAGGGCGGGCGCAACTCCGCACCCGTGCATATGGGACTGCGCGAGCTGCATGAGGTCGATCTGCTGCCGTTCCGTAAGGCGGTGGAGGCCGGAGCGCTGTCCATTATGACAGCTTATAACGAGATTGACGGCGTACCTTGTACGACGAACCGTTATCTTTTGCAGGATGTATTGCGGGAGCAGTGGGGCTTCGAAGGGTTCGTGATCACGGACTGCGGAGCGCTGGGCATGCTGACGAATGGTCATAACACCGCAGATAGCGGAGAAACGGCTGTAGCCCAGGCACTGCTGGCCGGCATCGATATGGAGATGTCGGGCGAGATGTTCGAGCAGCATATCGCGGTTGCTATCACGCATGGGCGGCTGCAGGAATCCGATCTGGACCGCGCGGCAGCGCGGATTCTGGAGCTGAAGTTCAAGCTTGGGCTGTTCGACCGTCCCTATGCTGATCCTGAGCAGGCGGAGAGCATCATCGGCAAGCCGGAGCACCGGGAGCTGGCGCGGCGGATCGCCCGTGAGAGCATCATTATGCTGAAGAATGAGAATGCAGCGCTGCCGCTAAGCAAGGAGATCCGTAAGCTTGCCGTGATCGGTCCCAATGCGGATGCGCCGTACAACCAGCTTGGCGACTACACCTCGCCGCAGCCCGCAGGCGCGATTGTCACCGTGCTGGACGGCATCCGGCAGGCGCTGGGCGGCGAAGCGGATAAGGTCCTGTATGCACCCGGCTGCCGGATCAAGGGCGATTCGCGGGAAGGCTTCGACCATGCACTCGCCTGTGCGGCCGAAGCCGATGCGGTGGTGCTGGCGATCGGCGGCTCCAGCGCCAGAGACTTCGGTGAGGGAACGATTGATCTGCTCACCGGTGCTTCTGTTGTGACCGAGCATTCCTGGAGTGACATGGAATGCGGCGAAGGTATCGACCGGGCTACGCTGAATCTGATGGGCGTGCAACTGGAGCTGGCGCAAGAGATTCATAAGCTGGGCAAGCCGCTGATTGTGGTCTATATCAATGGCCGTCCAATTGCAGAGCCTTGGATTGTAGAACATGCTGACGCCATTCTGGAAGCGTGGTACCCGGGGCAGGAGGGCGGACATGCGATTGCCGATATCCTGTTCGGCGAGGTGAATCCTTCGGGGCGGCTGACGATCAGCATTCCGAAGCATGTAGGCCAGCTTCCCGTGTATTACTACAAGCGCCGGACAAGAGGCAAACGGTATCTGGAGACGGATTTCCACGCCGAATACCCCTTCGGCTATGGTCTTAGCTTCACTGAATTTGGGTACAGCAACCTGAAGGTGGAACCTCCTGTAATCTCTGCGGATGAAGAAGCGCTTGTCTCCGTGGATGTGACTAATAGGGGTGACCGGGCGGGCAGCGAGGTGGTCCAGTTGTATATTTCCGACTTGGTCTCCTCCATTACCCGGCCCGAGAAGCAGCTGAAGGGCTTCCGCAAAATCAGCCTTCAGCCGGGAGACACGCAGACGGTAACGTTCCGTGTAGGCCGGGAGGAGCTGGAATATGTATCAGCGGATCTGACGCGGATCGTCGAGCCGGGAGAATTCGCGGTGATGGCAGGCCCTCACTCCGCAGAGTATCTGAGCGCGCCGCTCCAGGTCAGAGAGGAGGGCTAAGCCATGAAGCGAATAGAGCGGTTCACCGGATGGCTGGCCAAGCGGCAGTGGGCTGAGAAGATAGAGCTTGCGGAATGGACGATGCGCAAATCCCGTTACCTCACTCCGGGCTGCTATGAGCATGAGGAGGAGCTACACCAGCAATACAACGTTTCCCGGCTGGATGGCGGGTATGGCACTACGTATTTCCTTCAACGGGAGATCACGGTTCCGGAAGGCTGGGCGCATGAAGAAGCGGCGCTGCTCTATCTGGGACGCGGGGAAGGATTGCTGAAGCTGGACGGAGCGCCCTATCATGGGCTGGACAGCAATCACTGGTTCATTCCGCTGCCATCTTATGCTCCGGGTGAACGCCTCAAGCTGGATATCGAGCTGTATGATCCGGTGCCTGAGCCGGAGGACCCGCTGAACCGGCAGGCGGTGATTAAGCCGCCGCTGACAGGCATTGAAATGAAGCTTGTGCGCGTCAATCGTCCGGTATACAGCCTGCTGTATACGGTGCGAATCGTACACGAAGCAGCCCTCCTGCTGCCGGAGGGCGACATGCGCCGCATCCGCAGCCTTAAGACGCTGGAGCGGGTGATGGACACGCTCTATCTGAAGGAGGAGCTGCTCCTGGACGACGGTGCCGTCACTGCGGCGGAACAGCAGTTACGGTCTGCTGCGGCGGCGGAACGGTCTGCGGGACTGCACCCGGGAACGATGCATATGGTCGGCCAGTCCCATATTGATGTGGCCTGGCTGTGGCCGGTCCGGGAGACGGTGCGCAAGGTCAGCCGGACCTTCTCCACCGTCTGCACCCTGATGGACATGTACCCGGAATTCCGGTACTCGCAGAGCCAGCCCCAGCTGTATGCCTTCGCCAAGGCGCATTATCCGCAGCTATACGAGCGGATCAAGGAGCGGATTGCCGAGGGCCGGTGGGAGCTGGTCGGCGGCATGTGGGTAGAGCCGGATCTGAACATTCCCGGCGGGGAGTCGCTGGTCCGGCAGATGCTGTACGGCCAGGACTTCTATATGAAGGAATTCGGCAAGCATTCCGCGATTGAATGGCTGCCGGATACCTTCGGCTATTGCGCCTCCCTGCCGCAGCTGCTGAAGCAGGCGGGCATCAATTATTTCATGACCACCAAGCTGGGCTGGAATGATACCAACCCCTTCCCGCATACCTTGTTCCACTGGGTCGGCATTGACGGGACGAAGATTGTAGCCTATCAGAACCACGGGGTGAACGAGCATGCGCATCCGAAGGATGTGCAGGAGCACTGGCAGGCCAACGCCCAGAAGGAAGAGCATGATGAGCTTATGCTGCTCTACGGCCACGGCGACGGCGGTGGCGGAGTCACCCACGAGATGCTGGAATATGTGAGCCGCACCGAGCTCGCCCTGGGCCAGCCGGTCAGCACATTCTCAACGGCAGAGGCATTCTTCTCGGAGATTGGTGCGCGCCAGCCGGAGCTTCCGGCATGGCACGGCGATCTCTATCTGGAGCTTCACCGGGGGACCTTCACGACCCATGCCTTCAATAAGCGCAGCAACCGCAAAGCGGAGATCCTATACCGGCAGGCGGAGATCTGGAGCGTGCTGGCGCAAAAGGACGGTGTGCTGGAGTTGGATCAGCCGGATCAGCCTGATCAGCCTGAATTGCAGCGTCTGCTGCCCTCCGGGGAGCTGGCCGAAGGCTGGAAGCTGCTGCTGCTCAACCAGTTCCATGACATCATTCCGGGGACTTCAATCCCTGAGGTGTATACGACCTCGCGGGAGGAATACGCCGAGATCTTCCGTCTGGGCGGGCAGGTGCTGGACCGCTCCCTGCATGCTCTGGCGGCTGAGGTGAATACATCGGGCGAGGGCCGTCCCTATGTGGTCTTCAACAGCCTGGGCTGGGAGCGGACGGAGCTGCTCCGGCTGGAGGGCGGTCCTGAGCTGGCTGCTATGCAGGCCTTCGATGAAGACGGGCCGCTTGCGAGCGAATGCTGGAACACGGAGGCTGGCGGGGGCAGCTACACTCTGGCTGTGCAGGTCCGTAAGATTCCGGCCTTTGGCTGCCGGACGATCTGGCTGCGGGAGGCTGCGGAGCCAGCCGAAGTACGGCCTGAGCCGCAGGGTGATCCAGCCGCAGGAGCCGATTTCCCGGAGCAATGGGAGACGGATCATTATATCTTGAAGTTCAATGAAGACGGCGAGATCAGCCGCTGGCTGGACAAAAGCGCAGACCGTGAGCTGCTGCCGCCCGGCCAGACCGGCAACCAGTTGCAGTTCTATCATGACACCCCGCCGCTGTGGGATGCCTGGGATATAGACCCGCGTTATGAGCAGCAGCCTGCGGGCAAGGCGAGGCTGCTGGACCGCGTGGTAGTCAGCAACGGACCTATGCAGACCGTGCTGAGGTTCCGTTGGCAGCTCGGTGAATCGCAGATTGAGCAGGAGATTGTATTGCCCCGGAATAGTCGCAGAGTGGATTTCCACACCAGCGTAAGCTGGAGGGAGCAGCATAAGCTGCTGAAGGTTGCTTTTCCGGTGGATATGGCTGCCGCGAAGGCTACGTATGAGATTCCGTTCGGCGCGCTGGAACGCCCTACCCACCGCAATACCAGCTGGGAGCAGGCGCAATTCGAGGTCTGCGGACACCGCTGGGCCGATCTGTCCGAGGGCGGCTATGGCGTCAGCCTGCTGAACGACTGCAAATACGGCTATGACATCCATGACGGGGTGCTGCGCCTCTCGCTGCTGCGTTCCCCGCGCTGGCCGGACCGTAATGCCGACCAGGGTGAGCATGAATTCACCTATTCGCTCTATCCGCACAGCGGAGAATGGCGGCAGGCCGATGTAGTACGGGAAGCGGCAGAGCTGAATGAGCCGTTGCTGGCGGTCAGCGAAGCCGCACATCCCGGCCAATATCCAAGCACCCATGCCTGGATTGCCTTCCAGAGCCATCATGTCATGCTCGACACAATTAAGCAGGCAGAGGACGGCAGCGGCACGATTATCCGGCTGTATGAAGCTGCGGGCAGCAGAGAGTCCGCTGTGCTGGATTGGAAAGACGAGGAGATCAGCGCCTGCCGCGTCAATCTGCTGGAGAGCACGACCGGCTCCGTGGAGACCACCGGCGGTGTGATCCCGCTGTCCTTCAGACCTTATGAGGTCCAGACGCTCAAACTATACCACGAACATCATTCGCAGGAGGAATAGACATGCAAATTACAAGACATCCCAATAATCCGATTGTCGTCCCGGGCGGCTATGAGTGGCGCAAGGTTACCGTGTTCAATCCTGCGGTTATCATCGATAACGGCAAGTTCTATATGATCGAGCGTACAGCCGGTTCCCTGACCCCGTGCAAGAACTATCTCGGCCTCCTAGAGAGCGAGGACGGCGTGAACTTTACCCATGTGAAGGATGAGCCGATTGTTACGCCGGATATGCTGGGCTTCCCGTACGGTAGCGTGCAGGACCCGCGTATTGTCAAAATCGATGGAACCTTCTACCTCAACTACGCTCTGCGCCCCTGCGCCATGAGCTATTATCCTACCGGGGCCGGCGTTCCTGAGCGCTCCATTCCGACCTACCCGGACGGCTGGGGGGAAGAGGAGGGCCACTGGCTGACCCGTTCCTCGATTCTGAAATCAACCAATCTGCTGGACTGGGAGTTCGTGGCGGACACCACGCCGCTCCACATCAACGACCGGGACAACATCCTGTTCCCTGAGAAAATAAACGGCAAATTCGTGCTGCTCCGCCGCCCCGAAGAATATGTGGGCGAGGCTTACGGAACGGAGAAAGCCGCCATGTGGATTACCTATTCCGAGGATCTCGTGAATTGGGAAGAGCCCAAGCTGCTAGCCACCGCCGGGAACCTGGCCTGGGAATCGCGGAAGATCGGCGGCTCTACGCCTCCAATCCGTACAGACAAGGGCTGGCTGGTGCTCTATCACGGTGTAGATGAAGAGATCGTCTACCGCGTGGGGGCGATGCTGCTGGATCTGGAGCAGCCGGAGAAGATCATTGCCCGGACCCATAATTTCATTATGGAGCCGGAGGCGTATTACGAGAAATTCGGCTTCCAGATTCCGAATGTCATCTTCCCGACCGGCAATGTGGTCAAGGATGGCCTGCTCTATATCTACTACGGCGTAACTGACACAGCAATTGCGCTCGCCACGGTGCCGCTGGATGAACTGGTGGAGCATATTCTGAAGGAAGCGGAGTAGGCGGCAGTTTCAGAAATCGGAGTAGGAAATGAAGTGGAGTGTGCAATGAAGTGGAGCAACCAGTCCCGGTTCCCCTGCGGGCGACGGGTTCATTCCCAACTGCCAGGGAACTCCTTTATAAGGCATTGAGGACATAAATGTTGCACTTTTTGCAGCTTCGGTTCGTACGTAGCCAGGTGTACAGGCAGATTCTTGCATAGAATTCAACAATCTGCCTGCTAAGCGGCCTGAACAAGGTGAAATCCTGCCTTTTGTGCAACAATCGCGGATTCGGGCCAAACCGCTACGGGAACTGTTGCATTTGTTGCAGGATTATAGGGGTGATCACCAGATTTCAGGGGTTCAGGCTATTAACTATTCACAGGATAAATAATTGCTTGGACATCGCAATGTCAGATTCAGCCTATCCACAGGGCGGAAGCCCCGCCTTAAACCGGTCTTTTCGCAGCGGCCCCCTTCAAGGCATGTTCCTTGCGGTATTGCCCTGGCGTCAGACCGGTTTCTTTTTTGAACTTGCGGATGAAGTTCGGCGCGTCGAGATAACCGACCTGCTCGATAATCTCCTTGAGCGGGGCGCTGGTGTTCTCCAGCAGCCGGATGACCTCGTCCACACGCCGCTGCCAGATATATTGCGAGAAATTGCTGCCGGTCTTCTCCTTGAAGCTCCGGCTTAAATAAGAGGTCGAGATGGCGAACTTCAGCGCCACATGTTCCAGGCTTAGGGTGTAGTCTGCGAACTGCTGGTCCACATACGCCAGGATGTCATCCATCAGGGAAGACTCGCTATTCTCGGTGTTCCGCTCCACCTGCGCACAAATGGCGGAAGCCAGCGAGAGCAGCCGGCTCTCCAGCTCCTCCAGCGTCTCGAAGGAGGTCAGCTCCGGCATATTGGTGAACACCTCATCCATACCAAGCTCCGAGGCGGTGCGCAGAAAAGCATTCAGCAGATCGAAGCAGATACACCGCAGCAGATGAACCTGCAGCGGCTCGTCCTTGATCGTGTCAATGGTATCGGCAATCATCTGGGCCGCTACCGATTCGTTGCCCTGCTTCAGACTCTGCTCCAGCTTCAGCATGGTTTTGCGCGGAATCCAGAAGCTCTCGGCAGCGGTAGGATTCAGCTCCGCAAGCTGCTCGAAGTAGGTGACCTGGCCGCTGCGCCGGATCATCCGGTGCTCCAGCGCGGCGGCGGCTTCAATGAAAGACTGGTTCAGCCGGGCCAGGTCCCGGTAGGCCATACCGACACCGATACTCAGCGCAAGCTGCGAGTGTTCACGGATCACATCCTGAATCACTTCAATCACCTGCTCCATCCGGCTCTGAACGGGCAGTTCTCCCTCCCCTGGAAGGGAGATGATCAGGGCGAACTGGTCCTTGACCGAGAATTCAATCCCGAAGATCTGCGCATCCGGGCCCGGCAGGCAGATATTGCTGAGCATCTCCTGCAGCAGATGGCGTTCCTGCCAGGACTTGCCGCCCGGCGCTGTATCATCCCAGGACAGGATAGCCGAGAAGTAGAGGCCCTGTCCCTGCGGATGCCGGAAGCCTGCGCTCAGGATCATCTGTTCAATCTCGGGATCATCCGGCTGGCCGTGCTTGAGCAGCAGCAGCATACACTGGTTGCGGACAAAAGGCTCCTGGAGATCAATCCGGGCACTGTAGTCATGCAGCGTCTGGCGGATGGACTCCCATTCATTGCGCAGCTTCGGAGCTTCATTACTGCTGCCTCTCGGCTTGGCGAACTCCATCAGATCGCGGATCGGGTGGTATTGCCGCTTGGCCAGCAGCAGCGCGGCCGCTATACCGGTAACGACTGTAATACAGAAGACAATCAGGATCAGCGTCTGGACATGGGCGACACGGCTGAAGAACTGGAAGCTGGGCATCGTGGTGACGTAGGTCCAGCCATTCTCCTCGGACTTCACGGACACCACGGAGTACTGCTCCCCGTCCAGGTCCAGATTGTGAATTCCCGGCTCAAGGGCGGAGAGGGTCTGAAGCTCGTTCTGGGGAAAGCTAACACCATGGCTGTTCGCGGTCAGCACCCCGCCGGAGGGGCCGAAGATATAGCTGCTGCCCGAGAAATCGCTCAGAACCGAATCCATGACGCCGGTAAGATTGGATTCCTTCATCAGATAGACGACCGTCCCGTAAGGGAACGGGTCATTCGGCTTCACGGGAACAAGCATGGCGAGCATCGGCTCGATCCGGGAATTGACAGTCACATTCTCAGCAGGACGCACGAGCGGCTGCCGGGTCTCGTTCAAGTCGCGCCACAGCTCCTCCGGGGTCCAGCGCTCAAACTGATAGAGGGTATCGAAGGTGACATGAAGATCAGCCAGCCCACGGTAGGAATAGATATTCGAATCGCCGTGGAAGTAAAGGAACAGATCCTCCGCGATGCTGCTGCTGGCCTTGTAATTCGCCAGTGCCTGAATCGCCTCCAGGCTGTAATAGGGATGGCGGACCATATAAGGAGTCAGATGCTTGTCATAGGCAATTCTTCCGGCGATCTCCTGAAGCTCATTCATCCGGCTATCGATGGTGCTCTTCACCTGATTCAGCTGATTAACATTGGATTGTTCAATTTCGACCCGCAGGCCCTTGACGGCGTTTTCATAGACAAAGATGGTAACGCCGGTGAGCGGGATCAGGAACATGAGGATATAGGAAAAAGCGTATTTCAGCAGCAGCCTTGACTTAAAATGATTCCAGGTCAGCCGGAACCGGTTCAGCAAGGATGGCTGGGGTGCGGGATTGGACATGCAGCAGTACCTCCAGTGTTAAGATATTCGGACCAGAAATCTTGGATGGAACCTCTTGGATTAGAAATCGCAGTTCTCTTCTGGATTACATTTGTGCTACTATAAACATTATAACATTATAATCTTTGGAGTGAAGCAGCTTTATATTTTTATTAAAGGACGGCACAGCTGTTGCTACTTGTTAAATATAAGGATGTATGGAGTTCATGTCATTAATCATTTTTTGTAATTCCCCTGTAAATCTGTAATTGAAAAAAGGAGATGGGACGAGTGGGCACAGAGAACGTGCTGCGCAATTTGCGGCTGGTGGACGGCCGGACGGTGGATATCTCCATTCAGGAGGGACTCATCACCGCGATTACCCCGCCGGGGCAGGCGGAAGGCAGGACACTGCTGGACTGCTCCGGGTTATACGGCTCCAGCGGATGGATTGATCTGCATGTGCATGCTGTGCCGGAGCTTGACCCCTACGGCGATCAGATCGATGAGATCGGGGTGAAGCAGGGAGTGACGACACTGGTGGATGCCGGGAGCTGCGGAGCAGACCGGATCGGGGCTTTTTACAGTGCCAGTCTTCTGGCCGATACCCGGGTATTCGCGCTGCTCAATATCTCAAGAATCGGCCTTGCGCGGACCGATGAGCTCTCACAGCTGGACTGGATTGACCGGACTTGCGTGCTTGCGGCAGCGGCAGCGTATCCTGAATTCATCGTCGGCCTGAAAGCCCGCATCAGCCAAAGTGTCGTCAAAGACAGCGGCATGCAGCCGCTTAAGCTGGCACGGGCCTTGTCGGATGAGATGAAGCTTCCGCTCATGGTGCATATCGGCTCTGCTCCGCCTGCTATCTCCGAAGTGCTGGAGCTGCTGCGGGCGGGCGATGTAATTACCCATTACCTGAACGGCAAAGCCAATAATCTGTTCCGGGCGGACGGCACACCGCTGCAAGAGCTGCTGGATGCTGTCGCAAGGGGCGTTCATCTGGATGTCGGTCATGGCACGGCAAGCTTCTCCTTCCAGGTAGCTGAGCAGGCGAAGCGGGCAGGGATTGCGCTGAATACAATCAGCACAGACATCTACCGGGGCAACCGGCTGAACGGTCCGGTGTACAGTATGGCAGATGTACTGACGAAATTTCTGTATCTCGGCTACAGTCTGGAAGAGGTGATCCGTGCCGTCACCAGCAGCGCTGCAGATTGGCTCGGCAAGCCGGAGCTTGGGCAGATCCGGGTAGGCGGTCAGGCGAATCTGACCTTGTTCTCCCTGGAAGCAGGGGAGAAGCAACTGAAGGACTCGGAAGGCGATGTCCGGACCGTGAATCACTATATTGAAGCAAAAGGAGTCTTTATCAATGGATCACTCATTACAGGCTAAATATGGATTGAAGCGTGTGGTTAATGCCAGCGGAAGAATGAGCATTCTCGGCGTATCCGCGCCCACCGATTCGGTGATGGAGGCTATGAAGCAGGGCGGACAGCAGTATGTGGAGATCGCGGATCTGGTGGACAAAGCGGGAGCGTACATCGCCCGTCTGCTTGGCTCGGAAGGGGCCGTTGTCGTGAACTCGGCCTCCAGCGGCATTGCGCTGTCGGTGGCAGCCATCGTGACTGCCGGAGATCCGCGCCTCAGTCTGCGCCTGCACCAGGAGCCGGTGCTGAAGAATGAGATCATTATGCTGAAGGGCCATAATGTGCAGTATGGAGCGCCGGTGGAGACGATGGTCTTCCTCGGCGGCGGCCGGGTGGTCGAAGCAGGATATGCCAACGAAGGCCGCGCAGAGCATATTGAACAGGCCATCGGTGAACGTACCGCAGCGATCCTCTATGTGAAATCCCACCATGCCGTACAGAAGAATATGATCTCTGTGGAGGAGGCCTGGGAGGTTGCACAGCGCAGGGGCGTGCCGATGATTGTCGATGCGGCTGCGGAGGAGGACCTGCGGAAGTATGTCCAGTATTCGGATTTGGCCATCTACAGCGGCTCGAAGGCTGTGGAAGGTCCAACTTCGGGCATTGTAGCGGGCAAGCAGAAATACACCCAGTGGCTGAAGGTGCAGCTCCACGGGATCGGCCGCAGCATGAAGGTTGGCAAAGAGACGACCTTCGGATTGCTTCAGGCGTTGGATGAATACCAGACCAAGGCTGACAACAGCCAGCAGGAGAAGCAGGCGCTGGAGGCGCTTCAACCGCTCACTGGTCTTCCCGGAGTGTCGGTCCGCACCGTGCAGGATGAAGCGGGCCGGGCGATTTACCGGGGGCGCATCCAGATTGATGCCGCTGCTGCGGGCGTGGATGCACGGGAGGTCAATGACCGCCTGCGGGAAGGCGATATTGCCGTGTATACGCGGGACTATGGCGTGAAGCAGGGATATTTCGATATCGATCCGAGATCGCTGCAGGGCGATGATCTGCAGGTTATCGTCAGCAGAATTCATGAGATTATAGGGGGCAGATCATAATGAGCAAGATTCAGGAGCGTTTCTATAAGAACAGAGCGGCACTGAATGTACTGGCTGGCAGTATCGGGAATGCCAAGGATATCTATGAGGCTGCCGAAGGGCATGTTCTGGTTGGCGTACTCTCCAAAAATTACACCAACGCCCGGGAAGCGTCCGCCGCTATGACGGAGTATGGACAGACGATCCAGGACGCTGTATCGATCGGGCTTGGAGCCGGGGACAACCGCCAGGCGGCGGTTGTCGCAGAGATTGCTTCAAGCTATGCAGGCAGTCATATCAATCAGGTGTTTCCGGCAGTAGGTGCGACCCGTGCCAACCTGGGAGCAAAAGACAGCTGGATTAACAGCCTGGTCTCTCCCTGCGGACAGCCGGGCTATGTCAATATTTCCACCGGTCCGGTCAGCGCGGGGAATGCTTCGCAGGCCATCGTTCCGGTACATGCTGCCATTGCTCTGGTCCGGGACATGGGCGGCAATGCGCTCAAATATTTTCCGATGAAAGGGCTGGAGCTGGAAGAAGAATATCGTGCTGTAGCCACGGCTTGCGGAGAAGCCGGATTTGCCCTGGAGCCTACCGGCGGCATCGATCTGGATAACTTCGCGCCTATTCTGGAGATTGCGCTTCAGGCAGGCGTACCGCAGGTGATCCCGCATGTCTATTCCTCAATTATTGACCCGCAGACTGGAAGTACGAACGTACAGGATGTCCGTACGCTGCTCCGTACGATGAAATCGCTGGTGGACCGGTATGCCTAGAATCGCTGCCTTCGGCGAAGTGATGATGCGGCTTCAGGTTCCGGGGGTGGAGACACTGGCCCAGAGCAGCAGGCTGGAGTATTCTTTTTCGGGCAGCGGGGTGAATGTGACGGCGGCGCTCGCCAGATATGGCCATAACGGAGCACTGATCACGACCTTGCCGGAGACTCCGGTAGGGGAAGCCGCAATCGCTTATCTGCGCAAGCTTGGGGTAGATACGTCGCTGATCCGCCGGGGCGGCAAGCACCTCGGAATGTACTTCCTGGAGAACGGGTTCGGCGCCCGCCCCGGAAGAGTCACTTATACCGACCGGCTGGGCAGCAGCTTCAATACCGCAGAGGCCAATCAGTATGATATGGCGGCGCTGGCTTCCCGGGTGGATGTACTTCATCTATGCGGCATTACGCTGGCTATGAATGACGGGGTGCGCGGGCAGATGAAGCAGCTTGCGGCGGAGGTGAAGCGTGCCGGTGGCAGGGTGGTATTTGATTGCAACTACCGTCCGGCGTTATGGGGTGAGGAGGGGTATGCCAAGGCCCGTCCGCATTACGAGGAGCTGCTTGCGCTTGCCGATCTGGTGCTGATGAACGAAAAGGATGCGCTGTACATTCTTGGCACCGCAGCGGCAGATTATGATAGAATAACACAGTTGAAGCAAGCGATTCCCGCTGTGGCGGAGCGCTTCGGAATCAGAGCGGCAGCGGGCACCCACCGTGAGATTAACGCGGACAATACGCATTCCCTGACAGGATATTTGTACCGGCAAGGTACATTCGCGTTCTCCCGCAAGCTGACCTTCCCGGTGTATGACCGGATTGGTGCCGGTGATGCTTTTGCCAGCGCTATTATCCATGGTGAATTGCAGGAGTATCCGCAGCAGCAGACGGTGGAGATGGCAGCCGCCGCAGCGATGCTGGCCCACACTATCCCGGGCGATACCGCGCTGTTTACCGAGAGCGAGGTGCTCCGGGCGCTGTCAGACTTTACCTTAGATGTTGAAAGGTAGTGAACGTAAGGTGTCACTGAAACGCAAGCAAGGCCCTTTATACCAGCAGATCCAGAAGATCCTCAAGGACCGGATTCTGCACGGGGTATACCCGCTCGGCAGCATTATTCCCTCCGAGCCTCAGCTCGAGAAGGAGTTCGGTGTCAGCAAAATGACGGTCCGCGGCGCGGTCCAGGAGCTGGCCCAGGAAGGTTATGTGCAGAAGAAAAGCGGTGTCGGAACCATAGTCATGCGCAATACCTCCTACCAGAAGCTCTCCAAGGGCAAACGGTTCACGGAACTGCTGGTCGAAGCGGGCCATAAGCTGGAAAAGAAACTGCTCGCATCCCAGCACCTCGTAAATGAAGCTGGAACAGAGGAATACAGCCGCTACGGGCCGTATTGCCAGCGGATCGAACGTCTGTATATTTTGGATGGACAGCCCTATATACATCTGGTGCATTTCCTGACGGCAGCAGCCCTGTCCGGCGGGGGAGCGGCAGAGATGGGGGCAGACATCCAGTCCCTGTACGACTCGCTGGAGGAGAACGATATTGTGCTGGAGAACTTCAGGGACCGCTTCTTCGTGGAATCGGCACCACCCGAGGTATGCGTACTGCTTAAGCTTCCGCCGGGGACACCTGTGCTGAAGCGCCTGCGCAACTCCTATGACGGGGAAGGCAGGCTGATCGAACACAGCATCGGCAGCTATAATACGGAGCTTCATCATTATCTGGTCAGCTATGATACTTGAAGCTGTGGTTCCTTTGGACAGATGTTGCAGCCACAAGATTTGTTAGAGGGATAACCTCGCACTTGGTCCCGCTGCTTGCAGCGGGGTTTTTACCATGGATGTAGCCTGCAGCTGAGAATTGTGCCTGAAAGGCAACATTCGCTGAAACCTATCGGCTCTATCCCTCCAAAGTTGCACAAAAGGCAGCATTCCTCCCGCTTGAGGCAGATGAACGTAACTTTTGCTGTATTTCATACAACATTCCTTCCGGATATGCCGTAATAGCTGCGCGTAGGTTGCAGAATGTACAGCATTTTGCAGGGAGGTTATTCTGGCTTGCTAAACTTAATAAAACACAGTGAATTAATAAGAATTTTATCTTTTCAAATGACATGGTTTGTGAGAGAATAGGTACAATTCTTTATTGTTAACGTTTGCCATTATCGATTTATGAGGAGGAAATACCCATGTCAGAAGAGCGCAAGCTGTCATTTGAGACCCTAGCCGTTCATGCAGGCCAGGAGATTGACCCAACTACTTTAGCCCGTGCCGTGCCGCTGTATCAGACTACATCCTACGGGTTCCGCGATGCGGAGCACGCAGCGAATCTGTTCGCGCTCAAGGAGTTCGGCAACATCTATACCCGGCTTATGAATCCCACCACCGATGTGTTTGAACAGCGTCTTGCCGCGCTGGAGGGCGGGGCCGGGGCACTGGCGACAGCTTCCGGAATGGCGGCTATTTCCTTCTCTATTCTGAATATTGCCGGAGCCGGGGATGAGATTGTATCCTCCGCAAGCCTGTACGGCGGGACTTATAATCTGTTCTCTACAACGTTGCCCAAGCTGGGGATTAAGGTGAATTTTGTGGATTCCGATAACCCGGAGAACTTCCGGGCAGCGATTACGGACAAGACCAAGGCGCTCTACGCTGAGACGATTGGCAATCCGCAAGGCAATGTGCTGGATATCGAAAAGGTTGCAGCCATCGCCCACGAACACGGGATTCCGCTGATTGTTGACAACACCTTCCCTAGTCCGTATCTGCTGCGTCCGATTGAATTCGGGGCGGATATCGTCGTACACTCGGCGACCAAATTCATCGGCGGCCACGGTACCTCCATCGGCGGAGTCATCGTGGACGGCGGCAAATTCGACTGGAAGGCCAGCGGAAGGTTCCCTGGACTTACTGAACCAGACCCGAGTTACCACGGGGTAGTCTACACTGAAGCGGTCGGACCGATTGCTTATATCATCAAAGCGCGGGTTCAACTGCTTCGTGACCTAGGCGCGGCCATTTCACCGTTCAACTCGTGGATGCTCTTGCAGGGGCTCGAAACGCTGCACCTGCGTCTGGAGCGCCACAGCCAGAATGCACTCAAGGTTGCCCAGTATCTGGAGGCGCATGATTCTGTGGAGTGGGTAAGTTATGCCGGACTGCAGAGTCATCCATCCTATGAGCTGGCGCAGAAATATCTGCCTAAGGGCCAAGGGGCAATCCTGACCTTCGGCATCAAAGGCGGAGCAGCAGCAGGGGTGAAGCTGATCGAGAATGTGAAGCTGTTCTCCCATCTGGCTAACGTCGGTGACTCCAAGTCGCTGATCATCCATCCGGCCAGCACGACCCACCAGCAGTTGTCGGACGAAGAGCAGGCGGCAGCCGGTGTTAATCCGGAACTGCTGCGCTTGTCCATTGGCACCGAATCCATCGACGATATCCTCTATGATCTGGAGCAGGCGATTGCTGCCAGCCAGCAGTCTTAAGGGGAAGAGCAGAAGCGGGCTATGCCGCTGAGCTAATATCCCGGAAACCTAGCTCCTGACAGCATAGGATGAGAAATTACCAGCCACTGTGTTATGCAGAACCTTTCTGCATGATACGGTGGTTTTTTGCTGAATATAAGCATTTATATGTTTCACACGATAACTTATCCTTCTATTTCTCGCTGAAACGGTACCGTCCTTATAAAAGGACGGTAAAGCCGTCTCCACTTGAGCGGGAGCAGGAGGTGGGGGGGAATGGGAGGGGGGAGGCGGAGTGTTTGCGAGGAAATAAGGAAATGGTTTGTAAGAAAAGCGGTTCGTGAGGAACTGATCCGAGGAATTGGGCCGGCGAATGTATTTTCTGCAGTAGATTAGGCTATATTCGGCGTTAAAATCCGTTCTGATGTATTCCATACAACAAACAACAGAATATGTAAAGGTTACTTCCCGCCTACTTCAACTCGCCCACCTACTGAAGCTCGCCACCCACCGCTTGTCCACTACCCATTCGAGTAAGTTGCTGCTGCTGCATTCATTTGATACCGTTTGCATATTTCAGTGCCTTTGCCAGTATTTATAGATTGAAGCATGTTAAGTGCTGGCAGCAGCCCCTTGAGGGGAGCAGATCGGCAGTAATCCAAGTGAGAAAAGGTGGGTGCGAGGATGAAGGGTGAACGACAGCAGAAGGATGATCCAAACAAGGAAGAGCGCCCGTTCAAGTATAACACCGGCGACCGGACCATTGGCATAGAGATGAGCCAGTCCGCATCTGTAGCTTCCGCCGCAGCGGAATTTCTTGCTGATGGGGAGCCGCGTAAGGGAAAAGTGAACCGGGAGCGGACTTATTCCCGCCGCCCGGGGGAGCGTCAGGCATTCCTGGTCCTGCGTGATGGAACGGGTGAGCGGTCTCATCAGCGTGAGGAGCCGGGTGTCTACCCTGCGGGCCCTTGCCTGATCCGGGGTGAGGAATGGCTGCTTGCGCCAGAGACCGCAACACTCTATTCAAGCTGGATGTCATGCAGTGATGAGGAGCAGGCAGAGCGTATCCTGCAGCGGATCTATCACCGGCTGCGGGCTGCTGCTGCCGACCTCCTGGAGTCGGCGGACGGCGTCTGGGCCGCGGTTGCTCTGCTCTATACGCCGGAGCTCGCTGCCCGCCCGGCCAGACTTGCTGCGCTTCAGGATGCGCAGCTTGACGCGCTGTTCGCCGCCGCCCTGCACAGCCAGCGGCTGGGCGGCGACAGCCGCATCGACTTGCTGGCGCCGTACCCCGCCAGCCTGGAGGAATTCGCGGCGCAGCGCGAATTCATTGAGGCTGTGGCCGAGCAGACTCTCGGCCACGCTTATGCGGCAGCCTGCCGCATCGGGGCGCTGCTCGCGCCCGATGTGGGGCAGGCTGCCGCCGGGGAAATCGCGCGTATCGCCGATTTCCTGGTGCTGGACGGCGCGGCGGAGGAGGCCGCGCCCGGGGAGAACGCCGCCGAGGGCTTCGCCACGGCGGCGGCTGAGGTGCTGGCCGCCGTACGCCGGGTACGGCCGGCGGCGGCAGTGCTCGCCGCGGGGGCACCGGCGGCGTACGCGCTGGCCGATCTGTATGAGATCGGCCTGAGCGGGGTCTTTTGCAGCGCAGCCCTGCGGACTGAAGCGCTGCTCCGGGCGGCCTGTCTGACCTGGATCGCCCGGCAGGACAATACCGACGCTGCCGCCGGAGGATGGCAGTAGCTGCCGGAGAGGATGGCTGCTGTCCCTGATCCCCATCTAGAGCGGCGACTGTGTTCAAGCTGCTGCTACCGCCAGAAGGATTATCGCCGTCACCACACCGATAATCTGCCTGTGCTACTCGCAGCCGTACAGCGCAACGCTGCGACTCATGCTGTTCAAGTTGCTGCTGTCAGACAATACGCTCTCCAAAGACCCTTAATATCTAAGCGCCTCTACTATAACAAAAACCCGATTCCACCAGCCATCCAGGCTGCGGCGGAATCGGGTTTTAATATGCCTGCTTATGGCCTTCAGACTAACTGGCTACTGTTGGCGAAATCCTGCACTAAATACAACATTCCCCGCGTTAAGTCGGCTCTAACTCAGGATTGTTGTAAGAAATGCAGCATTTCTCATCCCCCAAACCGAGGGGCGAGCCAATTCCTGCATTTTGTGCAACATTCCACTCAAACGCCCGGGAGTAAGTAACCAAAGCTGCAATTAGTGCAACATTTCTCCTTCGTGACCAACAAGCCTCCTAATCCAACAGTCCCCTAACCCAGCATTCCCTAACCCAACCGTACCGTTGCCCCTCCGGGAATCCGGCAGGCTTCGCCCTCTACGGAGATCCATACCTCCACTGCCGACGGATTATAGACCATCTCCTGCGAAGCCGAGAAGCGCAGTCCCTGCACAGCGGAGAGGTAGTCCACGATCTCGATATTAGTGGCATACCAGATGTCTTCGTGGCCGCCCATCATAGCGGCGAACTGCTCCAGCTCCTGCCAGTTGCCGTCGTCATTGAACTCATAGCTGTGTCCCCAGACATAGAGCAGCTGCATATACGAGAAGCGGGGCTTCTCCTCCAGGAACTTCTTACCCAGGGCCAGCATCTCCTTGTGGTGGCAGGTAGGGTGCCAAGCCAGCAGGTTGTCCGGCAGGCTGAAGCTGTGGTGGGAATTCACCGTGCGGGAATACTCAATACCCAGGGCAGGGAGCAAGCCGACCACCTGATCATTGTAATTGCCGAACGGATAGGACATGCCCCTTACCGGATAACCGGCCAACTCCTCCAGCGCCTTGCGGTCCGTCAGAATCTCATCGGCGATCCCCTCGCGCGGAGTCATAGTTAGGAAGGGATGGGTGCTGGTATGCGCCGAAATCTCATGCCCCTCATAGAGCGCAGCCACCTCGTCCCGCGAGATGTAGCCTTCATTGCCGAACAACCCCGAATTGAGATGAAAAGACCCCTTCAGCCCATGCTGATTCAGAATCTCCACGAGCTTCCGGTCGTAGGTTCTTCCATCATCCCAGCTTAATGTTAGCGCTTTAGCAACACCGCCGGGGAAAAGATCAAACTTGATTCTCATTACCTGTTACCCTCCCTGATTTCTCTTTATGTAGATTGAACTGGAAATTTATAATGTGGGATTTGTTCCTGACTCCGTGGAGGCCTTGCTCTTCCGGGCGCTGCCAGTCTGCGGCTTCCTCTAAGTCACTTCTCCCATTATTAAATTTACAGGTCCAATCTATATAGATACTTCTCCAACTGATGAATACAGCCCCATCATGAACAATGCCAGAAATGAAAGCGATTAGCAAGATTCTTGTTAATGGACGGCATTGCGCCGCTTGACTACACTGAGGTGGCGAACAGGGTATCCACGTAGCAGCAGGCCCTGATCAGGACATTCACAAGGGGGAACATGATGAAGACCGTGTCACGAACAGCACTGGAAGGCCATATCGCCCGTGTCATTGAGCGGATGAAGGATATGCAAGGCTCGATTCAGGAGACTGCGCCCATCGGGATAATTGCTATGGACAACTGGGAATGGCCGCAGGGGGTTGGACTATTTGCCTTATACAGCTATTACCGGGAAACCGGGGAGCAGGAGATTCTGCATTACCTGACCGGCTGGTTCGACAGCAAGCTTGACGGGGGAATCCCGGTGAAAAACGTCAATACGATGTGCCCGATGCTTACCCTTAGCTATCTGGCAGAGGAGACCGGTCGCGCGGATTATCTCCGGCTATGCCGGGAATGGCTGGAGTACGTGCTGTATGACATGCCCCGCACGGAGGAAGGCGGGCTTCAGCATGAGGTGACCGGCAGTCCGAATCCCGGGCAGCTATGGGACGACACGCTGTATATGACGGTGCTGTTCGTGGCCCGGATGGGAATCTTATTGAAGGAGGAAGAGTGTATTCAGGAGAGCATCCGCCAGTTTCTGGTCCATCTTAAGTATCTGACCGACCCCGTGACCGGATTGTTCTTCCACGGCTGGACCTTCGAGGGGGGCCATCACTTTGCCCGGGCCCTGTGGGCGCGAGGCAATTCCTGGTATACCGCCGGGCTGGCGGATTATCTGGAGATGGTGGAGCTGCCGTCAGGGGTGAGCAGCTTCCTGCTCTCTTCACTGGAGCGGCAGGTGAACAAGCTGACGGAGCTGCAAGCCCCGGAAGGCGCATGGCATACCTTGCTGGACGACAGCAGCTCCTATCTGGAGACCTCGGCCACCGCCGCCTTTGCTTACGGGATGCTGAAGGCGGTGCGGCAAGGGCTGCTGCCTGAAGATTGCCGCAAGCCCGCAATGGCAGCACTGCATTACGTGCTGGGCCAGATCGGTGAAGACGGGGTGGTGCAGGGCGTCTCCTACGGAACGGGGATGGGCCTTACACTTCAGGACTACCGGGAGATTCCGGTCTGCCCGATGCCCTACGGGCAATCCATGGCCCTGCTGCTGCTGGTAGAGGCGATAAAGCATGTATAATTCCGCCAACATTAATCCCTCCAGCACCAATCCATCCAGCATCCATTCCGCCACCATAGGGCTGCCGGGGCTGGACCGGGTTGCCTTCCATAACGTTGCCGAGCTGGAGCCGGCAGCGGGCTACGGGTTGCACCTCCGCCGCATTCCCCGCAGCGTCAGGGAGCACCTGAATGAGCGGGGCCGGTTCATTGCCGGGGAAGCAAGTGGTTGTGAGCTCAGGTTCGTCACACCGGCTCCGAATATCCGGGTAACCTTGTCTTTGCCGGAGACGGATGGCTGTGTGACCGTGTTCAAGGGCGGGCTGTTCCATTCCAGGCATGAGCTTCAGGCGGGGACGATCCGCACGCTCCAGTTAAGCGAGCCGCCGCGGCTGGCGATGGCTGACCGCAGGCTGCTGATGGGCACAGGCTTTGCGCCGGAGGTATGGCGGATCTGCTTCGGACGGTATGCCTGCGTGGTCAGCGGCATCGAGACCTTCGGCCATCCGCTCCGCCCGCCTCAGAAGGGGGAGACCCCGCTGAAGCGCTGGATCGCTTACGGCTCCTCCATTACCCATGGGGAGAACAGCAGCCTGCCGTACATCGGCCAAGCGGCAAGAAGGCTGGCTGCCGATGTGCTGAATCTGGGCATGAGCGGCTCCTGCCACTGTGAACGGGAGATGAGCAATTATCTGGCGGCGCAGCAGGACTGGTCGTTCATGACCCTGGAGCTGGGCGTGAATATGCGGGATCACCTGTCGGCAGACGAATTCCGCGAGCGGACCGGCTATCTGCTGGACCGGCTGGTAAGCGGGCATCCGGAGAAGCCGGTGGCGGTCATTACGATCTACCCCAACTTTGCCATGTTCCCCGGCAGCGGGATTGCGGAGCAGGACAGCCGGTTCAACGCCATTCTGCGCAGCCATGTAGAGCGCCTGTCCCACCCCAAGCTGCACCTGATTGAAGGAGACCGGGTGCTGGATGATCTTAGCGGGTTGTCCTGTGATCTGATTCATCCCGGGGATGACGGACATATCCGGATGGGGGAGAATCTCGCCCGGGAGCTGGGCGGAATCCTCTAACCCCAGGCTGCATAAGGGTTCTGCGGCGATTAACAGGTAAACTGAATATTGCTCTAACCGGCCGGAGCGGCTATGGTGAGGACATGAAACGGCCATTTCAGCTCCATCGCATGACTTAATCAAGCACAACACGCAAGCGAAAGGAGGCACCGGAATGAAAGCGAATACAAGCAGTGAAGCGGTGCTGCAGCTGGACACTTCACGGCAGAGCGGAAGCAGCCGCAGGCGCTTCTGGCAGACCCGCCGGTTCAAGAACAATGTCCCCTTGTGGGTCATGTTCGTTCCGGTTATCGCATTTTATATGATTTTCAAATACACCCCCATGCTGGGGCTGGTTATCGCCTTCAAGAACTATACCTTCTATGAAGGGGTATGGGGCAGCCAGTGGGTCGGCATGGACAATTTCACCAATCTGTTCACCCAGGCACAGTCGGTGCAGATTATCCGCAATACGCTTGTGCTCAGTATATTATCCGTGCTGGTCAGCTTTCCGTTCCCGATTGCCCTGGCGATTATGCTGAATGAAGTCAGGAACAAGTGGTTCAAAAAATCAGTCCAGACCCTCGTCTACCTGCCTTACTTCTTCTCCTGGGTCATTGTCGGCGGGCTGGTGGTGACGATCTTTGCCCAGACCGGGGTAGCTAACGTGGTGGTTGAGAAGCTGACCGGCCAGGCTTTTCCCTTCCTGTTCAAGGAGTGGTCCTGGGTCTCGATCTTTCTCGGCTCTGGAATATGGAAGGACGCGGGCTTCAATGCAATCATCTATCTGGCTGCGCTGACCTCCATCGATCCCAGTCTCTATGAGGCGGCCAGTATGGACGGAGCGGGCAAATGGAAGCAGATCCGCCATATTACGCTGCCTGGGATCAGTCCGACTATCGTCATTATGCTGATTCTGGCCATGGGGCGGGTGATGGAGGTCGGGTTCGACCATGTCTACGTGCTGCAGAACTCGATTGTATCGGGCATCTCCGAGGTCATCAGCACCTACATCTACGCGATTGGACTGCAAGGCGGGCAGTTCAGCCTGACCGCTGCACTGGGAATGTTCGATTCCCTCGTAGCGCTGACTCTGGTGCTGATCTCCAACGCCATTGCCCGGCGCTTCAATAAAGGCTTGTGGTAACAGGAGGACACTATGCAAAGTACAAACGGTGAAAAAGTATTCTACAGCTTCAATTATTTGCTGCTGACTCTGGCAGGCATTTTGTGTCTGCTGCCGCTGCTCCATCTGGCCTCCCTGTCGCTCAGCGGCAAGGATGCGGTACTGTCCGGTTTTGTCACCCTGTGGCCGGTGGATTTCACACTAAGCTCATACACGATGCTCTTTGAAGGAACGCCGGTGGTGCGCGCCTTCGGCAACAGCCTGCTGATTACCCTGGTCGGTGTGGCGGCCAGTATGCTGTTCACCATTTTCGCTGCGTATCCCTTGTCCCGCCGTGATTTCTACGGAAGACGCACGCTGACGCTGGCGATTGTGTTCACCATGCTGTTCACCGGCGGACTGATCCCGACCTATCTCGTGGTCAGCAGTCTTGGTCTGGTCGATTCCTACGCAGCCCTGTGGCTGCCGGCTCTGGTCAGCACTTATAATATGATGATCATGCGGTCTTTTTTCGAGAACATACCGGAGGAGCTGGTGGAAGCGGCCAGAATTGACGGCTCCGGCGAATGGCGGCTGCTGGCGGGCATTATTCTGCCGTTGTCCCTGCCTGTGCTGGCGACGATCGGACTCTTTTACGGCGTGTATTACTGGAACTCCTTCTTCAACGTCATGATCTACATGAACAGCCCGGAGAAAATCAATCTGACTGTGCTTATCCAGCAGATGGTGAAGAGCCAGGCCGTCCTGCAGGAGCTGAATACGATGAACTCGCAGGAGGTGGTCAACATTACACCGGAAGGCATCAAGGCTGCGGGGATTATGGTCATGGTCATTCCGATGCTGATTGTTTATCCGCTGCTGCAGCGTTATTTTGTCAAAGGCGTAACCATCGGGGCCATCAAGGGCTGACCGCTGCTGCGCCATACCGCAAATACCAGAACGCCATTATTAGGAGGGTCATAATCATATGCACAATTCACCCCGGCTTAGAAAAACAACCGCTGCAAGTGCAGCATCCCTGCTGCTCGCAATCGCGGTAACAGGCTGCGGCGGCAACAATGCCGCCACGCAGGGCACAGACAAGGGAGAGGGCTCCGGGAAGCGCGGGTCCATCACCGTCTCGCTGTACGACCGCGGCTCGGTACCCGCAGAAGAGGGGACAATGAGCGACAACCGCTGGACGAAATGGGTCAATGAGAACGGGCCGGTGAACGTCAAATACGTTACGGTTCCGCGTTTTGAATCCCTGCAAAAGTTCAATGTGCTGTTCGCGTCGAAGTCTGCCCCTGACCTGATCTTTGAATTTGATACCGCTTACCAGGGGCAGCTCTACAACCAGAAGCAGCTCCTTCCGCTGGATGACCTGATTGCGGGCAGCAGTACAGAATATAAGGCGATGCTGGAGAAATATCCGGCGCTGCGCAAGGCAGGTACCATGGCGGACGGCAAGCTGTATACGGTGGGGCGTCCGATCCAGTTCGGTCCGCAGCATTATCTGTTTATCCGCAATGACTGGCTGAAGAAGCTGAATCTGGAGGTGCCCACTACACCGGAAGAGCTGCTGAAGGTCGCAAAGGCCTTCACAGAGCAGGACCCGGACGGCAACGGCAAAGCGGATACGTATGGAACCGGGCTCAGCTTCGTGGCCGGCATTATTTTGAACAATATGTTCGGCACCGGGTTCACGCTGTTTGGCGAAGACCAGTACCCATGGGTGCTGGAGAATGACCAGGTGGTGCATGACTGGGACCGGATCAAGGCGGCGGTCTCCTTCCAGAAGGCGCTGTATGCGGCCGGTGTGGTGGATAAGGACTTCGTCACGGATAAGAACGGCGAGAAGCAGAAGCAGGATTGGATCTCCGGCAAGCTGGGCATTTACGGCGGTAACGGGGCCGATGTCAGCACCTATGAGACGCTCAAGAAGAACTCGCCGGAGGCCGAGGTGATCCCGATTGCCTTGCCGACGACGGAATTCGGCCAGTTCAGCCCGACGCTGACCTCTCCGATCCAGATGACCGGCATGGTGAATGCAGCGGCCAAAGACCCGGAATCCGTGATGAAGATGATTGATTTCATGGTTACAGAGAAGTACACCACCACGATTCAGAACGGCATCGAAGGGGTCCATTACAAGAAAACCGCCGATGGCCGTGCCGAGGTGATCGACCCGGAGAAGAACAAGAAGGAACTGGAATATAACCGCGATATGGGCATGCTAACCCCGCTGATCGGCAAGAATTACGGGCTGAAGAACAAGGTGAATCCTACACCGGCGGAACAGGATTTCATCGCAATCTATGAAAAGGCCGAGAAGCTGTACATGAACCCGGACCGCCCGATTGTCGGCATTACGCAAAAAGCCTTCCTGCCGCTGCTGCCGCAGGATCTGACCCAGATCAACACCAATGCGAATAAAACGATCCTTGACCGGGCCATGCAGGCCATCGTCAGCCCCGATCCGGCTTCGGTGGACCAGTTCATTGAGGAAGCCAAGGGAGTCTGGGAGAAGGCCGGGGGAACCAAGGTCGATGAATTCTATGCCTCCTGGTATCAGGAGCATAAAGCGGATGCCATTATGCTGAAGGATATTTATGAAATGGGCAAGCAATTGAGCACGGTGGAATAACAGATGAATTCAAGCACAGGGGGCGGGCAGCGTTGAATCATGAGGTGAGACAGATTCTCGAAAAGAGCTATGCCGCCGCCTCGGCGGATAGTGTAATCGAAGCAGGGCTGGTCTGCTATGACCGGCCCGGGCATACCCGGCAGGTCGCTACGCTGCCTTATTGCCATGAGGCCCGGTTCTCGGCCGGATATTATGCTTACGGCACCTTGCTGGGACAGCTGGATGAGGCGGCAGGGCTGGAGATGCTCGAAGCGATTGCCGGGCTGCAGTTCACTGACCCGGAGCACCCGGATTACGGAGGGTTCCTCTGGTACCGGGAGGAGAGCGTAATCCAGGATTCCAATGCCGCCTTCTTCATCCTCATGCCGCTGGTGGCGGTGCGCCTCACCAATCCCGGCGTCTTCCCGGCCAGCCATCTGGAGATCATGCAGCGCATGTTCCATCATGCGGCTGCCTGGTTCTCCAAGGAATGCCGGACACCGGAGCTGTTCTACCCGAACAAGACGATGAGTGACGGGGCGATGCTGCTGGCGGTAGCCCACTTTCTCGGAGAACCTGAGTATCTCCAGACGGCAACCGCCTATTTCAAGAGGTGGGAGGAATATACGGTCCGCCGGGGCTGGGGCTGGGGAGAGAATATCAGCCTTGTCTACCAAGGGGTGATGATGAACGCGCTGAGGATTGCCGGTTCTGTACTTCAGCAGCATGACCGGGAGCTGGCCGGGCGGCTGTCTGTGCAGATGGATGCCCTGAAGGAACTGCTCATCTTCCATGACGGAGAGGAATTCGTTCCCTCGATCCGCAGCTATAACTTCCGGGGAGAGACCTCACGGCAGAGCCTGCTGTGGACGATTGCCGGGGTGACGGGGGTCAGTGCTCTGGCGGAGCAGACCTTTTCGCTTAACGATCTGGCGGCGGTCCTACTGTTCGCGGCGGATTTGCGGCCACGGGAGAACGCCTCGGCTGCGCTGCCGGTACCACGGATTCGTGAGGAGCGGATCTTCGATGCCTCGCGTGCCTATACCTGGATCGGGCAGCATACCCGCCTGGGCAGCATCAACCGCTTCCCGGTGATGCCGGGCAGCTACCAGCATCCGTCCTGGGGGCTGGGCTGGCAGAGCTTCCCGGTTAGCTTCAGCGTACAGGATCAGCAGGTGTCCTATCTGCGCTGGTATGTAGATGACTCCACTGCCGTGCGGACGCATCCGGCGGAGGAATACCGCAGCGCCTATTTGATGCCCGCATTGTTCGCCGGGCCGCTGTACCCGGAGGTGGAGACGCGCTCAGCCCAGCAGGGGAATGCGCTGGTGGTGATCCGCTCGATGACCCGGGTGCATAACCGGGCAGCGGAGATTGCCGATGAATGGCTGGTCCACCGCTATGACGGCGAGGTAGAAGCTGTAGTGAATACTGCCGGAGACAGGGAATGGCTGGTGCTGCGTTACCCGGACTGCGCGGTAGCAGTCACGGCGCTCAGGGGCCTGGACTCCAAGGCGGAAGCTCATGCCGTACTGCCGGTCACGGTGGTGCGGGAGGAAGGACGGATCAGGCTCCGCCAGGTGCTATATTCCGGCAGCGGCTCGATGCTGGCGCTGCCCCGCCTGGAAGCGGGCTGGGCGGTGGTATGTCTGGACGAAGCAGCGGAGTCAGCGGATATCCAGCAGCAGCTCGATACGGTGACGATTGAGGATACACAGAGGGATGACCGGGAGGTGCCCCGTGAGCCATGGGCTCAGATACGCAGCATTAGGCTAACTGCGGGCCCCCGGCCCCCGGTTCAGCTCACCGTTGATCCATACGCGCTGTAACACTATACTTGCTTCCATACAGAAAGGTGGCTATTATGAGACAATCAAGCCGGAAACCCTTATTTGTATACGCTATCATTATGGTTCTGCTGCTGGGACTTCTCCCGGCAGACCTTGGATCTGTTGCCCGGGCGGACAGTGATTACAGGCTGGAAGAGACCTTTGAGACGTATAGCCCCGGTGCGAAGCCGGCCGGATGGACGATTAAGACACCTCCCCAGGGAGTGAGTGTGGGGGTGCAGGCTTGGGAGGGATATCCCGGCAAGCTGCTGGAGCTCCAGCAGACCAGTAAGCTCGCCAGCAGCTACAGCATCAGCAGATCCGTTACAGATGTGACGTACAGAAGCATGTTCAGCTATTCGTTCAAAGCCGAGCAGACCGGAGCCGTGATCTACCTGCCCACCCCGCAGAGCGGTTCCGTGCCGCTGGTGAAGTTCGCCATTAACAACGGAGCGTTCAGCTATATGAAAAAAGGCGCCGGGTCCTGGACCTCCGTACTGCCGGTATCGGCAGGCGTATGGCATGAGGTGCGCCTGTCGCTCGACGGCGGCGGCCATACCTTCGATCTGTCCATTGACGGCAACCGTCTGCTGACGAAGGAGCCGATGGCCGAGGGAGGGGCGTTAACCTCCTTCTATATGGGATTCTATAAAGACAGCACGGGCAAGATCGGCTTTGACAATTTTATTGTAAGCGGATACAAACAGGCGCTCAGTGCAGCCTTTTCCCAGGAAAGCTACAGTCTGCGAAGAGGCGATAAGCTGTCCTTGCCTCTTCAGTTCACACCTGCGGATGCTACAGATCAGACGGCTGTCTGGTCTTCCGGCAACGGGGAGGTCGCCACAGTGGATGGCAACGGCCTGGTCACAGGCATCCGTCAGGGAACCACCGTGGTGACAGCCCAGCCGAATGAGGGGCTTCCGGCCGTCACTGCGACAGTAGCCGTCTACGAATCTCCGGTCACGGAGCTCGTGCTGGCTCCGCTGGCGCGGGCCGTTCCCGTGGGCTCACGGATGCTGCTCCAGGCAGCGGTAACGCCCGTAGATAATACAGACACAGGCATCCGTTGGGGAACGGAGGACGAGAGCATCGCCGTCACTGACCGCTACGGGGAATTGACGGGCGTCAGCGCCGGAACGACAACCGTGTTCGTGACCGATGAGACCGGAAACGTCCGCGCCGAGACGGATGTCACCGTTACCGGGCGGACGACCGGTCAAGAACTGTATGTCGCCCCGGTCGGGGATGACAGCAATAACGGCACGGAAGCGGCTCCCTTCCGGACCATTGCCAGGGCGCAGGAGGCGGTTCGTCTGCTGAATGATGATATGGATGCAGATATCGTGGTGAATCTGAGAGAAGGAACCTATACGCTGACGGAGCCGCTGGCATTCACCCCTGAGGATTCCGGGACGAACGGCTATTTCATTACTTACCGCAGTTATCCCGGGGAGCAGGCAGCCATCAGCGGGGGACGGCCCGTCACGGGTTGGGCAGTGTTCGACAGTGCCAGGGGGATCTACAGAGCTAACGTAGGAACCAGCCTTCAGACCCGGCAGTTATTCGTGGACGGCATCCGCGCGGTCCGGGCCCGCAGTGCGGCGGGGCTGGTTAATCCGGTCAAGACTGCCACCGGCTATACATCTGTTAACCCGGAGCTGGCCGGATGGGGCAACATCGATGATCTGGAGCTGGTATACAATGAGCTGTGGACGAACTCCCGGATCAAAGTAGCGTCTGTCACTTCTTCAGGCGGCCAAGCGCAGATTGTGCTCCAGGAGCCGGGCCGCAGCGCGGTCTTTAACCGCGGATTAACCTCAGCGACGGTTCCGGTCTATTATGAGAATGCGTTTGAGCTGCTGGATGAGCCTGGCGAATGGTACTATAACCGCCAGGAAGGGATGCTGTATTACAAGCCGCGTACCTGGGAGAATCTCTCCACCGCCGAGGTGGTGGCTCCGGTACTGGAACAGCTCGCCACAATCTACGGTGAATCCGCCGATGAACCGGTGCGCAATCTGAATTTTGCAGGCCTGAAGTTTATGTACACCACCTGGAACCGCCCAAGTACGGCAGCAGGACATTCTGATTCGCAGAATAACCATCTGCGTTATCCGTCCATCCCTGATGAGCTGACCGATGCAGCGGTGATGCTGGAGCTGGCGAACACGGTGAATTTCCGCAGCAACGAGTTCACCAAGCTGGGGATTACGGCGGTGCGGATGCAGAACGGTGTTCAGAACAGCCTGATCGAGGGCAACCGCTTCTATGATATTTCAGGCAGTGCGCTGAATGTGGGCCAGCCGAATTCGGCGGACCGCAATATCTATCATCCGGCAGACCACCGGCTGCTGATGAAGAATAACGATGTGCTGAACAATGTGATTCATGATATCGGCATCGATTATAAATCAGCGTCCGCCGTATCGGCAGGGTATCCTGTGGATATGGATATTAGCCATAATGAAATGTACAATCTGCCTTACAGCGGAACGCACATCGGCTATGGCTGGGATAAGCTGTTCGATGCCGCGACCCGGAACGTCAAGATTCAGAATAATCTGATCTATGACCTCATGGGCATGGGGCTGCGTGACGGAGGCGCTATTTACAGTCTTGGCCCGACAGGAGCCACAGCACCCGACAAAAACCTGGTCAGCGGCAACTACATCCGCAATCAGATGGACGGCAATGCCGTTCTCTACACGGATGAAGGCTCTGCCTATTGGAGATTCGAGCATAACGTCATTGATCTGAAGGATGCCCCGCTCTGGCATTCCCCGCTCCGCTGGGCGATGGCCTATGTGCCGACCATCCATGATGTGGATTTTGTGAACAACTATACGACAACAGACGGATACACCAACAACGGGCGCAATGTGCTGTTTCAGAATAATCTGGTCCAGCCGGATGCCGCATGGCCGCAGGCGGCCCTGTCCATTATGGAGCAGGCGGGGCTTCAGCCGGAATACGCCTCTGCCGCAGAAGGGCAGGTCAGCCGCTGGAAGCTTGCTCCGCTCAAGCTGGCCGCCGGTGCAAGCGGGCAGGTATCCCTTCAGGCGCTGGACGGCAAAGACCGACCGCTGGGTACAGCGTCGAGCACCTTCTTTTACAGTATTCTTGATCCGGCAGTGGCCTCGGTTAGCAGCGGGGGCGAGGTCACCGGACTGAGCCAGGGACAGACGAAGCTTGTAGTGAGCATCCTGAACGGCTCAATGCTGCGCACCCTCAGCGCGGATGTGTTCGTGGGAGACACCCTGTCCACGGTCCTTCTGGAGGGACATGACGGTCATGTCGCATACATCCGTGAAAGCGCAGACCTGCAATTGCAGCCTTATGGCGAGACGCTGTTCGGCAACCGTGAGGAGCTGGAGGCGGTCACCTATACGAGCAGCGATCCATCCATCGTCAGCGTCAGCGGGAACGGCCTGTTAACAGCCCATCAGACCGGCACGGCCTCACTTACACTCTCTACGGAGTATTTGGGCGCTGTGACGCAGGGACAATATGAGGTTAAGGTATGGAATGAGGAGAGTACCTACGATCATACCCTGCAAGGCGAGGTGCAGGACCCGGACGGCTGGTATGTAGCGGCAACGGCTAACGGGCTGAAGGAGAGCGGGACGGATACGCTGACCCTGCGGGCACCCGGAGGCCATATTATCTACCAGAACCGCAAGTATCAGAATGAGCTGCTGGATTTCACTATGAGAATCAATGACAGCTCCGCCTCCTCCAACTGGTATGCCCTGATGCTGAATAATCAGAGCAAGGAGCTGAGCTACAGCACCGGCAGCATGTATCTGGTGGTCGTTGGAACCTCGGGCATTGAGCTGCACCGCTTCAACAATGGGGTACGCACTGTTATTTACGGTAAAATCGAGGGCCTGACCAGTCTGGGCGGACCGGCGATTCCTAATTCGTTCCTGCCCTTCGGGGAGCGCAAACGGGTTCAGCTGGGTGCTTTTCAAGAATCCGGGGGTGTGCGCCTGATCCTGAAGGTTAACGGGGTGCAGGTATTCAACTATCTGGACACCGCCGCCGGGGCCATTGGAGAAGCCGGGTACTTCGGACTGATCTCCCGGGGGGCCAGCACCGAGCTGGGGTACTGACAACCTGTATTTAGGAATCCGGTCCCGTAGCCCGCACCCGCAGCCTTAAGGATCACCAACATCTGGACTTACAGGGGATGACACCGATGCATAAGAAATGGCTGTACCGACTGATTCTTTCCTATCTGCCCATCCTGTTTGCGGTGGTGTTCTGCCTGATTATCCTGTTCTTCGTGACCTTAAATGAGGCGATGGAGAAGCAAACCTCGAAGGCAAACGGCGTGTATGCAGAGAACGTGCTGCAGATTGTAGATACTACCCTGCGCAATCTGGAGACCATGACGATCAAAAGCCTGCTGATGGATGATCAGGTGGGCAGTTATTTTGACCGTCCGGGGAAGCTTGATCCTTACCGCGATTACGGGGTAACGGAGGTACTGCTGGATTTCATGTCGCCGCTGCCGATGATTGATTCGGTCTATTTATACCGCGCGGCTGACGGCAAGGTGCTGATGCAGCATTTCTCCTCCCGTCTGCCGGACTTCGGGGACCGCAGCTTCATAGCGTCTGCGATGAAGAATACCGGCGGCCAGGTCTGGAGCGGAATCCGTGATCTGCAGCTGTTCCCCGGTGAGGATCAGCGGAAATCAGTCATTTCGCTGGTGGAGCAGGTGCCTTATTTCTCCGGTGAGCAGGGGCTGATTGTCATTAACGTGCGGAAGCAGTCGCTGCAGGCGCTGATTCAGGAGATGAACATGGAGAATACGGAGATCTGCCTGAAGGATGTGGCGGGACGCGCTTTTGCAGGGGGAGAGGCCTGCTCCGGGCCGCAGATTCAGAGTCAGGCAGTCAGCCGCATATCCTCCTATACCGGCTGGACGATCCAAGTAGGCATGGAGCGGGCCAAGGCCTTCTCGTTGCTGTCAGCCTTCTCCAATGTCTGGGCGGTCCTGGGGTTCGCTGCGATCATTGGCGGTATCGCCGCCATGACGTATATCAGCCACCGCAATTACCGTCCGATTGAGCAGGTAATGAGACGAATATACTCCTTCGGGGAGGACCGTGCCTTCGGCCTGAATCCACAGAGCAGGGAAGGTGACGAATTTGCCTTCATCGGCCATGCGCTGGAGAGTCTGATCGAGCAGACCAACAGCTATGAGAAGCAGCAGGCCGAGGGGATTCTGCACAGGCGGAATCAGTTATTCAAGGAGCTGCTGGAGAACAGCGGCCAGATGTCGGCGGATAACTGGAGCCGGGAAGCGGAACGGATCGGGATGGACGGTGAATTCGCTGGTGCGGTGGTGGGCATTGCCGAGATTGATTTCTATGAGGCTTTTGCCGCAGATTATTCGGCACGGGATCAGGCGTTGTTCAAGTTCACGCTGCGCAGTGTGATTCAGGAGATCGCCGAGAAGGAAGGGGGTTCCCTGTGGACCGAGTGGATCGGACCGGGCCGTCTGGGACTTCTGTTCCGCCGCTCTGCGGATGAGGAGACAGCGGACATCCCCGGGAAGACGCTGATCATTGCCGAGTCGGCCCGGTCCTGGGTGAAGCAGCATCTCAAGTTCACGGCTACCTTCGGTATCAGCGGACCTTCCGCCGGCCTCAGCGGCTTATCGGGTGCGTACCGCCAGGCCCTGGGGGCGCTGGACCGCAAAATCACCGCCGGTCCCGGCCGCGTCTATGCGGCGCCGGCCGGAAGCCCGCTGCCTCCGGCAGAAGGCATGGATGTGCTGGTTCAGGCCATCGGCGCCGTTCCCCAGCTGTACCGGCTGGGGAACGCGGAGTGGAAGCCGCTGATTGAGCGGATCTTTGAGCTGCTGGCAGGCGGCAACTACTCCAAGGAGGATATCGTCCGGCTGCTGAGGCTGCTGGAGACGGGGTTGTCCCGGGAGATGCAGGAGCTGCCGCCGGAGATGAGGGACATCTGGAACAGCGGGCGGCTGCGGGGAATTCCGCATTCGCCGGAGTCTTTTGAATGGATTGAGGAGCTGCACGGGGAGCTGGTCTCTTCGCTGGAGGAGATGGAGGAGGCGCTGCGCAGCCTGCGGATGAACCGTGAGCAGTACACGCTCGCCAATAAGGTGCGCGAATATATCGGCTGCAATTACGCTGATCCCGACTTTTCCCTGACCCATGTTGCCGACAGCTTCGCCATGAACACCAAGACGGTAAGCCGGATCTTCAAGGAGGAGATCGGCGAGAACTTCGTCGATTATCTGGCCCGCCTGCGCATGGAGGAGGCCAAGCGCCTGCTGACCGGGACCTCTGATCCGGTGCAGAGCATCGCGGAGCGCGTGGGGTATCTGTACCCCATGTCCTTCATCCGCGTCTTCAAGAAGCTCGAAGGCATCACGCCGGGCGAATACCGCAAAGCCCAGGGCAGTCCCCTGCATAATGGTGAAAGTGATGGGGAGGGTTAGGTTCATGGATGCGTGGCGTAAACGGGGCGCACAGCGGTACAGCTACGGAGATAAGTTGGTTGAGCTACAAGGTGTGTAACAAGACGGCCGGGGCCCCCTGCCGTCTTGTTTGTGTGCTTGGTGCGGAGGTGCTGCCGTTCTACAAAACCACATTGGTACGCAGATGAAGGGTATAAATACACCACATTTACTGGAATAGCACTGTTGGCGCACGAGTCAAGTGTATATGCCCCCCAGCGTCGCCGTTGGCAGGCCCCAATCAGCCTCCCATTTTTCTCCCGGAACAAGCCTCTTCTTTATTCCTGGAGTATCGGCGGGCATTGTGTATTGCTCTAACAGTAAGCCGGATTCCGCTGCTATATCACATCAGCTTATGGCTGCATTTTCGCATGTCGTTATTATGCTAAAGAAGGGCATGATCGTCAAGGAACCGGCCCGCCGGATACGTTACTCTAGAAGGGTAGATGACATAAGGTTGGAGGGGCACGATGCAGCGTTGTTTATATAGAGCCGAGTGCAGGGAGGATGCTAATCCGTCAGCGTTCTGGGGCGCGCAGACCGGACTGCTGAGTAAACGCATGGACAGGCTGGGCCTTGCACAGCTTAGTGTTTTTCAGAATGGGAAGGAGCTGTTTCTGTACTATGAGTGCGCCAGCCGGGAGGTGGAGCCGGGGCAGCTATTTCAGGGTGAGGCAGAGATTCTCAAGGAATGGCCGGGAGGGGAGCAACCCCGGTTGTGGGTGCCTATGATGGATATTTTTCATTATCAGCAGCCGGTCTCCGCAGAGCAATGGAAGCGCAGTCATACGACTGGAACCCCCTACGGACGAGTGGCGGCGCTGAAGCCGGAGCAGGTCGCAAGTTATGTGTATCACCATTATCAATATCAGGAGGAGCGCCCGGGAGACGGTGACAAGTACGGGATCATCGGCCTGCATGAGAACCTGCTGTTCTTTTATTCCGAGCTGCCTGCAACGGTTGAACCTGCCCCGTACGCCGGGAAGCTTACCACGAATCTCCGGCCGGAGAACTGGGGTGAGGTGATGGACCCGCATTTCAGGAAATGGAGTGAGATGGGGCCGGATCAGGCCATTTGGAAAAAGCTTGGGCTCGTCCTAACCATCCCCCGCCCCCATACAGGAAAAGGAGAATGAATATGTTACGTACATCCATATGTCTCAATGGCGAGTGGGATTTCATGCCGCTCTATGACCAGCCGCGCACCCGCGCCCTTCCGGAGAGATTGCAATACGAGGCCCGCAAAATACAGGTTCCATCGAGCTGGCGCTACAGCTATCCTGCGCCTTCGGGCAGCAAATTTGGCGAAGTCGCCGAATATCATTTTCAACCCTTCGATGTGTACAAATATCCCGAGGAATGGAATACAGCCGAAGCCGGAGTGCTTCACCGCAGCTTTAAGGTGCCGGAGACGATGGTCGAGCAGCGGATCGTACTTCGGTTCGATGGCATTATGCAAAAAGCGGCAATCTATCTGGACCGCGAGCGGATTGCTGTCTGGGAGGACGGATTCCTGCCCTTGCGGCTGGATATCACGGCGCTAACGAAGCCCGGCCGGGAGCAGCATCTGCATGTGGTCTGCGGCAGCTTCGACACGGCGGTGCTTCCCTCCGGGGAGACCAAAATCACCGGACTCTCCGGCTCCTGGTTCGGCAGAATCGCGCGGGGCATCTGGCAGGATGTCTTCCTGGAGGCCTATCCGCCGGTATCGCTGGAGGATCTTACGATCCGCACCTCTGTCCGGCAGGGAAGGCTGGAAGTGGATGCTCTGATAAGCAGCACAGAAGAGGGGCCCTCACCCGAAGGAATGCGCGTGCTTTTGCAGGTCAGGGAGCGGAAGTCCGGCGTCCAGTCAGCACTGGCAGAGCCGCCGCTTCTGTCGCAGCCGCTGCCCGTACTTGAAGCGGAAGCAGCAGTATCGCTTCTTCCCGGGCAGGCTGCGGCAGGGCGGCAGTTATGCGGCAATACCGGCAGCCGGGAGTGGGGCGGAGCGGCATTCAGTTTGCCCTGGCAGGAGGCCAGGCTGTGGAGCCCGGATTCCCCTGTCCTGTATGAGCTTGAGCTTGTGCTTCAATCGGACGGTGTAGTTCTGGACCGCCGGAGCGAGTCCTTCGGCTTCCGGGAGTTCTGGTGTGAGGGGCCGCAGTTTATGCTGAACGGGATTCCCGTTAATCTGCGGGGGGACTCCTGGCATTTTCAGGGGGCGGCCCAGCAGACAGAAGACTATATCCGGGGCTGGTACCGGATGTGCCGGCAGGCGGGCATTAACAGCATCCGGCTGCATGCGCAGCCGTATCCGTCCGATTATCTGCGGATTGCCGATGAGGAGGGGATGCTGATTGTCGATGAGACGGCCATCTACGGCTCCAGCAAAAGCATGGATGCTGCCCATCCCGATTTCATCGACAATTGCCGCGCGCATGTGCAGCGGCTGGTGCAGCGGGACAAGAATCACCCTTCGGTCATTCTGTGGAGTGTACAGAACGAGATGCGCTGGGTGGACGGACGGGATCACTACAAGCAACATATCCCCGGCCTGATCCAGCTGATGAAGGCGCTGGATGACACACGCCCGGTCATGGTGGAGGGGGATAACCGTCTGGTCTCCAGGCAGCAGACCGAGGTGGAGAGCCGCCATTACAATATTGATGGCACGATCGCGCAGTGGGACCGGCAGGTTCCGCTCACCTTCGGTGAGCATGGCGGCTGGTGGTACATCTGTCCGCAGAACAGCAGTATGTACTCGGGAATGGATGTATATAAGGATTCTGACGCAAGTGCTGCCGGGCTGGCCCACAAGGAGCGGCTGTTCGTGGAATATGCACGGCGGCAGGGCGTCTCAGGCATCTCTACCTTTAACTTTGTCCATTACTTCATGCGGGCGATGCCGGAGCAGGAGCTGAAGCTGCCGCAGGCCGATCTGACCACACCCGGTCCTAAGTCCGCTGTGATTCCGGCCTACTCGCTTTCGCTGAACAACGGGCTGCTGCCGGAGGAATATCCGGTCTACAGGCCTAATCCTGCTTTTGCCATTATGGCCGCGGCCTTCAAGCCGGTCACGCTGATTGCCGCCGAATACAACCGCTGCTTCTTCGATGATGCGCCGGTCTCCCGCAGCTTCGATGTCTATAACGATACGCTGTCAGCGCAGGAAGTAACGGTCGAATGTGAAGTCATGCAGGGCGGGCGCAGGGTGCACAGTGAGACCTTCCGCTTCCGTCATGAGCCTGCTGCACGCCAAAGTATCCGGCTGGAGTGGATGCCGGAGGCAGTGCATGGCGAAGGAGCTGGAGCTGGAGAGGGGACAGGAGTAGGCGTACCGGCAGGTGAAGGAGAAGCAACGCTGTCCGCCCGGCTGCTCCATGGCGGCGAGCTGATGCATGAGCTTGAGGTAAGCTACCGGCTGCTGTCCGGGAGCTGCCGGACCGAGCCGGTAGAGATTGCCTTGCCCGCTGCATACATCGGCTCTGACCGGGACTTCCAGGCGATACACGCGCTGGTGCCTGCGCTGGTCCGGGCTGAGCCGGAAGCGGTAGAGAGTCTTGCGGCCGGAACCCTGCTGATTGTCGGCAGCAAGATGGAGGATAAGGACGGGTCGCTGGACCGGAGGCTGAGAGGATTCGTGCAGCGGGGCGGCCGGCTGCTGCTGCTGGAGCAGCTTCATCTCTCTCCCGGCCGGCTGCCGCTCACCCGCCGGGAATTCATCCGCGCCCATGCCGGGGATTACGGGCATCCGGTGCTCCGGGGATTAGGCGCGGAGGATCTGATGTACTGGCATGAGGAGCTGCGCGAGGACGGGCCGCTGCCGATCATCCGGGCGGCGTTCGAGAAGCCGGTAACCGGCGACTTCACCCTGCTGCTGGAATGCAGTGCAGGGGACTTCGGAGACGGCGGCGATCTGTGGTCGCCGCTGCTCGAATACCGCAGCGGAGCCGGCATGTTCCTGGCGAATCAGCTGGAGATCATGGATCATCTCCAGCGGGTTCCCCAGGCCCTGCTGCTGCTGCGCAGCCTGCTGCAGTATGCGGGCCGCGCGGTCCACGCGGCCGCTCCCCCGGCTGCGACGCGGTCCACAGGTCCCGCCGCTGCAGCCAAGCCCGCCGCCGCCGCGCTGGCGCCCGCCGCGGCAAGGTCCGCTGCGGTATGGGTCCGCAGCGGCGGAATGGCGGAGGCCTTGCTCAGCAAGCTCCGCCTGAAGGGCCAGAGCCTGGACAGCGCCGCAGGCTTGTCCGGCCTGACCCCCGGCCTCCTAGTCGTGGAGGCCGCACTGCTGGGCACGCCGGGCACGGCGGAAGCCGTGCGCCAGGCAGCCCTGGCCGGCGGCAGCGTGCTGGTGCTGCCGGCAGAGCCCGGCGGGCAGGAGGCCCTCGCCCGCCTGCTGGACGCTCCCGTGCGCATAGCGCCGCACGGCACGTATCATCTGGCGGCGGACTATGCGCACGCCGCCGTGCAGGGCATCAGCCCGGTCGACCTGTTCGGCTTCGACAAGGTGCATCTCTCGCCCCGGGATGTCGTCAACCGGGAGCTGGCCGCTTACAGGCTGGAGGTGCCGGACGCCGGGGTGCTGTGCACCAGCGTCGAAGGCACAGCCTGGAAGGACTATTTCGCCGGGCAGCATACGGCGGAATACAGCCGGCTGGCGCTGGTCGAGCTGAACCGCAGCCAGGCTGCCGCTCCCGGGGCTTTTGTGATCCGCCAGGCGGCCGGAGCGGGAGAGATTCTCTGCTCGCAGCTGCTTACCGACCCGGACAGTGACAAGAGCCTCAGGCTCTACACCCGCCTGCTCGCCAATCTCGGAGCCGCTTTTGACGATGAGCTGCTGCTTCATGACAAGGAGACTGCGCAGTGGGCGGTGGAGGCCGCAATGACGCTGTTCTGTCCGCCGCATATCGACTACGAGGCGATGAAGGACTACTATACAGACCCTGAATTCTCCCTGAACAATCTGGGGGAAGGCCTATATGGCTGGATGAAGAAAAAAGAACGGCGCCCGGATGGAACCTTCCTCATCCCCGCACCGGAAGGACGCCCTCTGTTCCTGAGCTGCTTCGTGCATCTGCCCAAGGCGGCGGATGCAGCCTTGGGCAGCGTGAGCCCGGACGGCACAAGAACCGGCAGACTCCGGGTGAACTCGGCCTGCGCTTTTGACATCTATATGAACGGCAGGCTGGTGCCGGAGCCTGAACAGGAGATTACGCTGGCAAGCGGGGTCAACCGCCTGATCGCCATCGTCCGGGGAGCGCAGGAGGATATTGCCTTCGGCATGGTCTTCCTGAATACAGACGGCACGTATATGAATGATCTGGAGTTCCGCCTGACGATGGATGAGGTGGAGCCCAAATGAGCACGATCAATGGAGAGGAGCATACCGATATGAACGCCAATGAACCGGTACCATCCGCAGCATCTGCATCATCCGCACCGTCCAATTCATCCGCACCACCCGCAGGCTCTTCCAGCCGCGCTACAGAGCTGGACCAGTATTTTGCCTTCAACGATGAGGTGAGGGAGGTGGAGTTCAAGCGGCATGATATGCCGACCCCCTGGCTGAATTACTTATCCAACGGGACCTTCCATACCATGCTGTCCCATGCGGGCGGCGGATTGGCCTTCTATAAGTCTCCGCAGATCTGGCGGATTACCCGCTACCGTTTCTTCCATCTGCCCACCGACCGCTCCGGTCCGTATATTTACTTGCAGGATGCCGGAACAGGCAGCTACTGGTGTCCCACGTATGAGCCGGCCTTCCGGAAGCCGCAGGAGTGGCGGAGCAGCCATGGCATGGGCTATACCCGCTTTGAAGCGCAGGAGGAGGAGCTGGCGGCAAAAACAGTCTATTTTGTCGGGCCCTATGAGAATTCCCTGATCTGGAATCTGACGCTGACGAACAACAGTAGCGAGCTCAAGGAGCTGAACGTGTATGCCTACGCCGAGTTTGGGATGATGGAATTCATGCGCGAGCTGCAATGGCAATGCTATAACAAGCATCAGGTCTCGGTGCAGTACCATGACAAGGAAGCACTGATCTACAAATACGGGGTGGAAAATCAGCCCAAGCCCGACGAAACACCGCTCGTCTATATGATGTCCAATGCACCGCTTGCCGGGTATGACGGAGACCGTGAAGAATTCATCGGCAGCTACCGCAGCGAATCCAATCCGGCTGCCATAGAGCAGGGGGGCTGCACTGGCTCGGCGATTCTGGGAGGCGACCCCTGCGGCGCACTCCAGGTTCGGGTAACGCTTGCGCCTGGCGAGACCCGAACCGTGAACTTTTTCCTGGGGACAGCCATGAACGAGGCCGAGATTGAACGGGCCATCGACCATTCGCGGGAGGCGGATTTTGTTACCCGTTCCTACGCGGCGCTTCAGGAGAACTGGGAGCGTTACCTGGGGGCGTGGAATTGTGAGCTGCCGGATCAGGATGCGCAGCGTATGCTCAACACCTGGAATCCGTACCAGTCACAGCGGAACTTCCTCTTTTCGCGCAATATTTCTTACTATGCCACCGGCACCTTCCGGGGCGTAGGCTACCGGGATACTGCCCAGGATATTCTGGCGGTCGTACCGTACGATCCCGAGGCGGCCAAGGATAAAGTCCGGCTGCTCCTGGGGCAGCAGTATCAGGACGGGCATGTGAATCATTATTTTTTCCCGAATGAGGGTTGGGACCCGGTCACCAGCATCCATTCGGATGATCACCTGTGGACGGCGCTGGCCGTATGGGACATTCTTGCCGAGACCGGAGACTGGGCATTCCTTCAGGAAAATATTCCGTTCTATGACGGCGGTGAGGCGCCGCTCTATGACCATTTGAAGCGGGCGGTGGACTTCACGGTTTCCCGGCTGGGGCCTAACGGATTCCCGCTGATGCTGCGCTCGGACTGGAATGACCAGCTTTTCCGCGTATGCCGTGAGGGCAGAGGAGAGAGTATATGGACAGCGATGCAGTTCGGGACGGTGCTGCTGCGCATGAAGGATCTGGCGGCGGCCTCCGGTTACCCGGAGCATGCGGCGGATTATGACCGGCTCTACGGGGAGCAGAAGCGGCTGGTGAACACGTTGGGCTGGGACGGGCAATGGTTCCGGCGGGCGGTGATGGATGACGGGCGTTATCTGGGTACCGCTGAACATGAGGAGGCCCAGATCTGGCTCAACGCGCAGACCTGGGCGACCCTGTCCGGGATGGCCGAGTCTGACAAGGGGCTGAAGGCTATGGACAGTGTACGCGACATTCTCGATACAGAGCTGGGTATCAAAAAACTGCATCCGTCCATCACCACCTTCCCCGATCCCGCCGATCCGTTAACCAACTATAACAAAGGAACCGGGGAGAACGGGGCCGTCTTCTGCCACGCCAATACCTGGGCGATTATTGCGGAGTGCATGCTGGGCAGAGGGGACCAGGCGTACAAATATTACCGCCAGCTGATCCCGAACATCGCCATGGAGCAGGCCGGAATCTGGCGCTACAAAGCAGAGCCGTATGTCTATGCCTCGAACCTGTTCGGGCCGGAGTCCGACAGATTCGGTCTGGCGAATGTATCCTGGCTGACCGGGACGGCCGCCTGGATGTATGTAGCTGCAACACAGTACATTATGGGCATCAAGCCGGTGCTGGCCGGACTGTCCATTAACCCGTGCATCCCGTCTTCCTGGGAGGGCTTCTCGGTCACCCGGCGGTTCCGCGGCTGTGAGTATGAGATTACCGTGAAGAACAGCAGCCATGTCTGCTCAGGCGTCCAAGAAATCCGGGTGGACGGCGAACGGCTCGAAGGAAAAGTCCTCCCCGCGTACCCGCACAAACAATCAGTGAAAGTGGAGGTCATACTGTAGCCTGGGCCTTCTGTTGAACCAGAGTGTATAAGTTAGGCTCATCCCCCGGTTTACATTTGCGGATAGCGTGGTATAGTATAGTTATAAGTTGCACAAAGGAAATATAGTTGCTCTATTGCAACAATGATTATCATTCTCAGTCATCATCTCAGTCATTATCCTCAACTACCATACCTATTCAACATGCTGTCCCGGCCGATGCCGGGGCAGCATGTGTCATTTTAAGGGTGTTAATAATGGCTCTCATTCTCAAGTGTGCGCTTAACCAAAACCATTCAGGAAGGTGATTATTCATGCAAGCAACCTCGAAATCAATGCCCAAATCCATAGCGCGTCAAGGAGGGGCGCAGCAGCCCCGCACTCCGGGACCGCGGCGCTTCGATCCGCTGGCGATGCTCAGTAACTCCGAAATGCAGGCTGCTCTGGGGAGCGGCCTGATTATGCTCGTAGCCTGGGCTACCAGCGGCTGGTCGGAGGTCTTATCCGTTATCCTCTATGTGATCTCTTATACACTGGGCGGCTGGGTGAAGGCGAAGGAGGGCGTGGAGACGCTGGTCAAGGAACGTGACCTGGATGTCAATCTGCTGATGATCGCCGCAGCGCTGGGTGCCGCCTCCATCGGGTACTGGAATGAAGGTGCGATGCTGATCTTCATCTTTGCCCTGAGCGGAGCGCTGGAGAGCTACACCATGGAGCGCAGCAAAAAGGACATCTCCGCCCTGCTGGCCCTCAAGCCTGCCACTGCGGTCCGGATCGAGCAGGGCGCGATGAGTGAGGTAACCATTGATCAGCTCATGCTGGGAGATCTGCTGCTGATCCGTCCGGGTGAACTGATTCCCGCTGACGGCAAGGTATGCCGGGGGGAGTCGTCTGTGAATCAGGCGTCCATCACGGGAGAATCGCTTCCCGTAGACAAAACTGCCGGCAGTGATGTATTCGCCGGTACCGTCAATGGAGAAGGCCCCCTCTATATAGAAGTGACGAAGACTGCCGAGAATACGCTGTTCGCCAAAATCATCCGCATGGTCGAAGAGGCGGAGAACGAAGTGCCGGATTCGCAGCGTTTTATCAAACGGCTCGAATCCGTATATGCCCGAGTTGTGGTGGCTGCCACGGTCCTGCTGATCACCTTGCCGCCGTTTCTGCTGGACTGGAGCTGGAGCGATACGTTCTACAAGGCAATGGTTTTCCTGGTTGTGGCCTCCCCGTGTGCGCTGGTATCCTCAATCATGCCCGCCATGCTGTCGGCCATCTCCAAGAGCGCCCGCAAAGGCATCCTGTTCAAAGGCGGGGTTCATCTGGAGAATATGGCGCGGACCTCGGTCGTTGCTTTTGACAAAACCGGTACCCTGACGGAAGGCATTCCGCAGGTCACGGACTTCATCGCCGGAGAAGGGTATGTGCGGGAAGAGCTGCTGGCCGTGAGCGCCTCCATCGAGAAGCTGTCGGGGCATCCGCTGGCCGAGGCCATTGTCGCGCTGGCGGAAGCGGAACAGATCGGACTGCGGGATATTGAAGAGAGCCAGTCAGTCACCGGCTGGGGAATTGAAGGCGTCATAGACGGCCAGCTGTGGCGGATCGGCAAGTCCAATCTGCTGGATGAAGCGGAAGGTGCGGCAGCTGGGGCGGATACGGACTATTGGAAGGCTCTGCGCAGCAGGCTGGAACAGGAAGGCAAAACGGTATCGCTGATCCTTGCCGGAGAGACCATCGCCGGAATGATTGCCTTGCAGGACACCGTTCGCCCCCAGGCGGCGGCTGCCGTGCGCAAGCTGCAGGATCTGGGGATCAAGGTAGCAATGCTGACCGGTGACCGCGAGGCTACAGCCCGGGTAATTGCGGGGCAGAGCGGCGTTGACCTCGTGTTCGCCGGGCTTTTGCCGGAAGATAAGGTATCGCACATCAAAGCGCTGCGGGAACAATACGGCCATGTCATCATGGTAGGCGATGGGGTGAATGATGCGCCTGCACTCGCTACTGCAACGGTTGGCATGGGCATGGGCATGAAGGGCAGCGGGGCTGCCCTGGAGATTGCCGATGTGGTGCTGATGAATGACAACATTGAAGAGATTGCCGGAACGATTGCCCTGGCGCGCCGGACGCAGCGGATTGTGAAGCAAAATATGATTTTTGCCGTAACGGTCATTGCAACCTTAATGATCAGCAACTTTGTGCAGGGGATTGCACTGCCGTTCGGGGTGGTCGGGCATGAGGGAAGCACGATTCTCGTCATCCTTAACGGCTTACGTCTTTTGCGCTAATTCATTTAATTGCTTAAAATTGAATTGTTCACAAAAAGGAGCGTTTACAACGGGTCTGGCATATTGACAACTCCCCTTGAGGTGATCATAATAAATACTAGATTATAATTATTTTAAATAAGGAATGGCGTCTTTTCCGTCCATCTCAAGGGGGATATCATCATGTACAAATCAATTATTGTCGGTACTGGACCGGCCGGATTGACAGCTGCTATATATTTGGCCCGGGCGAACCTGAACCCGCTCGTTATCGAAGGTCCGCAGCCAGGCGGACAGCTTACAACTACAACGGAGATCGAGAACTTCCCGGGATTCCCGGAAGGCATTTTGGGTCCTGATCTGATGGATAATATGCGCAAGCAGGCAGAGCGTTTCGGTGCACAGTTCGTGACCGGCTGGGTGAACAGCGTGGAGCTGGGCGACCGTCCGTTCAAGTTGAACGTGGAAGGCATGGGCACACTGATCACGGATACGCTGATTATCTCCACGGGTGCTACAGCCAAGTATCTCGGCATTCCCGGGGAGCAGGATAATATCGGACGCGGGGTCAGCACTTGTGCTACCTGTGACGGATTTTTCTTCCGCGGCAAAGAGATCGTGGTGGTCGGCGGCGGCGATTCCGCGCTTGAAGAAGCGGGCTTCCTGACACGTTTTGCTTCCAAGGTAACCCTGGTGCACCGTCGTGAAGAGCTGCGGGCCTCGAAGATTATGCAGGACCGTGTCCGCGATAATGCCAAAGTGACCTGGGGATTGAACCGTACCCCTGTTGAAGTAATTGCTGCAGACAAGGGCGTAACCGGCCTGAAGGTGATCAACAACGAGACTGGCGAAGAAGAGTTCATTGAAGCCAGCGGGGTATTCGTGGCGGTCGGCCATCATCCGAATACATCATTCCTGGGCGGACAGATCACTACGGATGCGAACGGTTATATCGTATCGAATCCCGGAACCTCCGAGACGAACATTCCCGGCGTATTCGCCTGCGGCGATGTGCAGGATACCCGTTACAGACAGGCCATTACGGCTGCAGGCAGCGGCTGTATGGCGGCTATGGATGCCGAGAAATATATCGAGAGCCTGGAGCACAGCGCGGTAATTATGTAAGTCTGGCATTTGGAAAAGCAGAGATTCCGGTGCTACAATAGAGCCTAGAGTCTAATACTTAGATAAGAGGAGGAAATCATACTATGGAGAATGTAATTGTATACACATCGACGAATTGCCCGCATTGCCGTCAGGTGAAAAGCTTCCTGAGCGATAAAGGGGTAGCGTACGAAGAACGCAACATCGAGCAGAATGAAGAGTACGCCCAGCAGGTGTGGGATATGGGCATGAGAGCTGTGCCGATTACGGTAATCGGAGATATGAAGATTGTCGGCATGAACAAAACCAAGTTCGACAAGGCTTTGGCTGCAACGGAATAATAGCCGGCAGTCCTGAAATATATAGAGCCGCTTCCCGTTGGGAGGCGGCTTTTTACGTGCGGCGGCGGAAAAACAACATTTAAATCTGCCCATTGGCCTGCTGTAGCGAATATGAACAATCTTAAATGCTGCTTCTCCACTTGCTTACGTCATTACTGTCTGCTTGCAGGCCTCAGGTAAGAGACATGAACATCTGGAAGACAGCATAGACGGCAATGCCGCTGGCGATAAGGAGGAATCCCGATTTCTTCCGCGACTGGAACAGACGCAGGACACCGAGGCTGACGAGCGGAGCAATGATGAGCAGCAGCAGCAGCACCGCGATGAACATCTTCGCCGAAATATCAGACGTATCAACATAAGTCATGGATTCTCTCTCCATTTCAGAAAAAAGGGTATGGTGACAAATGTCACACAAGTATCCTTATTATATAGGATAGCTACTCCTTTTAGAGCAGGAAATGCAGATAAAAATGCGGCGATTTTAAGAAATATAAGAATTTATGCGCTAGCCAAAAGTGATCCTGCTATTTCACGGAAAAAAAGCCGCGTCATAAAAAACATGCCGCAGCTGTTCCGCTTGTAAATGTGCTCTATAGGGTCACGCGGATATTGCCCAGAAAATGCATGACCGCTGAAAAACCCGCTCCAATCATGGTTCCCCGGCTGCCCAGCCTGGAGAAGGTGATTTCGAGCTGCTGCTTGTGGTAGGGAAGGGTACGTTCAGCTACGACCCGGCGCAGCGGCTCGCCGAGCCACGGCTCCGCCTCTGATAGAGCGCCGCCGATAACGATCAGCTCGGGGTTGAAGCTATTGATCAGATTGGTAACTCCGATCCCAAGATACTCGCCAATGGAGTTGAAATGGCTTAGTGTATCGGGCTGCCCCTCAAGCGCATACTTGACCAGTCCGGTTGTTGTGCGGGCCGGGAGGGAGAGGCCGGGGTTATCATAGGTTTTCTCGGAGGCGTACAGCTCCCAGCAGCCCCGGCTGCCGCAGCTGCAAGGCTTGCCTTCTGCTTCAATCGTCATATGTCCGGTCTCACCCGCATATCCGCGCGCACCCTTATACAATTCTCCGCCGATAATAATCCCCGACCCGATCCCCGAGCCGGCGCTGATATACAGCAGGTGGCGCACATCGCGCGCTGCCCCGAAGTTCAGCTCACCCTGAGCACCTGCATTGGCCTCATTATCAATGGTGACCGGCACCGCGAAGGCGCTTTCCAGAATCGAACGCAGGTCTACCATCTCCCAGCCCAGGTTGGGCGCGAACAGGACAACGCCTTGCTCATCGACCATTCCCGGGACGCCGACACCAATGCCGACGAGTCCGTAATGAGAAGGCGCGGCCGTAGCGATCAGCTCCGAGATCATCTGCTGCATCTGCCCGAGCACATAAGGGAAATCGTGGTTCTCCAGCACACTGTCCCGTTCATGAAGAATGCCGCCCCCCAGGTTGCAGAGTACAGCCTTAAGCTGTCTCACGCGCAGCTCGATCCCGATCACACTACCAGCCATTTCGTTAAAATGCAGCATCAGCGGCTTGCGCCCGCCACTGGATTCTCCGGGTCCGGCCTCGGTAACCAGCTGCTGCCCGCAGAGCTCGGCTACCAGATTGGAAACGGTAGCTTTATTCAGTCCTGTCACCTCGGACACCTTGGCCCGTGAGATGGGGGAATGCATACGGATGGTATGTAAAATAATCGATTTGTTTATTTTTTTGACCAGCGCCTGATCACCGGTAACTTTCAAGAAGCACACTTCCTTTTACAATATAAGAATTTATATGTCTCACACAATAATGTTCGTCCGGTCTGCTGATCGGCGGCATGTAACAATGAGGAAAGCCGTTGTTTCAGGTTAGAACGGGGCCCTTGCGCGTACGGGAACGGGAAGAAGCAGCAGTGAAGCCGCTCTCCGCTGCGCGGGTATGCCCCCTAGTCTAGAATGAAGAGCGCAAAAATGCAACTACATCCACTGAACTGGAGCGATAGTGAAATTGCATAATTTTATATAAATAGAATTTACGAGGGTGAAGATAAGCGCCGGGAAAGATACGGAATACCGAGAAAAATAAAAATAAAAAAACTTTGTTTAACCAATATACAAAGTCCGAAGGATGTGTTAAGATGTTGCTGTAAACGCTTGCGGGCGAAGCAAAATATCGAGGAGGATTTAAAAATGGCTTATTTTGAAACAGTGAGCAAGATCTCTTACGAGGGAAGCCGTTCCACCAACCCTTATGCATTCAAATTCTACAATTCCAAAGAAATCGTAGCCGGCAAAACAATGGAAGAACACCTGAAATTTGCAATGGCTTACTGGCATACATTAACAGCTGGCGGTTCCGATCCGTTCGGCGCTGAAACTGCAGTCCGCGCTTGGGACAAACTGAGTACACTGGATAAGGCTAAGGCCCGTGCGGAAGCAGCATTCGAATTCATGGATAAGATGGACCTGCAGTACTACTGCTTCCATGATGTGGACATCGCTCCTGAAGGCGCGTCCCTGCGTGAATTCTACAGCAACATCGATACTATTGTAGACATCCTTGAACAAGGCATGAAGGCTTCCGGCAAAAAATTGCTGTGGAACACTGCCAACATGTTCACCAACCCGCGCTACATGCACGGTGCAGGCTCCACCTGTAACGCTGACGTATTCGCACACGCTGCTGCACAAGTGAAGAAAGGTCTGGAAGTGGGTAAACGTCTGGGCGCTGACAACTATGTATTCTGGGGCGGCCGTGAAGGTTACGAGACACTGCTGAACACTAATATGCAGCTAGAGCAAGACAACATTGCCCGCCTGTTCACCATGGCTGTGGATTATGCGAAGGAAATCGGCTTCGACGGCCAGTTCCTGATCGAGCCTAAGCCGAAAGAGCCTACCAAGCACCAATATGACTTCGATGCAGCAACTTGCATTGCCTTCCTGCAGAAGTACAACCTGGATAAGCACTTCAAGCTGAACCTTGAAGCGAACCATGCTACACTGGCTGGCCACACGTTCGAGCACGAGCTGCATGTAGCCCGTATCAACGGCATGCTGGGATCGCTGGATGCGAACCAGGGCGATCCATTGCTCGGCTGGGATACAGATGAATTCCCTGCAAGCATCTACGATTCTACCCTGACTCTGTATGAAGTACTGAAGAACGATGGACTGGGCAAGGGCGGAATCAACTTTGACTCCAAAGTACGCCGTCCTTCCTTCGAGCCTGAGGATCTGTTCCTGGCACACATCTCCGGTATGGACGTATATGCTAAGGGCCTGAAGGTAGCTGCTAAGCTGCTGGAAGACGGCGTATTCGAGAACTTCATTGCGGATCGTTACAGCAGCTTCAACGAAGGCGTTGGCGCTGACATCGTATCCGGCAAAGCGACACTTGCTTCGCTGGCTGACTACGCGCTGAACAACGAGAGCCCGCGTCCGAACAAATCAGGACGTCAGGAAATGCTGAGAGCTACACTTAACCAGTACATCCTGACTGCTGAGTAAGACGCTGCCGGATTTGCGGGATCACCCGCAGATTCATTAGAGAATACACGCAACGGGGGTTGCTGAAGAGAGCATTCTTCGGCAGCCCCTTTTTTAAAATATAAGAATTTATATGTTTTCACACGATAACTTATCCTTCTATTTCTCGCTGAAACGGTACCGTCCTTTTAAAGGACGGCAAAGCCGTTTCCACTTGATGCAGAATGGTAGGGTTTCCTGCGGAGTAGTGCATCAAGAACCGCAGAAGTGTATGTATTCCATAAATGTGGTAAGTCTTGCGGAGCAGGACTGTGTGAGTGTATTTTGTGCAATAGAATGCTCTAATTTCGCTGGGAAATAGCATTCTACTGTATTTAGCACAACTGATATTTGAGAGTAGCCTACAAAACAGCCTTTTCAACAAATTCTAGTGTACAAAGTGCAATAGCTTACGATTTTCGGCCAACTTAACGAGAATCTATTGCAGGAAATACAATCGCGGCCGCGTCTTCAGTGGATTGAAACCGTTGGAACGGCTGATGCTTACGAAGCGAGTTTTGCTCGAAGAGAATACAGGATGCGGAACCCCGCAAAACTTAAGCGTATGCTTACGAAGCGAGTTATATTGCGGAGATGTTCCAAGAGAAGTAATGCTTCATATAACTTTTAGGAGGATAACTATGAAATATGTAATTGGTGTCGATCTTGGAACCAGCGCGGTAAAGACTGTACTGGTAGATCCTCAGGGCAAGGTGGCATTTGAGCATTCTGAAGCATATCCGCTCAGCAGACCCCAGCCGAACTGGAGTGAGCAGAACCCGGAGGATTGGGTGAAGGGAACCATCGCCAGCCTGAAGCGTCTGATGGAAGTATCGGGTGTAGAGCCTGGACAGATCGACGGTATCAGCTTCTCCGGCCAGATGCACGGGCTTGTGCTTGTTGACGGTGAAGGCAAGGCGCTGCGTCCCGCTATTCTATGGAATGATACGCGTACGACTGCGGAATGCCGCAAGATTGAGAAGAAGCTTGGCAGCAAGCTGATCGATATCGCCCGCAACCGCGCGCTCGAAGGCTTCACGCTTCCGAAGATCCTGTGGGTCCAGGAGCATGAGCCTGAGGTGCTCGCGAAGGCTGAATTGTTCCTGCTGCCGAAGGATTATGTGCGCTACCACCTGACGGGTGACTACGCCATGGACTACTCCGATGCAGCCGGAACCCTGCTGCTCGACGTAGGCGCGAAGCAGTGGAGTGCGGAGATTGCCGGAGCGTTCGATCTGCCGGTCTCCCTCTGTCCGAGACTCGTAGAATCCTTCGAGCAGACCGGAACCCTGCTGCCGGCGGTTGCCGAAGCCTCCGGCCTGCTTCCTACCACCAAGGTGTTCGCCGGCGGGGCAGACAATGCTTGCGGCGCACTGGGTGCCGGCATTCTGGGTGAAGGCCGCACGATGTGCAGCATCGGCACTTCCGGTGTGGTATTGTCCTACGAGAGCAACAAGGATCTTAACCTCGAAGGCAAGGTTCATTTCTTCAACCACAGTGAGAAGGATGCCTTCTACATTATGGGCGTGACCCTGGCGGCAGGACACAGCCTGACCTGGTTCAAGGAGACTTTTGCAGCTTCGATGAGCTTCGACGAGTTGCTGCAGGGAGTGAACGAAATCCCGGCTGGCAGCAGCGGTCTCTTGTTCACCCCTTACATCAGCGGGGAACGTACACCGCACCCGGATGCCAGCATCCGCGGCAGCTTCATCGGGATGGATTCCGGACACACCCTGTCCCACTTTACCCGCGCTGTGCTGGAAGGCATCACCTTCTCGCTGCGTGAATCGATTGAGATTGTGCGTGAATCCGGCAAAGAGATTACCGAGGTCGTGGCGATCGGTGGCGGGGCCAAGAATGAAGCCTGGCTGCAGATGCAGGCTGATATCTTCGGCGCTACGATCATTAAGCTGGAGAGCGAGCAGGGTCCGGCTATGGGCGCAGCTATGCTGGCAGCCTACGGCGCAGGCTGGTTCGAATCCCTGGGTGAATGTGCGGAAGCCTTCATCCGTCCCGCAGAGACCTATACCCCTAATGCAGAGCAGGCGGCACTATACGATGGGATCTTCGCTTTGTACCAGGATGTATACAGCCAGACCCGTGAACTGAATGAGAAGCTGGCTCAGTATCGTAAATAAAATATTAGCATGGAATATCTGCCATCCTGTATAGGGTGGCAGCTTGTTTTCTTTATACGCGTTATGGTATAAGCTTTGCTGTAGAATCTGTTATAAGCTCTGTGAAGGGAGGCCCCAATTGATCAAAGTACTGATTGTGGATGATGAGCCCAAGCTGAGGGAAGGGATGCGGACCTTGATTCCCTGGGAGGAAGAGGGGTATACCGTGGTGGCGACAGCGGCTAACGGTTATGAAGCGCTGGACAAATTCCGTGAGCTGAAACCTGGACTTGTGATGGCAGATATCCGTATGCCGGGAATGACCGGGCTGGAATTGATCGCTGAGCTGCGCAAGGAGAATCCGGGCTGCCATGTGCTGATTCTGAGCGGCTATGCCGATTTTGAATATGCGAAGCAGGCCATCTCCTATCATATTGACGGTTATTTGCTTAAGCCGGTGGATGAGGAGGAGCTGATCAGCTATCTGCAGGAGCTGCGGGAGAAGATCAGCCTGGAAGAACGGATCAACGAATGGCAGGCGCTGGAGCCCGCAAGAACAACCGAGGTGCTCGTGCGTGAGCTCTTGCAATCGAAGGAAGGCGGAGAAGCTGCGGCTGAATTGGGCCTCAAGGACAGCAGCTGCGAAGTGGTGCTGCTGGAATTGAAAGGGCTTAACAAGGGTGAGGATGTCCGCGAAGATGCGGTGAAGCGGCTGATGGAGTGGCATTGGCAGGAGGAGGAGCGCGGCTTCTTCTTCACCCTTCCTCCGTACATGGGAATTCTGCTGAAGGAGCCGCTCCGGGATGAACGCGCCCGGGCGGCGCTCTGGCAGGAGCTGCACCACCTGATCTCGAAGGAGGGGCTGGAGTTCGTGGCCGCAGCGGGCGGAGCAGCTGTCCGGCCGGAGGAGGCCGGACAGTCCTTCGCGGCTGCACGCGCCCGGCTGGAGGATGCCTTTTTCGGGCAGAAGAACACACTGCTCTGCGAAATGCCGGACCTCTGGGAGGAGCCTGCACAAGCTGCGGTTGAACCGGAGGAGGAGCCGGACCCCGAGCGCGACATCGAGGTGCAGCTGCTGCTGGCAGTGGAGGCTGGAAGCAGCGAGGTGGCCAGGGACCTTACGCTGCAGATTATCCGCCAACTCGTGGATACCCAGCGGGATGAGACCTATATCAAGGATCAGCTGCTGCGGATTGTCAGCAGCACCATTGCCCGGCTGGAGGCGGCGAGTCCTGAGCTGCGCCCGCTGATTGCCGGACAAGCCTCGCCGATGGGCGAGGTCTACAGCAGCAGATACCTGCATGATGCAGAGCGTCTGGTGTCGGGCTACATGGAGCAGCTCTCCCGGCTGACGGGCAGCGGTAGCGGACGCGGCGATGAAATTAAGCGGATTACGGATCTGATCCAGCGGCGGTATAAGGAGAATTTGAAGCTGGGCACACTTGCGGAGATTTTTAACTACAATAGTGCCTATTTGGGCAAAATGTTCAAAAACCAGGTGGGCGAGCACTTCAACACGTATCTGGATAAGGTACGGATCGAGAAGGCCAAGCAACTGCTGACCCAGGGCATGAAGGTCTATGAGGTGGCCGAGCAGGTCGGGTACATGAACTCCGATTACTTCAATGCCAAATTCCGCAAATATGTCGGCGTCTCCCCAAGCGCATACCGCAAGGAGAACTAGACTTATATAAGAAGCGGTAAAGCACTTAACGAAAAGCAAAAAGAAGCGAAGGGGAAATTTGGAACTGCAGGTCGCGGCAAGCTTGCAGAAAATCAGGTATGAGGCTTATGATATACAGGCTGTTCCCCTTCTTGCAGAAGACCGGGAGCAGCCTGTTTGTATAGAGAGGGGAGATTGATATCAAGAAGCTGGTGCGGATGGTCAATAATATGAAGCTGAAATACAAGCTGATCTTTTTTTATATCATAGTGGTGATGATTCCCGTGCTGATTGCAGGGGTTATTCTGACGAATTATTTTCGGGAGGGAGCCTTGAACAGAGCGATTGATCAGGCCACCAACAACGTGGAAAAGATCAAAAGCCAGTTGTACAGCAAGCTGCGGGTCCCTACAGATATTTCGAATCTGCTCTATTTCGATGAGGATCTGGAACGGCTGGTCAATACGCATTATCCGAGTATCCTGGAGCTGACCAAGGCTTACCTGAATTATACCGACCTCAAGGAGTATGTGCTGCGGTACCGGGAGATCTCCAATATCCGCTTTTTCATCGATAATCCTTCACTGGTGGACGATATGTCCATCGCACCGGTAACGCCGGAGATCCGTACGAGAAACTGGTATACACAGGCTATGCAGAACAATCAGATCTACTGGATGTATATCCACGACAAGGACCCTTATATCAACAGCCCCAAAGGAACCATCAACAAGCTAAGCCTGGTCCGCCAGGTGCCCTACCCTGAATACAGCAAGTCAGGAGTTCTGATGGTGCAGGTGAATCAGAATGAGCTGAACCAGATGCTGCACCAGGAGCCGTTCGAGACCATTATTATCGATGAACAGGGTTATATTGTGTCCGCCAAAAATCCGCAGCTCGTAGGAAGTACGGTGGATGCTTTTGATATAGGGATCGATGTGGGGGCGCAGTCCAAGGGCGTGTTCACGACCCAGGTGAAGGACAAGGATTCCTACGTCATCATCGATGAGATGATCCCTGAGCTGAGTGTCAGCAGGCTGAAGATTATCTCGGTATTTGAGACTAAAAGCATTCTGAGCGATGCCAATAAGGTGAGTCAGCTGGGCTTGTTTATCGTAATCGGGGTGCTGCTGGTTGCGCTCGTACTGGTCTACACCATCTCGCTGCTGACGAGCAACCGGCTGCTGCGGCTGAGCCGCCAGCTCAATCAAGTGGCCCTCGGGAACCTTAACGTTGTCTCCCACATTGACGGAACAGACGAGATCGGCCAGCTGTCGCGCCAGTTCAACTACATGGTAGCCAGCATCAACCAGCTGATTAAGCAGGTGATAGAGAGCAATGAGAAGAACAGTACGCTGGAGATCGCGCAGCGGGAGATTAAGCTGAAGATGATGGCCAGCCAGATTCATCCGCATTTTCTGTTCAACGCACTGGAGTCGATCCGTATGAACGCCCACCTGCGGGGAGAGAAGGAGATCGCCAATATTGTCCGGCTGCTGGGCAAGCTGATGCGCAAGAATCTGGAAGTAGGCCGGGAGAGAGCGCCGATCAAGGAAGAGATTGAGATGATCCGCTCCTATCTGGAGATTCAGAAGTTCCGGTATGAGGACAGGCTGGAATATAAGATTACCTTCGATCCCGCCGCCGCTGAGGTGATGATTCCGCCGCTGATTATCCAGCCGCTGGTGGAGAATTCTGTCGTTCACGGTCTGGAGAACAAGGAAGGCACGGTGCATGTCAGCATCGCCATTACCCTCACGGAGAATCAGGAGATTGAGGTGATTGTAATGGATGACGGGATCGGCATGAAGGAAGGACGGCTGTCCGAGATTATGGAGGTCATCACCAAGGCGGAGGAAGAGGAGCAGGGCCGGATCGGGCTGCGCAATGTGCAGCAGAGACTGACCCTGTATTACGGAGCGGAGCATGGGCTGAGCATATCCAGCCGGGAGGGAGAGGGGACCCGGATTACATTTTCAATTCCTAAGGAACAGTGATTTGAAGGCTTAAGGGGATACAGGCGGGGAGAATGTCTAATTTCTATAGGTTTTTACGTGAAATCTGTTGGGTATTCTCGCCCCCGGCGCTGGGATAAGATAAAGCTATCAAAGCGAAGGGGGAATAATGATCGTGAAAGCGCTCACTGAAAGCGGTGTTACAGCAAATGAAAGCGTAACCCCCCGCCCACCTGCGAAACGGAATAGTGGATTTTGGAAAAGCGTACTCCAGCAAAAGTACTTATACCTGATGTCCCTTCCATTCGTAATCTGGGTATTTATATTCAGCTATGTGCCCATATGGGGATGGCTAATGGCCTTCCAGAATTATAAGCCGGTCAGGTCGTTTAGCGAGCAGAAATGGGTCGGACTGGACAACTTCAAGGAGCTGTTCCAAGATGAACGCTTCTACCTCGTATTAAGAAATACACTGGCGATGAGCATGCTGGGACTGATCTTCGGCTTCGTGGTTCCTATCCTGTTCGCCGTAATGCTCAACGAGCTGCGCGGGAACATCTTCAAGAGATCGGTTCAGACGATATCTTACCTGCCTCACTTTGTATCCTGGGTCGTTGTTGGCGGGATTGTCTATAAGACGCTTGCCATCGATGGAGGGATCGTGAACGATCTGCTGCTCTGGACGAATGTTATTGATGAGCCGATTCAGTTCATGGCCAAAGGGAAATACTTCTGGGGAGTCTTAACGGCTGCTGACATCTGGAAGGAAACGGGCTGGAATGCGATCATCTATCTGGCAGCGATTACAGGCATTGATAAAGAGCTGTATGAAGCCGCCAAAGTGGACGGTGCAGGACGGGTCAAGCAGATGTTCAATATTACACTGCCGGGTATCCGCACCACGGTGATGGTCCTGCTGATTATGAATATCGGCCATCTGGTCGGCATTGGCTTCGAGAAGCAATTCCAGCTGCAGAACAACATGGTTACCGATTATTCGGAAGTGCTGGATTTGTATGCGCTTAAATACGGGATACAGATTGGACGCTTCTCCTATGGTACCGCGATAAGCATGTTCACCTCGGTAGTCAGTGTCATCCTGCTGTTTACCGCCAACGGTCTAATGAAGAAATTTGCCAAAGAAAGCATTATGTAAGGAGGGGATCATCTATGGGTGGCAAAGCATTCCAAATGTCAAAAGGTGAACGTGTTTTCGATATTTTTCTCTACATCGCTCTAATCCTGATTATGATTGTGACGTTATATCCCTTTCTGAACGTGCTGGCGATTTCCTTCAATGAATCTACGGATACGGTCCGGGGCGGCATCTATATCTTCCCGCGGGTCTGGACGCTGGAGAATTACGAGCGGATCTTCAGCTATACGGGACTGATTCAAGGCTTCAAAATATCGATTCTGCGTACCCTTTCCGGTACCCTCCTGGGTCTGATCAGTGCTTCCATGCTGGCCTTTACCCTCAGCCGTCCGGAATTCAGAGCCAGAAGATTCGTCTCGGTATTCCTGGCCCTGACCATGTATTTCTCCGGCGGTATGGTGCCGATGTACATTCTCATGAAGGATCTGAATCTGATCGGAACGTTCTGGATCTACATCCTGCCGGGTATGGTTTCCGCGTTCAACGTGTTCATTATCCGCTCTTTCATGGACGGGCTGCCGTTTGCCCTGCAGGAATCCGCTAAGCTGGATGGGGCGAATGACTTTATGATTTTCTACAAAATCATTCTTCCGCTCTGTAAGCCGGTACTGGCGACTATCGCCTTGTTCCTGGCCGTGGGGCAATGGAATGAGTGGTTCACCACCTATCTCTACAACGGCAACAAGCCGCATCTGACTACGCTGCAGTTCGAGCTGATGAAGGTCCTGTCTTCGACCAATCAGGGCAGCGGCATGGCAAATGCGAATGATATGGCCAGACAGATGGCGCAGATTTCACCGGAGTCGATCAAGATGGCGATTACGATTGTCGTAACCGTGCCGATTCTCGTGGTATATCCGTTCCTGCAAAAGTATTTTGTCGGCGGTATGACGTTGGGTGCAGTTAAGGCATAGGCCTTAACCCAGGAGTGACAGGGAGAAGCTGCCGGGTTCAGTGCAGAGCCGGGCAGCTAACCCGCTTAGGGTTGAGTGTTAATTAATGGAAATTTATATTTATGGTAGTTTTGCAAGCGTTCACAATGGTATATTCAGGTCTCACCTGATATGCATAAAGGCAACATATTAAGATACAAGGGGGATACACAATGAACCGCAAGAGTACCAAGACTATCTTCACACTCCTGCTGATGAGCTCGATGCTGATCGCCGGTTGTGGAGGCAACGGCAATAATGCAGCCAACAATACGACGCCTAACAACTCAGGAACTACACCTGATGCTACTGCCGCAGCAGATGATACGGCTCTAGATACCTCACCCGCTACGTTCACCTTCTTCGGTGCGGATGCCAGCCCGAACTGGAACAAGATGCAGGATGATGTCGGTAAAGCCATTACGGAAAAAACAGGGGTCACCCTTGAAGCTGAATTCGATGTAGGCAGCGGCGGCGGTGACCAAAAAATCGCCATGATGGCGGCCAGCGGCGATGTTCCTGATATTATTTTCGCTAAAGGCAGTCTGAGTACCCTGGTGGATGCGGGCCTGATCATGGATATGACGGACCTGATTGACAAATATGGCCCCAACCTCAAGAAAGTCTACGGCGAGAACATGAACCGTCTGAAGTACAGTCTGGATGACCAGAGTATTTATCAGATTCCTACTAATATGGGTGTCGGCCAGAAGTCCTTCGATGCCACAGGCGGATTTGAAATTCAGCATCGTGTGCTCAAAGAGCTCGGCTATCCGAAAGTGCGGACTGTAGCTGATTTTGAAAAGGTGCTGAAGGATTATGTCGCTCTGCATCCGGAAACCGATGGACAGCCTACCATTCCGCTGACGCTGAACGCCGATGACTGGAAGATTATGATCACCGTGACGAACCCGGCCTTCACTACAACTGGCGCACCGGATGATGGTGAATATTATGTGGACCCTGAGACCTTCGAAGCGAAGCTTCACTACAAACGCGCCGAAGAAAAGGAATATTTCCGCTGGCTGAACGGCATGTACAATCAAGGACTGCTGGATAAGGATACCTTCGTACAAAAGGATGACCAATACAAAGCGAAAGTGGCCAGCGGCCGTGTACTCGGTCTCATCTCTCAGGAATGGGAATACTCTGATGGTGAGAATGCCCTGAAGGCTGCCGGTAAAGACGAGTATACCTATGGACACTTCCCTGTAACCCTGACCGAAGAGTATAAGGATCATTCCTTCATGCAGACAGGAATCGACGGCTACGGGATTGCAATCACTACAGCTGCCAAAGATCCTGAGCGGATCATCAAATGGCTGGACTGGATGTCCTCCGATGAAGGCCAGATCCTGAGAACCTGGGGGATTAAAGACAAGCACTATACTGTGGATGCCAATGGCAAACGTGAGGTTCTGCCTGAGATCCGTGACGGCTTAGCCAATGATACAGCGAACACTCAAAAAACAACCGGGATCGGCCAGTACCTGATCTTCGGTGCACGGTATGGCGACGGAGTGAAGGATTCTACGGACAACTACTACACTACAAGCTTCCCAGAACAGATCGTTGCTTCGTACTCAGAAGCTGAGAAAGAATCCCTTGCTGGATATAAAGCGACTACCTGGAAGGACCTGTTCCCGAAAGAGGATGAATTCCCTGTAAAAGAAACAGGTGCCCTGTACAACCTGCCGGTTCCGACAGACGGTAAATATCAGGTCATCTTCAAAAAGACCCAGGATATCGTACGTAAACGTATCCCGGAAGCGATTCTGTCCAAACCGGCTGATTTCGATAAAGTCTATGACGCCTTCCTGGCTGAGCTGGACAAAGCCGGCGCTCAGGATATGGAAAAAGAATTCACTGAGCTGGTGAAGAAGAGAGTATCCCTGTGGACAGGCAAAAATCTGTAAATCCTAATGGGATGTAGCATGATCAAACGTACAGCAGAAGGCAGAAGGGCCCGACTTAGGTCAGGGCCTTTTGCTGTATTCAGAACTTAGTACGAAGGGTGAGGAGAATATGGAAACTGAACAAAGGAAATCCCCATGGAAGCTTAGATACCGCCAGCCCGCAGCCGTCTGGGAAGAGGCGTTGCCGCTGGGGAACGGGCACATGGGGGCTATGGTATTCGGCGGTACCGCCAGAGAGCTGATCTCGCTGAATGAAGATACCCTATGGTCCGGGTTCCCCCGGGATATTAACAATTATGAAGCGCTCAGGTACCTGAAGAGAACCCGGGAGCTAATCGCTGCAGGCCGGTATGGTGAGGCCGAAGATATGGTGAATGCCCATATGCTGGGGGTCAACGCCCAGGCCTACATGCCGCTTGGGGACCTGATTCTTACGCAGCCGGGCGCAGAGAATTGTACGGCCTATGAAAGAGTGCTGGATCTGGATAGCGGAGTTGCCAGAGTGACCTATCAGACCGGGCAGGGAGCCTTCACCCGTGAAGTATTCATCAGCACACCAGATCAGGTGGGTGTCGTGCATCTGACAAGCGGTCAGCCCGGAGGGATTCAGTTAGAGCTGGCACTGGACAGCCAATTACAGCATAGCGTTAGTCCAGGGGAGGGGAATCGGCTGGTAATGCAGGGGCGCTGCCCCTCGCATATTGCCGACAATTACCACCAGGATCATCCGCTCGCAGTGCTCTATGAAGCGGGGCTTGGAGTAGCATTTGAACTGCACCTGCATGTACAGGTAACCGGGGGAAGTATCCGGCATTCCGCAGGCAAGCTGGTCATCAGTGGCGCGGAGCGTGTTCTGCTGCTGTTGGCAGCCGGAACGGACTATGAGAAGGTGCGGTCCAGAGCAAGCCATAGATCTGCTGCGCCAGCTCAGTATTCCGCAGCTATGCTAAGCCCGGCGGAGCTGTGCGCCAGCAGATTAAGCGCTGCGGGCGGAAAGACTTATGAGGAGCTGCACGCACGCCACGTAGCAGACCATCAGGCGATCTTCCGCCGGATGGATCTGGATCTCGGCGGTCACGAGGCGGATGAGCGGCCTACCGATGAACGTCTGGCCGCCTATCAGGAAGGGGCAGAAGACCCGGCGCTGGAGGCCCTATTGTTCCAATATGGCCGCTATCTGCTGATGGGCAGTTCACGGGCCGGAACCCAGGCAGCGAATCTGCAGGGGATATGGAATCCCCATGTCCAGCCGCCATGGAACAGCAATTACACGACCAATATCAATACACAGATGAACTACTGGCTGGCGGAGGTCTGCAATCTCAGCGAATGCCATGAGCCGCTCTTTGAGCTGATTAAGGAGCTTAGTGAGACCGGGGCCAGAACGGCTGCTATTCATTACGGAGCGCGCGGCTGGGTAGCTCATCATAATGTGGATCTGTGGCGGGCCTCCACACCGTCCGGCGGAGATGCCAGCTGGGCCTTCTGGCCAATGGGCGGGGTGTGGCTATGCCGTCACCTGTGGGAGCATTACGAATTCAACCCGGATATGAAGGTTTTGGGTGAGACTGCTTATCCGCTAATGAAGGGAGCTGTCCTCTTCTGCCTGGATTGGCTGGTGGAAGGACCGGAGGGCTGTCTGGTTACCAGCCCGTCTACTTCGCCGGAGAACCGGTTCGTTACGGAGGACGGCAGAGCTTGCAGTATATCTATGGGTTCGGCTATGGATATGAGCCTGATCGCTGAGTTGATGCAGCACTGCCTGGAGGCTGCGCGTATTCTCGGCGTAGACGCTGAGTTTCAGGAGGAGCTGGAGCAGACACTCGCCCGACTGTCTCCGCTGAATATCAGCAAGAGCGGGCGGGTGCAGGAATGGCTCTATGACTTTGCCGAAGCGGAGCCGGGGCACCGCCATGTCTCCCACCTGTACAGCCTGTATCCGGGCAGCCGGATTAACAGGCGGGACACGCCGGAGCTGCTGGAAGCCAGCCGCTTAACGCTGGAGCAGCGGGTTGCTTCAGGCGGGGGACATACCGGCTGGAGTTGTGCTTGGCTGATCAACCTCTATGCCCGGCTCACAGACGGCGATTCGGCTTACGGTTATGTGCGCACGCTGCTAACCCGTTCCGTCTATCCCAACCTGTTCGATGCACATCCCCCGTTTCAGATTGACGGTAATTTCGGCGCGGCCGCCGGGATTGCAGAGATGCTGCTGCAGAGTCATCTCGGGGAGCTTACGCTGCTTCCGGCGCTGCCGGGAGCCTGGAAGAACGGCCGCATCAGCGGCCTGAAGGGGCGCGGAGGGTATGAGGTAGATATCGAATGGCAGGCTGGAGTCCTGGTATCCGCGCGGATTACAGCCCGGTTCGATGGAACACTGCGCCTCGGTTATGCGCAAGAGCTGATGCTACAGCATGCAGACGGCCGCCGCCAGGCGCTGAACGGTACGCTTGAGGTTACGGCTGGCGGGGTGTATTGGGTGGGGGTGTGAGGAGGAGGGGGAATGCAGCAGGGATGTAAAACTATAAATATAATGGAAAATAAATCCGATAGTATAGGGGGAGCCTTTATAACTGAGGGAGATTTATATATTAAATTAGAAGCCAGTGAGTTTTAGTATTCGGCGGGAAGGATGGTTATGGCGTCAACAAAGCTAGTATTTAACGAAGATGAAGTCAGGCGCCTGCAATCGAAGATCGGCCAAGTGAGTCAGGAAACCAATCGGTTATATCTTCAATTGAAGGGCCAGTCCAGTAGCTGGGGCGGTATTCCCATGGGCGACCAAATGGTCAGGGCCCAGGTTCTGATCAATGAATTAACCGTAGAAGCGGAGAAATTAGAGGATATCATCCGGGTCGCCCTCAGAGGCGTCTCGGAATTACAGGAAGAGAATAAACGGCAGGCGGACAAGCTGACGGGGCAATTTAATCTTTTGCTCGCAGCCTTCGGAAGCTTGGGACTGCAACCAGCCGCCGGACGGCTCTCCATCCCCGAATTTGTGCAGCGAAGTGCGACGAACCTCATCACTTCAATTGCCGCTCTATCAGGAAAAGATGAGCTCAGCAGGGACCCGGTGGTGCAGCAGCTCAGGAATGTCATTCAGACCTCCGGCCTGCTGACCGTAGAGAGTATAGCTGCACAAAGTAAGCTGAGCGATATCTTTGCGGCGCGGAATCAGATCGCCAAGGCACAGATGGCCTTCAAGGTGTATCAGGCGTTTGGAAACCAGTCGCAGATGGAGGCTGTTCATGCACAGGCCGAAGAAGCCCGGCAGAAGCTGGCTTCTCTAGGCGTAGGCAAGATCTACTATGAAGCCGGTAAGGATCTAAGCGCCCATTACAGACAACCAGCGGTTACAGCCTGTGAGTATGACCCTTCAATCACGGCGGACAAGGTACCGTTACTACATAACGAAGAATATTTATTGCTGCTGCGGCTGGCGATGGAGAAGACCGCCGCTGGAGCCTATGCGCGGGGTCAGCTTGCAGCCAAGCGGCAGGAGATCCAGCTCGCAGCGGCGCTTAAACAGGTTCAAGAGCAGATCGAAGCGGAGCGGCGATTGAACGGGCCGCCGCTTACCCTGCCGGACGGCACGCCAATTACCGCAGACAACAAGGAAAATGAGCCCACCTGGGACTTTTATCAGGCCAAAGTCTATGTACCGAATGAATATCTTACCCCCATGTACACCAGTTATCTGGGGTGGCTGGATAACACGTACGGCCTCACGAAATGGCAGAGCAAGGTCCGTCAATCAGGAGATGTAGTGCTGGCTTTTACCGAAGGATTGGTGAAAGAGGTCGTGATGGGCGTAGCGGATACGGCAACCTTTGCCTTCAAGCTAGTGGTAGACCCGGTCAAAACCACCACAGAAATGAAGAATCAGGCGAAATATCTAATTGACCATCCGGAAGTGCTAGTGGAAGCGGCGAAGATGGCGTATCATCAATTTGACGAAGGCACACCCGAAGAGAAAGCTGCGATGCTGGGTTCGGTCGCCTCTATCCTTGTTCCCGGACTACAGGTCACGAAGGCCGGCAAAGTGGGTAAAGTCCTGGGCGAGGTAGAAGACGCCGTCAGCCAAGTGGCGAAGGATGCCCTGCAAGGGATCAAGCAGAAGCTTCCGAATCTGGGTCCGGTAGTGCAGACGCCGGAAGGGTTTGTGTTCAAGGTAGGGGAGATCCCCGATACTCCAGCCTTGCCGAAGACGCCGGTGCAGCAGAAGTATATGGATGCGGTGGATGGTGGGGGTGGTAAGGTTGAGGGGCCGGGTAAAGTTCTTGATTCTGTTCCGTCAGTTAGAAACGGTGAGTTTAATAAATGGTTCAATTCTTTGACTCCTGATGAATTTGACAAAGTATGGGCAGATCCTAAACTAAGGGATATCATCAAAGACCGGCTCAGACATCCAGGCGGATTACATGAGTGGCATTTGGTATCAAGAGCAGATGTCTTTAAAAGATGGGGAATCACGAGTGAGCAGATTGCTGAAATGCGAACACTTATTAGCAACACCAAGTTTGTAAATCCTAAAGGTAAACATGGTGGGAAAGGCTCAACAACAGCACATAATGAGTTGTTAGACATTATTGATTCGTCTACTGATTATGGTATGTTTAAAAGAAGATTACAAAACTGGGCGAATTATAGATTTGATGGTGGGGCAGATGCTCTGCCAAACGGATTAAAACCTTAGAGGGGGATTAGCATGGAAAAGGAAGGTTTCGTATCTTTGTGGGCAGGGAATGTCCAATCTTCTGAGGAGTTGGATAGATTACTTGTTGTTTCTTATTCAGATGAGGGTGATTTTATTCCATCCATATTTGCAAAACACATTAACATTCGTAGATATGATGATGCTGTAAGAGAAGCAGAGTATTATGAAGAAGTAAGTGATGACTTGAATCAATTACTCGAGGGATTCTCTTATGATGATGAAATTGTTCCAAGATTTACTGCCCTAGTGCAAGAAGGTTTGCCGAACGATATTAATGCAATAGTTTTATTGTATAATTTTGAATATACTGGGGCAATTGTCGAAGTAACCATTCAATCTAATTACTTCAGATTCTTAGGTGCGGTAGAATATCGATAGTGGGGCTACCCTGTGCCGAATAAACCCATCCTTCAACCAATAACACATATACCCCATGTAATACCTGTATAAAGATTCTTCATTTTCGGTTATACGTACATTAAAGGCTATATACTCATAACTTAAATCCCGCAATAACGATACAATGAACAGGTTGATTATGGTTAGATACTACCATGATTGACCTGTTTGTGCTATCCATGCCAAGTTGGACGGTTAGAGATGATATAATGAATAGGTCAGGCTGGCACAAATTTACGTTCTTGAGGTTGGGGTTGTAAACAGGGCATTATTGGCATTTACTATAGAGTATACGGTTATGGCCGATGATATAGATTGCAGGAGGCGCGCGGATCATATGGGGAAGAGACAGGGATCGCTGATAAAGACAGCGGTTGGACTTATGCTTGTGTTTGCAGCTATACCGCCTGCGACGTACTGGGGATACGAGCATGCGTATGCTGCATCGGATTCGGCGGTCGTGCAGACCACACAAGGAATGACGCAGAAGCTGGCCGGAGCGATGAGTAACCGCAGAGAGACGATCACCTTCACTTATCAGGGCAAGACCGCCAAGCTGAAGAGTGAGATCCAGACGGCAATTAATCAGGCGATGGGGAGCGACCCGTACCTGTATTATATTATTGACAGCTATGCGTTCTCTTACCGTGGAAGCACGCGTGCTGTTCATGTGACGGTACAGGTGGAATACCGGGAGACGCTGCAGCAGACGGCGTATGTTAACAAGCAGGTGAAGGCTATTCTGCAGCAGATTATAACACCAGGGATGAACAATCATCAGAAGATAAAAGCGATCCACGACTGGGTCGTGCTGAATCTGGAATATGATCACTCGCACCGCAAATACACCGCTTACGAGGGACTTCAGACCGGGAGTGCGGTCTGCCAGGGCTATACGCTGCTAACCTATAAGCTCCTGCTGGGCGCGGGGATTCCGAACAGGATTGTGGAAGGGACGGCCAGGGCGGCAGACGGCGTAACCCAGTCGCATGCCTGGAATCTGGTGCAGCTGAACGGGGCATGGTATCATCTCGACACCACCTGGGATGACCCGGACCCAAGTCCGGAGGGCGGAATCAGCACGCTCTATTATATGAGGACGGATGCCCAGCTGCGGCTTGACCACACTTGGACCAAGTCCTATCCGGCGGCCTCCACCAGTTATGCCCAGACCCTATCTAAGCTGGTCAATCAAGGGGGCCAGGGGGTGGAGGCATACAAGAGGCTGCAGAAGGACCTGAATTACTGGCTGTACGAGGAGAATCAGGTGGTTTCGTCGGCGGCACAGCTCAAGGAGCTTGCGAAGCAGGCGGCAGAGGCCGGACGGCAATCGCTGCTGTTCCGTTATCGCGGAAGCGACAAGCTGCTGAGGCAGGACCTGCAGGTGCTCTACGATCTGAGGCTGAACAACCTGGCCTTCAACAGTTCGCCGTTCGAGAATACAGGAGATCTTAAGGTATACGTCACTTGGAAATAAAAGCTTGTCAGCTACCCGGCAAGCCAGCCAGGGTGGAGCTTCAGGCTTTGGTCTCCAGGAACTGAATGGTCTGAAGCTTGTTTGTTGAAGGGTTGAAGCGGACCATCACAACTACGCCGAATTCCCGGCCTGCCTTGCTTCGGACCAGCAGCTTGAATTTCTCTTCTGCCAGCTTTGGCCTGATCTGGGTCCTGCCGATGTGCTTGTAATCGATGATCTCGGCGTTGTATTTCTGCTGCGCCTCCTTCACGGCGATGGTTCCCCACCGGGCATAGTCAGGTGCAGCGGAGCTCCGGCTAACCGGAGCGGCGGTGACGAGCAGGAGCATCAGCAAGGCTATCATCCAGTTTTTTTTCATTTTCATAGCGGCCTCCTTGGGGTGTGAATATTGGTTAGCGTGTCCCTACGAAGGCGCTTCTATGCCTGGACTGCTTCTTGAAGATTCAGGCTTTTCCGAACCCGTCCTCACAAGTGATGTTCATGTCAAGAATCCCGTACAGAGATTGCTTGGAAGTCTCCATTTTTTTCTGCGCGTCTTCAATCTCTGCTATTTTGTGATGTATAATGCGAGCTTGCTCATCCTTGGATATTCCATGCTTGGAAATCATAGACTTAATGTCCTGGATTGAAAATCCAACCGCTATACAATTCTTTACCACTTCGATATATTGAACGATTTCCGGGACATAATTCCGGTAATTATTCTCTTCTCTGAGGATATACTCCTCCGTAATGATGCCCATTTTCTCATAATAACGCAGGGTTGAAATAGGAAGGCCTACCTTTGTTGCGACTTCACTAATCTTCATGCCATCACCTCATGGTTTGTGCTTGCTATGAACTATAGTTTATAGTTTACAATTCTCCTAGTGATGATTCAATATCAGCACATTATATATAAAAAGGAGAGAAGTAACTATGAGCACAATGACAGGCAAATTCCACAAAACCAATGATTTCAATGCAATCGTCCTGGAGCGCTGTTCCGTGAAAGTCTATGATCCTGAGGTGAAAATCAGCAGAGAGGAAATGACCGAGATTCTGGCGGAAGCTTCCCGCGCCCCCTCTGCCGTTAACCTGCAGCCATGGCGTTTCCTGGTCATTGACAGCGCTGAAGGCAAAGCGAAGCTTGCACCGCTGGCCACCTTCAACCAGACCCAGGCGCTCACCTCTTCGGCTGTGATTGCGGTATTTTATGATACGAACAACGTTGAATATATGGACGAAATTTTCGGCAAGGCTGTGGAGCTTGGGTACATGCCCCGCGAGGTGATGGATATGCAGCTGCAGCAGGTTAAGCCTTATTATGCGAAGATTTCCGCGTCCGAATTACGGGATATGAATCTGATTGACTCGGGGCTTATCTCTATGCAACTGATGCTTGTTGCCCGTGCGCACGGCTACGATACCAATCCGATGGCCGGGTTTGACAAGGAGCATATTGCAGAAGCTTTTGGCCTGGACAAAGAACGGTTCCAGCCGGTCATGCTGATCTCGATAGGCAAAGCCGCCAAAGAGGGGTATCCATCCTACCGTCTGCCGGTCGAAACGATCACCACCTGGGCATAATCAATAGCTGCAGGGATTCCCGCAAATAGAAGCATACTTAAGCTATTCCTATTTAAAAGACCGGTTTTGGCCCGCTGCTGCGGGATCAAAACCGGTCTTTTGCTATGCTGCAATGAATCAGTCTGCGTGGGTGCTCAGGTCACACTTCTCCAGCGGGATAAGGCTGCTTTTGCGGAACCAGCCATAGCCCAGCCAAATCAGCAGGAACAGCGGCACGCTGACATAGGAGACGAGAATGCCGTACCAGTCGATCTTCGCACCGGTGAAGGCACCCATGTTCTGGCCGAATACGGCGACCATACACAGGGCGAAGGCAAACAGCGGACCGAATGGGAACCATCTTGCCCGGTAAGGCAGCTCATCCAGTGAATGGCCCTGCTTCACAAAGGCCCGGCGGAAGCGATAATGGCAGACGGCAATTCCGAGCCAGTTGATGAAGCCGCACATCCCGGAAGCGTTAAGCAGCCAATTGTACACCGCGCCGTCTCCGAAGAAGGAGGCGAGGAAGGCGAGCATGCCGACAGCGGTGGTCACGAGCAGCGCGCCTACAGGAACACCTCTGCGGTTCAGCTTACCGAGCGCGCGCGGTGCCATTCCATCCTTGGCCATGGCGTACAGGACGCGGGTGGAAGCATACATTCCCGAGTTACCGGCAGACAGCACGGAGCTGAGAATCACGGCATTCATTACCGAGGCGGCAATCGCCAGCCCTGCTTTGTTAAAGACGATCGTGAACGGGCTGACGCCGATATCATCAATACCGCCGCGGAGCAGATCTGGATTTGTATAAGGAATCAGCAGGCCGATGACGGCAATGGCAAAAATATAGAAGATCAGGATGCGCCAGAACACCTGGCGGATCGCAATCGGCACGTTCCGGCGCGGGTTCTCGCTCTCTCCGGCGGCGACACCGACCAGCTCCGTTCCCTGGAAGGAGAACCCGGCGGCCATGAAGACCCCGACGAAGGCGAAGAAGCCGCCATGGAACGAGCTGCCTCCCAGTTGGAAGTTGCTGAAGCCCACCGCCTTGCCGCCCATAATCCCGAAGATCATCAGGACACCGACGATGAGGAAGAAGACCACCGTAATAATCTTGATAATGGCGAACCAGTATTCCGACTCGCCGTACCCCCGCGCAGACAGGAAGTTCAGGCCGAACATGAGTGACAGGAAGAGCAGACTCCACAGGAAAGAGGGACTGTCCGGGAACCAATACTTAATAATAACGGTGGCTGCTGAGAGTTCGGCTGCTATGGTCACCGCCCAGTTGTACCAGAAGTTCCAGCCGATAGCGAAGCCGAAGGCGGGGCTGACGAACCGCGTGCCGTAGGTGCTGAAGGAACCGGAATCGGGCAGATAGGTTGCCAGCTCCCCAAGGCTGGTCATCAGAAAATAGACCATAATGCCGACGGCCGTGTAGGCGAGCAGTGCTCCGCCCGGACCGGAGGAGGCAATGGCCCCGCCGCTGGCGAGGAACAGTCCGGTTCCGATCGAGCCGCCGAGGGCGATCATGGTCAGATGTCTTGCTTTGAAGGATTTGCGCAGGCCCGGTGTATTGGCGTTGCCCGCCTGTACTACCGGCCGTTTTGGTTGTTGTGGTTGCATGAATAAGACACTCCCTTTAGATTGATGGTTCTGTTCACAGGGGGAGTGCCGCTGCCTGCATATGCCAGTGTCTTCTTCCCGGCATGATGCACGCAAAAAAACCGCAGACGGACGCTGCGGTTTCCTGATTATGGGCTCCGCATCATACTCCCTGTTAAGATAGCGCAACACGGTGCAGCTCCCGCAGTCTCCTGACAGGCGGCAATACACAGTGACAGTTCCGCGCCTTTCGGCAAACGGCCCCAATCGTAGCTGCGGACTAAGAGCAGCAGTTACGATTTCGGCGGATATTCCTTTGGGCACGTATCACCGATGGCTCTTAGGCATCTCCACGTGCTTACTCTTCTTATCCGCGACCTCTACCTCATCCTAGGTATGATGAGGCTATCTTTGAACGATTATGAACAACAGGAATCAGTATAAGGCATACCGGCTTCTCAGGCAATGACAAAATACGGCAGGTTCACGTTAGCTCCGCCGGCGCTCCGACATCTGCTGCCAGACGGTGCCCGCCGCTTCTTCGCCGGACAGAATCCGCTCCAGCGCCATCTTGGCCTGCAGCCCAACCTCGAATTCGGGGTCTTCGGCAGCAACGCTCAGCGCGTCCTGGGCCTCGGCGGTCCCGACTTCGTAGAGGAAGCGTGCCGCCCGCCAGCGCACCAGCTTGCTGGCATCACTCAGCGACGCCGTCATCACCGGCGTCGCAGCCGGGTCGCCGATGTCGGAGAGCGTGTCCCCGGCTGTGCGCCGCACGGCCGGGGCGCTGTCCTTCATCGCCTCATAGAGCAGCTCCATCGCACCGGGCGTGCGGATGTCGCCCAGGTACACGACCGCCAATCTGCGAATCTGCAGCTTGGGGTCATGGAGCGCCGCCCGCAGCTCCGGCAGGAGCTGCTCGCCCGGCGCCAGATCCTCCAGCGCGGCGTAGCGCACGCGCCAATCCTCGGCGTGCAGGTCTCGCAGCAGCTCGGCCTGCTCCTTCTTGTGCCGCTGCTCGACGAACTCGCCGGCAGCCCCGTGCGCGATGGCCTGCTGCACGAGGGAGTCGAGGCGTTCCTGCGGATACGCCGCCTCCAGCTCCTGCTCGACCTCGCGGGCAATCTCCGGCGGCTCGCCGTAGCGTACGCCGTAATCGCTGAGCTTACGCTCCTTGATCATCACAGCGCTGGCCACATCGGTCACCGCCTGGGTGAAGCGGCTGGAGAGGGCGATACGCTCCTCCTTCGCGCCGGTCTTGACGCGGATCTGAATCGGGATGCCGCGGAACAGCTGCACGAACACCTGGGACTCCCCGTAGTGGGTGCCGTCATTCTCATCGCCGAGACTGTATTCGGCGCTGAGTCCGTCCGCCCCGAAGCGGTTCTGGACCTCGCGCAGAATTGCAGCCCAGTCGGCACTGCCTTTGCGCTCCAGCGCGGCGAAGTCAGCGGCATGATAGATACTCGTAACGCCCGTAATCTCCAGCATCTCCTGCGCCCAGGAAGGGGCGGAGCGCCGGGTATCCGGGGTGTAGGTCCGGCGGATACCTGGGGCAAGGCTTTCGTCCAGATGAAGCTTCATCGTATTTGGACTCGGTGTCGGTTCAATAAATGTAATCTTCATATGTCAGCTCCTCTTCTAAGTAGCATAAGCACCGTTTGCTTTACCCGCATTTTACCTCATTTCAATGGGCGAATACAAAGTTGGCGGCAAGCCCGGACGTTTCCCGCCCAGCCATTTGGGTACAATTTGTAATGAGCGTCCCGCAGAGCCCTGTAATTTTGCAAATGATTCTGCGGAACCCTATAGTTAAGATACGGGGTTTGCCGCCGGGCAACAGAAAAGGCAAATCTGCTATAAGGAGTGGTTCTTGCTATGGCCAAAATACGTTATAACAACATCGACAATGTCAGCACCGATAAAACGCTTAAGGAATTCCGCCAATGGCGTGAGGACCGCCGGAAGAAAAAGAAGGATTACACCTATAAAGTACCGAATCATCCGCCGCGGCTGGACTATCTGGCCGGGAACCGGCTGGAGACGACGATTACGTGGATCGGGCACTCCACTTTTTTTCTGCAATACGAAGGGCTTAATATCATCACCGACCCGATCTGGGCGCGGCGGCTGGGCTTCGAGAAGCGGATCGGTCAGCCGGGCATTCCGCTGGCGGATATCCCGCCGATCGATCTGATTCTGATCTCCCACTCCCACTATGATCACCTGCATATCGCGTCCATCCGCAAGCTGTACCGGGAAGGAACAACTATTGTGGTGCCTGCCGGACTGAAGCGCAAGATGCACCGCAAAGGCTTCCCGAACTGCCAGGAAATGCAGTGGTGGCAGGAGATTACGCTGGGCGCAATCAAGCTGACGTTTGTCCCGACCCAGCACTGGACGCGGAGAACGCCGTTCGATACGAATTCCTCACACTGGGGCGGTTATGTGCTTCAGCCGGCAGACCCGCAGAAGCACCCGGAGGGGGAGGAGGGCAAGGCGCAGCATAAGCTGCTTCCGCCTAACCTCTATTTTGCCGGGGACAGCGGCTTCTTCCCGGGCTTCAAGGAGATCGGCAGCCGCTTCAAGCTGCATGTGGCGCTGATGCCGATAGGCGCTTATGAACCTGAATGGTTCATGAACTCCCAGCATGTGAATCCCGAGGAGGCCGTGCAGGCCTTCCTTGATGTTGGCGCAGAGCTGATGATTCCGATGCACTTCGGAACCTTCAGGCTGGCCGATGACACCGCGCGCGAAGCGCTGGACCGGATGGAGCAGGCGAGGGTGGCGCAGGGGCTCAGCGAGGAACGTATCCGTACCTTGGGCTATGGGGAGACGCTGGTCGTCCAGCCCGAGGAACGCCCGGCGGGGCAATAACACTTCTACTTAAATAAGAGCCGTAATAAGGGCCATTTTGCTTGATTTTATGCTATAATGAGCCGGAACCTAAGTGAAAAGGATGGTAATGCTTAATGATTAGCACAAGCGGCGTAACACTCCGCTACGGAAAACGCGCACTATTTGAGGACGTAAACATAAAATTCACCCCCGGCAACTGCTACGGTCTGATTGGCGCGAACGGCGCCGGCAAATCGACCTTTCTAAAGATTCTGTCCGGAGAGATTGAAGCGAACATCGGCGATGTGCATATTACACCCGGTGAACGACTGGCGATACTCAAGCAGAACCATTTCGAGTATGATGAGCATCTGGTGCTGGAGACAGTAATTATGGGCCATACCCGGCTATATGAAATTATGAAGGAGAAGGATGCTCTGTACGCTAAGAGCGACTTCACTGAAGCTGACGGACTTCGCGCGGGTGAACTGGAAGGTGAATTTGCAGAGCTGAACGGCTGGGATGCTGAGCCTGATGCGGCTGCAATGCTGATTGGCCTTGGTATTATGCGTGAGATGCATGATAAGAAAATGGCCGAACTCAGCGGCAACGAGAAGGTCCGTGTACTGCTGGCCCAAGCGTTGTTTGGACGTCCGAACAACCTGCTGCTCGATGAGCCTACCAACCATTTGGATCTTGAATCCATTGGCTGGCTGGAGAACTTCCTCATGGACTACGAAGGCACTGTTATTGTGGTATCCCATGACCGTCACTTCCTGAACAAGGTCTGCACGCATATTGCGGACATCGATTTCGGCAAAATCCAGATGTACGTCGGCAACTACGACTTCTGGTATGAGTCCAGCCAATTGGCCCAGGCCCTGCAGCGCGACTCGAACAAGAAGAAGGAAGACAAGATGAAGGAGCTGCAAGCCTTCATTCAGCGCTTCTCGGCCAATGCTTCCAAATCGAAGCAGGCGACTTCCCGTAAGAAGCAGCTCGAGAAGATTACACTGGACGATATCCGTCCTTCCAACCGTAAATACCCGTTCCTGAACTTCAAGCCGGAGCGTGAAGCCGGCAAGCAATTGCTTACGATCAGCGGCCTGACCAAGGCTGTGGACGGCGACAAGCTGCTGGATGAAGTCAGCTTTGTAGTGAACAAAGGGGATAAAATCGCTTTTGTAGGACCGCATTCCCAGCCAAAATCCCTGCTGTTCGATGTGATTATGGGCGAGAATGAAGCAGATGCGGGTGAGTATACTTGGGGAGTAACAACCACCCAGGCGTATTTCCCTAAGGATAACTCCAGCTACTTCGACGGGGTGAACATGAACCTGGTGGAGTGGCTGCGCCAGTATTCCAAGGATCAGGACGAAACCTTCCTGCGCGGATTCCTCGGCCGGATGCTGTTCGCCGGCGAAGAAGCACTGAAGAAGGCAAGCGTATTGTCCGGGGGCGAGAAGGTCCGCTGTATGCTGGCCAAGATGATGCTGAACGGGGCGAACGTGCTTGTGTTCGATGAGCCTACCAATCACTTGGACCTGGAATCGATCACCGCGCTCAATAACGGGCTGATTGACTTTGACGGCACGATCCTGTTCACCTCCCATGACCATCAGTTCATCCAGACGATTGCCAACCGCATTATCGAGATTACTCCGGCTGGAATCATTGACCGTACGATGAGCTATGACGAGTATCTGGATAACCCGGAGATCAAGGAAATGCGTGCCCGGATGTACCCTGCAGAGGCTTAAGAACCAGATAGAGACAGAATGAACGGTAAGGTGTTCATACGACAAACGGCTGCGTCGTCCCCGAAGGGATCACGCAGCCGTTTATGTTCAAAATATACAACAAAGTTAGAAATCTAAGACCCGCCAGTCCGGCGGCGTTGATTGTTCGGCTTCTTGTTATTCTGGCTTTTCAGCGGTTTCGCGGAGCCGGCCTGGAAGGTTGACTCCGGTTTTCCCGAAGCATGCTGTTTCTTCTGCTCCAGCTTCTGGCGGATGGCATCGGCCAAATTAATTTTTGGTTTCTCATTGTTCTCGCTCATTATGTTACCCCCTTAGGCAGCAAGTCCTTTTCTTATTCTAAATGTTTTTAAATGCGGCTACAAGGGCAAGAATAACTCAAAGAAAGATTTCCTGTATTTATGCGGCAGGGATAGGGAGAAGGTGAGGGGCAGAGATGACCGATATTTATGAAGATATCCGCAAGGGTGAAAAGGGTGCGCTGGTCAGTATCGCCGCATATGTGATTTTGTCCGCCTTTAAGCTGGTCTGCGGTTACCTGTTCGCCTCCAGTGCACTCCTGGCAGACGGCTTCAACAATTTAACCGATATTGTAGCCTCGCTGGCGGTGCTGATCGGTCTGCGCATCTCCCGGAAGCCGCCGGATTCCGATCATACCTACGGGCATTTCCGGGCCGAGACGATTGCTGCGCTAATGGCCTCTTTTATTATGGCGCTGGTGGGCATCCAGGTCATAGTGGAAGCGGTGCGCTCGCTGTTCGAGGGAGCCAAGGCTACACCGCAGCTCTGGTCTGCCGGTGTGGCACTGGTGTGTGCCGTAGCGATGATGGGGGTATATATATATAACAAGCGTCTGGCGAAAAGAATTAATAACCATGCGCTGATGGCTGCGGCGAAGGACAATTTCTCGGATGCGATAGTCAGCGTCGGCGCGGCTGTGGGCATAGTAGGGGCACAGTTCGGGCTGCCATGGATTGATTCGGCTGCCGCCATCGGAGTCGGCTTGCTGATTATCAAGACAGCCTGGGATATTTTCCGTGATTCCACGTACCGGCTGACTGACGGCTTTGACGAAGATAAGCTGCTGGACCTGCGCAGCACCATTGCCCGGACGCCGGGCGTGGAGGGCATCAAGGATTTGAAGGCCCGTGTACATGGTAATCATGTGCTGGTGGATGTGGTCGTGGAGGTCAATGCCCGCATGACGGTCATGGAAGGGCATGAGATCAGCGACTCGATTGAAGAGCGGATGACCAAGCTGCACAACATCATGCATGTGCAAGTTCATGTGGAGCCCAAGGAGTAACATTCCATGATTTCTCCTAGTTAGCTGTAATTTCCACCAAATCCAAGGAGAAATCGAGACTATAGACCTGCATGTTACCATAAGATGGAAAGGTTTTTTGTGAAATTTGGAGCATGTTCCAAATCCCGGGTAGGCCTATAATGAGGGCAGAAAGCAACAAACGTAGCGCGCGCCGTTGTTGAATTTCTTAATACGCTAAGCGGGGGAACGCTATGATCGTATCACGCAAGAAATTTACAGCATCACTCTGGGTTTCCGCATCACTGGCATTATCCTTGGGAGTGTTCAATCCGGGACAGGCCTTCGCTGCAACCGATTCTTCGATTTCAACGTTGGCGGCATCCACCGGACAGACTGGTATCATTGAAGCTTCAGTCCGGCTGCGTACAGATCCGTCTAACAGCAGCACGATACTGAAATATCTAAATAAAGGCGACCAGGTAGTTATTCTGGAAGCTGCGGGCAGCTATTGGTACAAAGTAAGAACGGCAGAAGGGATTGTGGGGTATACAAGCTCGGGGGCTTCTTATATCCGGGTGGTTACGGCTTCCGCACCTGCCTCACAGGTTGCAGTGATCCAATCCACGGTCCGTGTCCGGGATACCCCTGGAACAAGCGGAGCAGTGGTTGGATATCTCTACAAGAATGACCAGGTTACCATCCTTGAAGAAACCAACAGCTATTGGTACAAAATAAGAACGGCAAATGGTACGGTGGGGTATACAAGCTCATCTGACCAGTATATTGTAGCGGCTGGTTCATCATCGCCTGCTCCAACACCGGCGGCGCCTGTTCCGACGCCTATGCCGACACCAGTTCCGGCACCTGTACCTACAGCCGGGCAGACGGCAGGGATTGAACCTGTGATCGCAGCGGGGATGGGCTATCTGGGAACGCCGTATGAATTCGGCTCCAGCCGCAATGATACCCGTACCTTCGATTGCTCGGATTTCATCCGCCAGATCTTCATGGACGCAGCGAACATGAAGCTGCCTGCCGATTCCCGGCAACAGGGGGATTGGGTCAAGCAGAACAGCGCTGTGGTCACGGATATAGCCGGCTTGAAACGCGGTGATTTGATGTTCTTCATGGATTATAAAGGAACTTCTCCCTCTGCTTATACAGGGATCAACAAGTCTACGGCAAGAATTACGCATGTTGCCATGTATTTGGGTGACGGGAAGCTGTTGCATACCTATTCAGTAAGCTCCGGCGGTGTAAGAGTAGATAATTTAAGCGCTTCATGGATGAACCGTTTCCTGTACGGAGGTTCGGTCATCCGCTAACATATAGAGCTATGACAGCAAGAAGCGACAGGCAGTACAAGTTTGTGACGGGTGAACTACAATCGGGTGTTTGGTGGGGTTATCCCTTCAGTAGAAGCTTCTACTGAAGGGATAACCCTTTTTGTCGTAACATGAACACACAAAAAAAGGCCGTCTGGATTAACATCCACGGGCCTTGTCAGATACATGCGTGAGTCATAGCTGCAGCACATGAGTTGAGCAGCTATGACTCCTATGTGTCAGTCGTTTATGGATTGATTACATATGCGGAGGAAGGAACCTTAATCCAGGCTGTACCCAGCCAAGTGTAGACTTCTCTCCATTCGTTGCCCATTGCGTCCTTCATGATCACTCCGGTAGTATCAACAGTCTGTGCACTCAGCCAGCCTGCAGGAGTTGCCATGCTTCCCATAGAAAGATGGAACGCTGTAGTCTTGGTCAGAATGATCTGAGGAGTCGCCGGCTTGATGTCCGCTGGCGTAATTACCGGGTCTGCCGGATTCAGGTAAGTGGCTCCGGTTACAGTAGCTACTGCATCAGAAGAAGTGGTTTTGGTAGTTGCTGTTGTTCCTGTTGTTACCTCAGCAGCGGAAGCTGTTGCTGCTATGGAAGCCATAAGACCCATTGCTACTGTTAAACTGGCTAATTTTTTCATTGATGATTCCTCCTAGGTATGTTGGTACGATTTTCTATGTTCATGCTGTGCTAATAAGGATATAAACATAATTTGCATTGTATGAACCATTGTCGGCAAGGAAATTTATTTATTCCTGTCCCGCTTGACGAGTAAAGCCTCATTCCGGTCCGAATCATGGATGACAACCTGAGCGGAAAGGCCTATACTTTTTGAAGACAGCAAGAGGCCCGGAGGTCTCCTGACGGAGACCTCCGGGCCTGCAGCACTGCCTGGAAGCAGTTAGCTAACGGTAGACTTGACTACATTGATCGTCCCCTGCGCCCCATAAAGAGGGAGACCACAAAGAGGACCAGGAAGATGTAGAACAATACTTTGGCAATACCGACAGCCGCCGCCACAATATTGAAGAATCCGAAGATACCGGCAATCAGGGCAACCACCAGCAGAATGATAGACCATCTTAACATGAGGAGTCATCCTTTCTGTGCGTTGATGTAGTCATTGTTTAAACGAGGCTTATCCATTTGAAACAGGGAGGAAAGGAAGAGGATTCCAGGGGCTTGACCTTTGTTTCGGCCGAATTCTGTAAGGGTAACTATGCAGTATCACACAGGGCAAACCGACAATTTAGACACTAGGAATTAGACACTAGGAAGGGGTTATTCAAAATGATCATTGAACTTAGCGTAGCACTGGCTGCTATCGCCTTTGCAGTACTCGTATTCTTCTTAATCAAAACCTTAAAGTCAGCGAAGGACTCGCTCGACAAGGTCAGCCAGACGCTGCAGGAGGTTCAGAAGACTATCGATGAGCTTACCTATGAAGTGAAAACAACAGTCCGGCATGCCAATGACATCACTGCTGATGTCCAGAGCAAAATTCAGAAGATTGACCCGATTGTGGATTCCGTGAAGAATCTGGGCGATGTCATGAACGAGCTGACATTGACCGTGAAGCAGGTATCGGTAACGGTGATCGAGAAATTCCGTAAATCACGTGAACTGAAGGATAAGGCAAAGTCGGTATCTATCGCAGAAGCCCCGTTAACACCAGCCGAGGAGAGAACCGTTCAATCCTATGAGGCAGTGAGTTCAAGCAAATCCAAGGGCAAAGTCGCAACAGCCCTCAAAGGCGTGGATGCAGCCGCCGCGATCTGGCAGAAATTCCGCCACTAATCCCTTGATGGAATGATATACGGCGGGGCACAGGACGGGGCAATACCAGCTCATGAAAGGCGGAACTCCTATGAAAATGGTTATTCTCTTGCTTGGTCTGCTTGCTCCCTTCATATCTGCAACGCCGCAAGATATGACTGTCCCTGCCGCTTCTGCAACCGCCGTACAGCTCCCGGCGATGTTCGCCTTCGAGCATAATATCGCTGCCGATCCTTACATAAGCAGCTTCGATTCCTTATCCGGCATTAGCTTATATATGACGGAAGAGGAGCTGCTGGATGCCAAGGGAGCCCCTCAGCAGATTGCTGAAGATCCTTGGGCGGGATGCCTGGAATATTCATATGCCGATATCTCGGCTGGGGTATGCGGCGGCGTTGTCCTCTACGTTCATGCTTCACCTGCTCAGGCTGGGCAATACGGTCTGAGGCTTAACGGACAGCTACTCGATCCACAGACCATGAACGTGCGGGATATGCTGGGTGCGCCTGATTTTGAAGCCGAGGATGGGGATGTTTATATTAGGGGAGATGCTGCGTTCAAGATCTACCGCCATAAGGAGAGCGGCGAATGGGATGGATTGGATTTGTTTGACGCCAATTCCTTCTGAAGCTGTTTCAAGGGCGGGATTTCTGGTTAATGAATGCTCAGTCATCTATCCGGTGGCTTGCCCCTTACCCATTATGAAGGAGAGTGATTTCATGGATTCAATCGGTACACAGGCCTATGCCAAGCTGCTGGAGAACGGTATTCAGGCGATAGAAGAAGTGAATCGGCTCCGTAGCAGCGGCTACACCAGAGAGGATCTCTATGTGATCAGTCACGATGAAGACCGCGAAGGACGTATTGTCGACGCCGCAGATACTAATGAAGTAGGGCTGAGTGAAGAAGGGCTATTTGGTTCAATCGCCAATCTCTTCCGTTCGCGTGGCGACGCTTTACGCTTCAAGATTACTTCCCTTGGCTTCAGCGCAGCGGAGGCGGCCTTTTATGAGAAAGAGCTTGATACAGGCAAGGTTCTTGTTATTGCCAAAAGAAACCCACAATAATTCAAGCTCAGTTTGCTTGACCTCCATAGTACAATAGCGTAACCTCCAGTCCCACTAGATCTAGTGGGACTGGAGGTTACTTTGTTGAAGACGGGAACCTGTTTATGCCAATATCTAGCGGGTTGGTAACAGGCCGTGTAAATAACGTATGATAGAATGAGAGAACTGCGGGATGAAGAGCTTAACATTATACGCGTGAGGTGAGGAAGCTTGAGAATATTAATCGTAGACGACAATCCTACCAATGTAATTATTATCCGTGAAATCCTCAAGAAGGAAGATTACCGGAATTTCATAACGGCTTCGTCCGCAATAGATATGTTGAAGCTGCTGGGCGTCGGTGTGGGGGGAGAGAACGTGCAGCCCAGGCCGTCCGATGTGGACCTGATTCTGCTGGATATGATGATGCCGGAAATGGATGGAATTGAAGCCTGCCGTGTGGTCCAGCAATATGAGCACCTGAAGGATATTCCTATTATTATGGTTACGGCTGTAGGTGACTCCAAGAAGCTCGCCGAGGCTCTGGATGCCGGGGCGGTGGATTATGTGACGAAGCCGATCAATAAGGTGGAGCTGATGGCCCGTATCCGCTTGGCACTGCGGCTGAAGCGCGAGAAGGACTGGCATAAGGAGCGGGATCAGCGGATACAGGATGAATTGAAGCTCGCTGCCCTGGTACAGAATGCCGTGCTCAGTCTGCCGCTGGCCGAGGAGGCCTTGGAGGTACATGCCATCTATCAGCCTTCTTTCGAGCTGGCCGGAGATCTGTATGCCTGGTATCCGCTGGGCGACGGGCGTTATGCGGTCATCCTGCTGGATATGATGGGTCACGGCATTTCGTCCTCCCTGTTCTGCATGTTCCTGGCCTCAGTATTGAAGGATACTGTAACCACCTATGTGGAGCCGGAGAAGGTCATTCAGGAGCTGAACAGACGGTTTAACCAGCTTTATATTGAGAAGCAGCTGGTCCAGTATTATTTCACCGCTATTTATCTTGTCATTGATACCCGCATGAAGCGGATTAACTATGTGAATGCCGGACATCCGCCGGCGCTGTTCTTTGAGGGAGAGGCTAAGACGCCGGTGCTGCTTGAGAGCAACTGCCATCCGGTCGGGCTGTTTGACCGGATTGATATCCAGCAGCAGAGCCTGAGCTATGAGGACGAGGGTCATCTGGTGCTGTTCACCGACGGCCTGTTGGAGATGGTGGAGGGCGGTCAGGAGGAACAGCTGCAATTCATGATCGGGCATTTGAATTCCACTCATGACTGGCAGGAAGAGGTTATGCGCGCTGCCTTCCTGAGCGAACCTGTCAATTCGGACCGTGATGATGATAAATGTCTGGTATGGATCTCTATGAAGAAAGGAACAGATAGGCAATGAAGATTAAGGCGAAACTGCTAATCGGGTTCAGTGCGATGCTGGCCATTATGCTGGCCCTTACCATGATCGGCTATGATAGGCTGCATTATATGAGCGGCCAGCTTGACAGCTACCAGGAGAGATACAGTAAGGGCCGCGCTTCTTCGGGACTTCGCGGCGAAGTGAACGACATGGCACGGATTCTGACCACATCTATGCTTAATGCCGATACCGTAACTGTGGAAGCGCAGAAATCGGAAATCGACAGTAAGGTCCTTAAGGCCGGAGAGCACCTGGAGAACATTAAGGCCTCGCTGAAGACGGCAGAGGAACTGCAGATGTTATCACGGATTGAGAACTCCTACTCCGCTTATCTGAAGTATCAGAATAAGGTCTTGGAGATGCTCGGCGCCGGATTTTTTCAGAACGCCAATACGTACCGCAATGCAGAAGGACAGGATATTCAGAACGAGGTGCTAAACAGTCTGAATGTCCTGTCTGATTACAATGCCTTCCGGATGACCGAGGAGACTGCCACAGCCCAGGAGGCTTCCGCCAGATCGATTCAGATGGTCACCCTGATCATGGCCTTGGGGCTGCTGCTCGGGCTGGGTGTGATTCTGTGGGTGATACCGAGCATTACGCGCGGCCTAAGTGTCGTCTCCATGATGATCACCAGCTTCGGCAACGGCAAAATGCGGGCCATCCGCCGGATCAAGGTGATGTCAAAGGATGAGATTGGTGATGTAGCCCGGGTGTTCCAGCAGATGGCTGAAGATATCGAGCAGAAACAGGAGCTTGAGCGGTCCTACGCCCAGGCCCAGAGCGATCAGGCTTGGCTGAATGCCAATATAGCCCGGGTCACGGAGCTGCTGCGCGGCGTCAGCTCGCTGGATCAGGTATCCCAGACCTTCATCAGTGAGTTCACGCCTGTGCTGGGAGCCCAGTATGGTGCCGTCTATCTGAAGAGCCAGGACAATCCGAACCTGCTGGTCAGCAGTGCTTTTTATGCCGGTGAGGAGGGCGTTACACCCAAGGAGAGCTTCGAGATCGGTCAGGGACTGGTCGGGCAGAGCGCCTTGGATAAGCTGCCGATCAAGCTGACAGAGGCACCTGACAACTATATCGCGGTATCTTCCGGATTTGGGGAATCGCATCCGAGTTATATATCGATCCAGCCGCTTTTATTCGAGGATGAGGTGCTGGGTGTGGTGGAATTCGCTTCCTTCACACCGTTCTCGGTGCTGCAGAATGAACTGCTCCATCAGCTCTCCAGTAATCTGGGGATTATTCTGAACAACATCAGCCGCAGGCTGGTGGTTGAAGAGTTGCTGCGCGAATCGCAGGCGCTCACCGAAGAGCTGCAATGCCAGTCGGAGGAGCTGCAGACCCAGCAGGAGGAGCTGCGCCGTTCCAACGAGAACCTGGAGGAGCAGACGGATGCCCTGAAGCGCTCAGAGGAGCTGTTGCAGCGGCAGCAGGAAGAGCTGGAGCATTACAATACAGAGCTGGTCTCCAAGACCCGTGCGCTGCAGGATCAGGTGCAGGAGGTTGAAGAGAAGAAGGATGAAATTGAGCATGCCCGTATGCAGCTGGAGAAGCAGGCGATGCAGCTGGCGGTAACCAGCAAATACAAATCCGAGTTTCTCGCCAATATGTCCCATGAGCTGCGGACCCCGCTTAATAGCCTGTTGATTCTCTCCCAGCTCCTTAAGGAGAATAAGGAGGGCAACCTGAGCGAGAAACAGGTGGAATTCGCCCATACCATCTATATGTCAGGTGCGGATCTGCTTAAGATGATTGACGAGATTCTCGATCTGTCCAAGGTCGATGCCGGCAAAATGGAGCTGAATCATGAAGAGATTCCGCTGGTCGAGCTGAAGACCTTCGTGAAGCAGAACTTTGCTCCACTGGCTGCGCAGAAGGGGCTGTCGCTGCGCCTGTCGTTTGATGAGCCGCTGCCGGACAGCGTGTACAGTGACAGCCACAGACTGAAGCAGATCCTGCGCAACCTGTTGTCCAATGCCTTCAAATTCACCAGCGAAGGGTATATAGAGTTCTCTGTCAGCCGTGCCGACGTCAAGCGGCTGCCTGCCTATCTGCCCCATGAATATGAGTATATCTCCATATCCGTCAAAGACAGCGGCATCGGTATCCCGTCAGATAAGCTGGACATCGTCTTCGAGGCGTTCCAGCAGGTGGACGGCACGACAAGCCGCAAATATGGCGGTACGGGGCTTGGGCTGTCGATCAGCCGCGAATTAGCCCGCCTGATGGGCGGAGCCATCGGACTGGAGTCCCGTGAAGGGCAAGGAAGCGTATTTACGCTGTATCTACCCATCCAGGGGAACTTCAGCCTGCTGCCCGGAGCGATAGAAGCCGCACCTGCCGGGGAGCCTGCACAGCTTGAGGAATATCGGGTACCCGTGTCAATGGATGTAGCGGGGGATATTGCCCCTACACCTGCTGTGCCTGTAGTTGTCGAAGATGACAGGGAATCCCTTGCCAGCGGCGACAAGGTGCTGCTGATTATTGAGGATGATGAGAGCTTTGCCAAGATATTACTGAGCATGGCCCGCGGGCGCGGCTTCAAGGGGCTTGTAGCTCTACAGGGCGATACTGGCCTACAGATGGCCAAGACTATGCTGCCGGACGCAATCATTCTCGATATTCAGCTGCCCGTTATGGACGGCTGGTCGATTCTGAGGGAGCTTAAGGGCGACTCCCAGACGCGCCATATTCCAGTGCATGTGATCTCTGTGAATGATGAGATGAAGCAGGGGCTCATGATGGGGGCGATGGCCTATCTGAGAAAGCCGTCCTCCCGGGAAGCGCTTGAGCGGGCCTTTTCGCAGATTGAGAATTATACCGCAAGCACGATGAAGCATCTGCTGATCGTAGAGGACGACGATATTCAGCGCCGCTCCATCGAAGAGCTTATCGGTCATGATGATGTTGTCATTACGGCAGTTTCTTCTGGCCAGGAGGCCCTGAACGAGCTGCACACGCAGAGATACGATTGTATGGTCCTTGACCTGATGCTGGATGATATGACCGGATTCGAGCTGCTGGATCAGATCCGCGACGATGAGGCGCTGAACAATCTGCCGATTATTATTTATACCGGTAAAGATCTGGACAGTAAAGAAGAGACCAAGCTGCGCAAATATGCCGAATCGATTATTATCAAGGATGTCCGCTCGCCGGAACGGCTTTTGGATGAGACGACGTTGTTCATGCATCGGGTGGAAGCAAATCTGCCGGAGGATAAGCGTAAAATTCTGCAAAAGCTGCACAATAAAGAAGAACTGTTTGACGGCAAGAAAATTCTGCTCGTCGATGATGATATCCGCAACGTCTTCGCCCTCTCCAGCGTGCTTGAAGGCTATCACATGGAAGTGAAATTTGCCGAGAATGGCCGCGAGGCCATCGACATGCTGGTCGAACAGAGTGATTATGACCTGGTGCTGATGGATATGATGATGCCGGAGATGGATGGATATGAAGCCATGCGCCGTATCCGGCAGATGCCGCAGTACCAGAAATTGCCGATCATAGCGCTTACAGCCAAGGCGATGAAGGAGGACCGCGCCAAGTGTATTGAAGCTGGAGCCTCCGATTATATGAAGAAACCGATCAGCACCGATCAGCTTCTTTCGTTAATGCGCGTCTGGTTGTATTCGTAAGCGTGATTTCGGGGTAATAGCTATACAGTAGGTTGAAACCACGTACGGAAATAAGGCACAGGCAAGGGAGTATTGATGACAATGGCAGCGATGGAGCATGGATATGAGGAGCAGGGGAATCAGCCGGGAAGCAAGCAGGAGCTTGAACAAATTGAGATTGAGCTGCTTCTGAGCGGAGTACACCGGCTGTATGGATATGACTTCAGAAATTATGCGCTGCCTTCCTTGAAACGGCGTATCTGGCATCATGTCCATGCGGAGAGCTTACCCACTATATCTGCTCTGCAGGAGAAGGTGCTGCATGACCGTGCCTGCTTCGAACGGTTTGTATACAGCCTCTCGATCCCTGTGACAGAGATGTTCCGTGACCCGGGACTCTTCCTGACGTTCCGCCAGAAGGTCATTCCGCTCCTGCGGACCTATCCTTATATCCGGATCTGGCATGCCGGCTGCTCGACAGGCGAAGAGGTCTACTCGATGGCGATTATGCTGCATGAGGAAGGCTTGTATGATAAGGCAAGGATTTATGCAACGGACATGAACGCCCGTTCCTTGCAGCAGGCCAAAGAAGGCGTGTACGAAATTGGCAAAATGAAGCAATACACCAAGAACTACCTTGAGGCCGGAGGCACGGGGGCTTTCTCGGAATATTATACAGCGAAATATAATTCAGTAATTTTCCAGCCGTATTTACGCAAGAATATCATTTTTGCAGAGCATAATCTGGCGACAGACACTTCCTTTAATGAATTCAATGTGATCCTGTGCCGCAACGTAATGATCTACTTTAACGATGAGCTCCGCGATCATGTGCATGGCTTGTTCCATGAGAGCCTCAGCCGGTTCGGAGTACTGGTCCTCGGTTCTAAGGAATCCATTCATTTCACGCGATACAGTGATAGCTATGAGCCTCTGGACCGGGTAGAGAAAATATACCGCAAAAATAAATAGCGGGTTAGGAGGGACCTATGGGGGTTCAGGAACCGATTCATATACTGCTGGTTGACGACCGTCCCGAGAATTTGCTGGCACTCGAAGCCGTCCTTGAGAGTCAGCATTACAAGCTTGTCAAAGCCAATTCTGGAGAAGAAGCACTGCGGTGCTTATTGAAATATGAATTCGCCGTGATTGTTCTGGACGTTCAGATGCCGGGTATGGACGGGATCGAAACCGCCAAATTAATCAAAGCCCGGGAGAAGACCAAGGATATTCCGATCATCTTCATCTCTGCCAACAGCAGGGAATCGGAGCATCTATTCGCAGGGTACTCGGCCGGCGCTATTGATTATATGGTCAAACCGTTTATTCCGCAGATTCTAAAGTCTAAGATTGAAGGCTTTGTTAATATGTATCTGACCAGCAAGAAGCAGCAGCTTCAAGCGATGCAGTTGCAGCAAAAGACGCTGGAGCTTGAGCGCATGAACGGTGAATTGATCAAAGCCAAGGAAGAGGCGGAGATCGCCGCGAAGGCCAAGACCGAATTTCTTGCGATGATGAGTCACGAGATCCGCACACCGATGAATGGCGTAGTGGGCATGATTGATCTTTTGATGGAGACCCAGCTTGCTCCTGAGCAGAAGGAATACACAGAGATTATCCGCAAAAGTGCGGACACACTAATTACGGTGATTAACGATATCCTTGACTTCACCAAGATGGAGTCGGGCAAGATGGAAATGGAAGAGCAATTATTCGAGCTGAATACCACCATTCAGGAGGTATTTAGCTTGTTCTCGGCAGAAGCCGGCAAAAAAAATCTGGAGCTGGCCTATTTCATCGACCAGAAGCTGCCGCGGCTGATCTATGGAGATATGGCCCGGCTGCGCCAGGTGCTGATCAACCTCGTAGCCAATGCGGTGAAATTTACCAACCAGGGCGGCGTTTATTTAGTTGCTTCCAGTCTGCCAGCAGCGGATAATAAACTGGTCATTGAATTTACAGTTAAAGATACAGGCATCGGCATTTCTCCGGAGAAATGTGACCGGCTGTTCCAGCCCTTCTCCCAGCTTGATTCATCCATGACCCGCAAATACGGAGGCACGGGCCTGGGCCTCGCCATCTGCAAATCCCTGGTGGGTATGATGGGCGGAGATATCCGCGTAGAGTCGATGGAAGAGAAGGGGGCTACCTTTGTATTCAGTATCCAGGTTGGGGTGCCGGAGCATGAGCTGGAAGGCGTCAGCCGGGAAGAGGAAGGTGCAGCGAACGGGGGAGAAGACGCAAGCCGGAGCAAAGTGCTGGTCGTGGATGACCATCCGATTAATCAGCGGCTTATGGTTAGCATGCTGGATAAGCTAGGATATCGTGCCGATGTTGCCGAGGACGGGAACCAGGCTGTAGAGCTGACCCGGGAATCCGTGTATGATTTTATCTTCATGGACCTGCAGATGCCGGTGATGGATGGACTTGAAGCAACCTCCCTGATTCGTGAGGAGGGCAGCGGTTCTCCGGACAAGACGGTGATCATTGCGATGACAGCGAATGTGATGGAGGGAATTCAGGACCGGTGCACCGCTGCCGGGATGGACGGTTACATCAGCAAGCCGCTTAAGCTAAGCAGCATCAAACAAATGCTCTCCAGATATTCCGGCAGGGATAATCCCGCAACCCAGCGGAACACCTCAATTTTCAATGCTTAGTCCATGAATTGCCAGTGCCGTATTGTTACTTTTTTGTTTCAACCATGTGCTATTAGGGTTATTGGTAAAGAAAACATTTAATCAGGAGAGTTGTCTATGAATACACATAAAAGCGAAAAGTTTCATGCAAAAACCGAAACTGTTGGTTCGGTATGTACTGTCTATCTGGTAGGTGAACTCGATCTGTCTGTGGCGCCAGACTTTCGTTTGGTGATGGAACCTCTAGTGGGAGATACTGGACTTGATCTAGTGATCAATCTGAAGGATCTGAAGTATATTGACAGCACCGGTATCGGAATCCTGTTGTCGATCCTCAAGGCAAGACATGGAATGGACGTTAAGTTTACCGTTGCTGAAGTTCCTCCGCAAATACAGAAGCTGTTTGACATGACCGGCATTTCCAAATTTTTTGCCTCCCAAGAGAATTCCCACTAGGAAAGGATCGAACTAAGAATGAGTGATGACGTACAAAGAGTAGTTCTTCAGTTACCCGCCAGTGCAGAATATGTCGATATCGTCAGACTTAATTTATATGGCATTGCCTCCAAGATGGGTTTCACTTATGAGGACATTGAAGATATGAAGGTAGCAGTCTCGGAAGCCTGTAATAACTCCGTGCTGTATGCTTACGGGCAGGCAGACGGTGTGGTTGATGTAATCTTTGAGGTAGGATCAAGTGTCTTATCCATTACTGTCAAAGATGAGGGGGAGAGCTTTGACGGTTTGGATGCGTCCGGGGAACGTCTGACGCTTCATGACAAGGAGCTGAATGATGTTCAGGTAGGCGGACTCGGATTCTATCTAATGCAGGCGCTGATGGATGACGTTAGCGTCGTTAGTGAAGCAGGGAAAGGAACAGTCGTTACCCTGACTAAACGGCTCAATTTCAGCGAGGAGAAAGTATGAGTGACAAAGTGACTCCCCCAGAGTCCATGAATGAAGCAGTAAGCCTGATCTGGGAATACCAGCAGACGAAAGACAATGAAATTGCAACAGTGCTCATCCGCAAATATGAACCGATGGTGAAGATGGCCGCCGGCAAAATCGCTCGTAACCGCCCGGATCTCTACGAGGATCTGTATCAGGTGGGGCAAATGGCGCTGATCCGACTGCTGGCGCAATACGACATCAGCTTGGGGATTCCCTTCGAGCCATATGCGATGAAGAGTATGATTGGACACATGAAAAACTTCCTGCGTGATAAATCCTGGTACATACAGGTTCCGCGGCGGATTAAGGAAAAAGGCGCGCTTGTGCAGCAGGCCATTGATGAACTGACCATGCGGCTCGAACGTTCTCCGGCGGTTGAAGAGATTGCCCATTACCTGGATCTGACGGTTGAGGAAACTGTGGAAGTGCTGGCTGGCAGAGAATGTTATCATTATGTCTCCCTGGATTCACCGCTCTCTCAGGAAGAGAGTGGAGCCACACTCGGGGAATTGATCAGCTCTGACGCAAATGACTACGAGACCGTGGAGAAGCGTATGGATCTCCAGCAGGCGCTCGGACAACTGAAGGAGCAGGAGCAGCAAGTACTGCTGCTGGCCTTCCAGGATGGCCAATCCCAGCGGGCTATTGCCCAGAAGCTGGGCGTCTCGCAGATGAGTGTGTCCCGTATCCAGAAGCGGGCTACGGAGAAGCTGAAGCAGATCATGGCTAATTCATCCTATTAAATATCAATGCCATTATAATTATTAGGGCAGTGTTATGATTATTTATAGAGCATAAAATTACTTCAAAAACAATTCCGATGATTAAATGTATCGGGATTGTTTTATTTTTTGATGAGACGGTGGAGTATTTTTACATTTGGAGAAAAAATATAAAGTTAATCATTGGGTCTGAACTGAAATTCATCATATTCTCTCAAGAGAAAATTATTAAATGAAGAGAGGACAAATAATGGTGCACAAATACGGTTATATTGATCGAGACGGTAACTTTGCCATTGAGCCTATTTTTGATTTTACTAATTCGTTTCGAAATGGCATTGCTTCATGTGATTTTGAGGGGAAATCAAGATTTATTGCCGTAAATGGAGATACCGTATTACAAACAAATTACTCTTTTGTAGGTAATTTTTATTGTGGTAGAGCTTTATTTACGAATGGAAGTAAATTCGGATACATGGATTTAGAAGGGAACGTAGTTATACCGATAATATATGATTACGCTTACAATTTTTCGGAAGGATATGCTAGCGTAACAGCACCAAACGGGAAAATAGGCATTATTGATATTGAGGGAAATTTGATCATTGATCCCATTTACGATACTGCGATACATTTTGAAAATGGAATTGCAACAGTCAGTAATGCAGAAGGGAAATATGGGTGTATTAACATCGATGGAGATTTTGTAATCGAGCCGAAATATGATTCTCATATATTTTTTTCGGAGGGCCTAGCCGCAGTAAATGTAAAAAATAAGCATGGATATATTGATATGCAAGGAAATTTGAGAATTCCACTTCAATATAAATACACAAATGGATTTTATGGCGGGTTAGCTCCAGTATTAGTTGGTAGTAAATATGGTTTTATCAATAAAACGGGGAGTATTGTAATAGATCCTGTTTTTGTTGATGTAGGCAAGTTTATTTCAGGGGATCTATCTGCTGCGAAACTGAGTAAAAAATGGGGATATATTAATCGAAGTGGAGAATTCACAATTGAACCTAAATTTAAAAATGTTTCGCATTTTATCGAAGATAGAGCCTTTGTTATTGAAAATCAATATCAAGTAGTAATAAAAACTAGTGGGGAGTTTATTGATACGAAGTATTCGCTGATTCAAGCGGAATCCTTTAACGAAGGATTGAGTGCTGTTCAAGCAGAGGTAAGAAAATAAATATATTAATTTTAATCTGGTTATTCGGCCATGAGCAACATCCCTCCTGCAGTCTATTCGCGATAGAGTAGGCTGCAGGAGGGATGCGCGGGAAATGTGATCAGCTAGTTAGCATCTATATACTTTTTGATTTCTCCAAGATATTCCCCGATAACCGGTACATTGAGAAACAAACTGAGAATATAGCCAAGTAAACCGAGAATGACAAAGGTACCGAGTGAGAGGCCCAGACCTCTGGAGATCCCGGCCATCAGATTGGTAATAATCCGCTTCTTGGGGTCTGTATAGTTCTCCAGGATATCCTTGAACTCGGATTTCTCCAGTGAGTCGGCGATCTTGTCGAGCCTCGCATTCAAGCGCTTGACCTCATGCCGCAGCTCGAAGGGATGCTCATCTACGTCATAAGCTTTGGTTCTGTTGTCCGCTTCTCCCATAAGGCGTACCTGCTTTCTGTAGCCTGAATCAGGCTTTATTGAAATATAAGACATGCATAAATAGGGAGCGGCCAGCTACGGAAGATCTGGCCGCTCCCTTCAATGTATAATCAGCCTGAAAATCCGGGATTAATAAGAGGATTTAACTTCGTCCTTAGCATCCTTAGCTGCGCCTGCGATTTCCTTGGAAGCGTCCTTCGCCTTGTCGGCAACATCTTTGGAGGTATCCTTGGCTTCAACCGCTATGTCCTGGGAGGCATCCTTAACGCTGCCCGTGATGTCCTTGGAGGCATCGCTTACCGTTTCGCCAATCTTTTTGCCGGTTTCCGCCAGAGTAGCTGCAATTTGTTGCTTGCTGTCACTGACTGTGGTGAAGATATCGGAGGCTTTGGCCGATACGGTGCCTGCCAGGTCTGTAGCTTTTTCACCTACGGTCGTAGCAATCGTCTTGGTCTTGTCAGTTACGGCTCCGGCAACCTCTTTCGTCTTGTCCGTAGCTACGGTCAGCTTATCGGACAGGTCACTGCGCATCTCGCGTCCAGGCTTCGGTGCGAATAACAGTGCCGCTGCTGCTCCGAGCAGACCGCCGATGAAGATCCCTTTAAAGAATGTGCTGCCGCTTTCTACCGGAAATTCCTTCTCTGCTTTATTCATTATCAATCACTCCTTATCAGAATTGTCATTCAAATTCAGGTGAGCCTGAATGTTCTTACTTCGTATATACACTTTGGGCTAAGTGCTGAAACAGCGGAATAGCTTGGCAAAGATTGCCGGAGCATAAGGGAGCATACCAGCCGAAAAGGTGTTTTTTCATACCTATTTCGATGAATATGCGGCTTTACAAGTTTGATTGATCTCGAAGGGAAGGGGGTAAGAAATAGTTAATCATAGCGCATCTATACATCCCATATTGAAGAGCATTCATTCCCCTGTTTAGGATATTGATAAGATTCCAACATCTATGGAGGTGCAACATTATGATAAAAGTAGTTACAGCAGCCGAGCGACATACATCGAATAGAGAATGGATACACAGTGAATTCAGCTTTTCGTTTGCCGATTATGATGATCCCAGCAACGCCCATTTCGGCGCACTGCTGGCGCATAACGACAATGAATTGAAGCCGGAGCAAGGTATGCATGAGCACCCGCATCATGATCTGGAGATTATCACTTATGTGGTATCCGGTGTGCTGAAGCATCAGGATGATCTGGGGAATCATGCAGATCTGCAGGCAGGCAGTGTGCAGCTGATGAGCGCAGGAACAGGCATTAACCATTCGGAGACGAATCCGTCAGACCATGTGGATGTCCGGTTCCTGCAGATCTGGCTTTTGCCCGACCGGCCCGGTAAGACTCCGAAATGGGATGCCCGGTTCTTTCCGGCCGAGCTTAAGCTCAACCACCTGCTGCATGTGGCTTCAGGGGAAGGGACTCAGGGCTCGCTGCAGCTGGACAATGATGTTAACATCTACTTGTCCGTTCTGGAGACGAACCGTGAGCTGCGCTATCCCCAGCAGGAGGAGCGGCGCACCCATCTGTATGTCATTTCCGGGAATCTGGAGATATCATGCGCGGACGGTGTATTCCAGCTCCAGCAGGGGGATGCGGCGCGTATCCGCAAGAGCTGTGACCTGACCCTTAAAGGCATAAGCAGCGAAGGCGATGCCGAATTCATCCTGATTGATCTCCCGTAACAGCCGGAGCATGACAGTAAGATTATTATTGCAGCATACAAAAGCCCTTCAGCTTCAACGTCCCGTCTTACGGACAATGAAGCTGAAGGGCTTTATAGTGTATACGAACTGCTGGTGCTATTTCTGGCGCAGGCGTCCTAGCTCGGAGACCAGTGCCTCCACCTGTGAGATACTGAGCCTGTCGCTGCCCATGGCAACCTCATACACATCCTGAATATCCTCGTATTGCTCCACCGAAAAGGCTGACGCCTGCATTGCAGCGGCACTGGCCATTTTCAGCTTGTTTTTGATGCCCTCAATCATATATTCAACGTTTTCCTGGCTTGGTTTCGATAAGTCCATTGGGTATACCGTCCTCCCTTAGTCATAGTTCCAGTATTTTAACATGGTTGACCCGCAAATGACCATTTTTTTGTCCAGATCACGCAAACATGTTAAATTATAGGGAAACATTCCAGGTAGGTTAACGAGGGGGGAAGGTCTTGGCCATCAGAGAAGAGGAGAGCAGAAAAAGACGTAAGATGGATGCCGGGGGGCTGGCAGCCTTCTTCCGGGAGATCGCAGAAGTGTATTCGGCGGAGAAGTTGACCTTTCTCTGTATCGGAACGGACCGCTCTACAGGGGATGCACTCGGCCCCCTGACGGGAAGCCGTCTGCTGGAGTACGGATTTCCGAATGTAACGGGAACGCTGCCATCGCCCTGTGACGCGGATAATCTGGTTCAGCGGATAACAGAGATTCCGGAAGGGCAGATTATTATCGCTATCGATGCCTGTCTGGGACCGCCTGCGGCGCTGGGCTGTTATTTTGCGGCAGCACAGCCGCTGCGTCCGGCAGAATCTGTCGGGCTGCGGTTGCCGGCAGTAGGGAATTACAGCCTGGCAGCCATCGTTGATGTGAACAGCCCCCGCCCCTACCGGACCCTGCAGACCACACCGCTCTACCGGGTGATCCTTATGGCTGACCAGATTGCACTGGCTGCAGCCCATGGTTTCGGACTTACGGATTGAGAGCGTTTCAAATGTTCTGTTCTAGCTTATTAATATAGACGACTACATAAGAAAGAGGGGAAGCAGCCATGGAAAATGTTCGATGCGAAGGAAGCAACATTTGCTACAGTGATCAAGGCAAGGGTGAAGTAATAGTGCTGCTGCATGGATTCTGCGGGAGTGCTGAATACTGGGAGAAGGTTATTCCAGGCTTAACCGCCAATTACCGGGTCATTGCCCCTGATCTGCGCGGGCACGGGGCTTCAGATGCTCCGCTTGGAGCCTATACCATCGAGCAGATGGCCGATGATGTGCTGTCGCTGCTGGATGCCTTGGAGATTCCTGAATGCTATCTGCTCGGACATTCGCTCGGAGGCTATATTACCCTGTCGTTTGCCCAGCATCATGCTTCCAGATTGAAGGGCTTCGGGCTGATTCATTCCTCCGGCTATCCGGACAGTGAAGAAGCCAAGGAGAACCGGCTGAAGAGCGTCACGATGATCCAGAGCGAAGGCATCTTTGCTTTTGTAGATCAGCTGGTGCCTGGACTGTTTGCTCCTGAAGCGGAACCCCGGCTGCTGGATCGTGCCAAGGAGATCGGCTATAAGACTCCGCCGCAAGGCGCTATTGGCGCGTCCTTGGCTATGCGCGAGCGCCCGGACCGCCGCGATGTGATCTCGGCAACAGCGCTGCCTGTGCTGCTGGTAGCCGGAGCAGAGGATTCCAAGGTAACGCCAGAGCGGACCTTCACCTCGGATAACCAGAATATCACCAAGGTGACGCTGCCCGGTGTAGGCCATATGGGCATGTTTGAAGCACCGGAGCAACTGGTACAGATTATTAAGGATTTCGTGCACGCCCCTGTGCAGAAGTAATTCATATAAGCAGAAAGAGGCAGCACTTCCGCCATCGGGTGGGTGCTGTCTCTTTGTGTTGACCGCACGGCCGCATGGCGGTTTTATTGAAATTTACGGATAGCCGGAACACAGAGCACGAGAGCGACACAGGTCAGTCCCAGAGTGGAGAAAATAAGGATTGTCGGAACCCCGCCAATCAGGTCGGCCAGCCAGCCGACAAAGATGTAACCGACCGGCAGCAGAGCGAAGGACCCGAACATATCCAGACTGGCTACCCGTCCAAAGGCTTCCTTCGGAACAAGCTCCTGCAGGCTGATCTCCCAGATCAGCCCGAAGATCATCAGCCCGAAGCCTTCAAGGGCAAAGAAACCGATGGCTGCAGCAGGAGTACCCGCGAACGGCATGAGCAGCAGGGCCAGACCACCCAGCATAGCACCGCTGTAAGCCATAATGCCGCGGTTCTTCCATTTGGGCCGCAGTCCGAACAGCAGGCCTGCGATAATTGCGCCTACCCCGGAGAAAGTAACGGCAAGCCCGTAGACATAAGGAGGCCAGCCGTGATGGACCTTGAAGAGCCAGGGAAGCAGGACGGTGCTGATTCCCGCGTAGCAGATGTTGATGAAGCAGAAGGCCAGAATCGTAATCCACAGCCAGGGGTGGCTGCGCAGAACGGAGATCCCCTCGATGAAATCCTCTTTCCAGTTAGGAGTATCCTGGGCTTCAGTATCCGGTAGAACTGAGGCCGCGGCATCTGCGGCGGGTCTGGTCTGTAATTGGGCGATCAGCACTCTGCGCAGATAGACCAGGCAGATGAGGGAGATAAGATAGGTGAAGGCATCCAGGCCAAACCCGACACCTGCGGACAGGTGAGTGATCAGCAGACCGCCCAGGGCGGGGCCGATCAGGCGTACGGACTGGGTAGTGATTTGGGTCAGCGAATTCGCAGCCACGCGGATGTCGGGAGTGAATACTGTGGCCCGGACTGCAGCATAGGCAGGCTGGAATAGACCATCGAGCAGACCATAGAAGGCTACCAGGATACAGAGCAGCGGAATGCTGAGTATTCCGGTCAGGGCTAAGACTGCTGTTATCATCATTACGGCAAAACGGGCAATATCCGCCAGCATCATAATCCGCACACGGTCGTAACGGTCCACGATATGTCCGGATACCGGAAGCATGATCACATTCGGCAGCATGTAAGCGGCCATGACCAGACCCATCGTGGTAGTTGATCCGGTCAGGGAATAGACGAGAACGGGCAGAATGACCATCGTCACTGAGCTGCCGAGGAATGAAATTAAATGTCCCAGCCACAGATAAGGGAAGGCGCGCGAGCGGACAAAAGGAGCAGCGAAACCCTGCAGCGGATTGTGCTTTTCCTGCCCGGAAGGGGCGGCGGTATTCATCTACTTCTGTACCTCCGAATCTGTATCCGGCTCAGTAGCAGGCTCTGCAGACTGCAGACGGCCCATCACGATTTCCACGCCATATTCGTCGCCGGCAGTAACTTTAGATTCCCAGGCGGTGATCAGCTCCATCATCTCCTGATGGAATTTCGCAAGCTCCCGGGGGGAAAGGGTGAGTCTGGTGATGAAATGCTCCACCTGGTCTTCTTGGCTGAAGTGAAAGCCGGTAAGCTGCTCCGAGCGGAACATAGTTCCCTTAGAGCGGTAGAATTTCTGAATGATGCCCCCCGCCGTTTCGGTGCGGACAAGCTCCAGAAGCCCGCCTTCATAGAGCTTGATGATGTGGTAGTGGATGTTCCCCGGTGTCTTGTTCAGCTTCCCGGCAACCTGTTTGGATGTGAGGGGTTCCCCCGACAGCGTATGCATGATCTTAATCCGCAAGGCACTTTCCAGCAGTTTATCCTGTTCCGGGGTTACCTTCAAAGGCTGGACGTTTTCTTCCAGTTGAGACTTGCTTGAAGCAGCAGCTTCCGGAGGGCTTTGCCCGGGGTCAGCAGGTTGTGGCATCACGTTTCCTCCTATAGTTCGATCTGTCTTACAGTACGATCTGTATTCCAGATCAGATATGTGTATTGTATTTGAGGCTGCTATTTTATGTCAAGAACAATCAGCAGCAGTGAACAGGGGTGTCTGTTGAGGAACGGGTTGTGCACAGGTGGCGCAGGCAGGTGGAATGGTTTAAGATGATTTCAAAGGCGAAAGGGTGAGCAAACATGTTCCGGAGAGATTATATCGTGCGCATGATTGAGGATATGACGGCAATGGTAGCCAAGGTGCTGACCTTGAAGCAGGATAAAAAAACTACAGAAGCCCTGTGGGAAGTGGATGAGCTGCTGATGCGGCATTTTCGCCTGAATTCGCGTCTGCTCAATTCGTTGTCCGTAGAGGATATTATTGATATGTTTCGTCTCGGCGGGGTGCTGGAAGCGGATAAGCTGCAAGGGGTAGCCCGGCTGCTGAAGGAGGAAGGCGGAATCTACACGGCCAAAGGGGAGCAGGATCAGGCCTTGTTCAGGGCGATGCGCTCGCTCCACCTGTTTTTGTATGCGGATCTGCATGGCGCCGACCGGGAACTGCTGAATATGACGGAAGAGATCAATGAGCTGCTGGAGGAAGTGGAGCCCTACCGCCTGCCGGCCAAAACAGAGCGGCTGCTGATGGCCTACCAGGAATCCATGGGACGGTATGCCAAAGCAGAGAACAGTCTGTACCGGCTCTGGGAGCATGGGGAGAATGTTGCAGAGGAGGGCAGGGAGCTGTACGGACGGCTGCTGCTGTTGAGTCCGGAGCGGTTAGCCGAGGGCGGTCTTCCTCTGGAGGAAGTGCAGCAGGGCGCGGAGGAATGGAGCAAGCTGACGGTTAGTGCTATAATATAACGATATTCAGGAGACACCGTGCTCTATTTTATAAACCCGAAAGTGGGATGTACCCAGTGGAAGCTTTGAAAGAATTGATCGAGCAAGTGATTACCGGCCGTACGCTGATTACAGCTACTTTAAGCCAGCTGCGCAGCAAAGGCGAGACCGCCTACAGTAAAGTACAGATCAAACCTGTTGAGTTAAAAGGGAAGCTGCATTATCAGTTTGCCTACTATATCGGCCCCAAGGTGGAACACCGCAACATTCCCGCAGAGAATGCCGCAGAAGAAATGCTGTCTTTGCTGCGGGAGACCTTCCGCCAAGGCCTGCTGTGTACCGCCAGTGCCGACTACCAGGTGCTGATCAGCAAAAAATATAAGGTGTCCATTCTGACCAAATCGGCCAGCAAACAGGAAGCCCCGGATCTGGCCCATAACCGCCGGAAGCAATATGTGCTGGACGAGGGCGAGCCGGTGCCGTTTCTGGTGGAGCTTGGCATTATGAACAGCGAGGGCAAGGTGCTGGCCAAAAAGTATGACAAGTTCCGCCAGATCAACCGGTTCCTGGAGATGGTCCAGGATGTGCTTGGCGACCTGCCGGCAGGGCGTCCGCTGACGATTGTTGATTTTGGCTGCGGCAAATCCTATTTGACCTTTGCCCTGTATCATTATCTGGCCGTCCGTGAGCAGCGGGAGCTGAATATTGTCGGTCTTGACCTGAAGGCGGACGTCATTGAGCATTGCGGTGCGCTCGCTGCCAAGCTGGGCTATGACCGTCTGCGGTTCTTGGTCGGTGACATCGCCGACTACAATGAACTCGATCAGGTCGACATGGTCGTAACTCTGCATGCCTGTGATACAGCGACAGATGCCGCTCTGGAGAAAGCAGTACGCTGGGGTGCATCGGTCATCCTCTCGGTGCCCTGCTGCCAGCATGAGCTGTTCGCGCAGGTCGAGAGTGAGGTGCTGAATCCGCTGCTGTCACACGGTATCCTGAAGGAGCGGTTCTCGGCGCTCGCCACCGATGCAATCCGGGCCAAGCTGCTGGACCTGATGGGCTACCGCAGCCAGCTGCTGGAATTCATCGACATGGAGCACACTCCGAAGAACATCCTGATCCGCGCCGTCCGCAGCGACAGCGGCGATCAGGCCGCCAAATGGCGCGAGTATACCGCGTTCCGCGATTTTCTCGGTGCCAAGCCTTATCTGGAGCGCGTCTGCTCTGATCTGCTGCCCGGGGGGAATACGGAGCTTAATTAACCAGCTTAATAGTTCAGTGTGTGACAGAACGGCTGCTTCCTATGGGGGCGGCTGTTTTTTTGTGTGAATGCTCAATTGGATGCTCAAATTAAAATCCTATTTAAAATTCTATTTGAAATCCTGCCTCAAATGCAGCAGTTTCGTCATTACGCTGGCCCCCTGATCGGGATTGTTGCACAAAATGCAGCATTTCCTCTCCCCTAAGCCGGTTTATGGAACTATTCTTGTATTTTGTGCAACAATCCATCTGGACACCCGGATATATCTGAATCAAAGCTGCAATGCTTGCAACATTTTGAAAAGTCACGTCGACTTATCCTGCCTGACTACCAGTCCTTCTCTTAAGCGTTATCTCTCCCTTATGCGTTTATCTCCCCCTATGCGTTTATTTCCCCAATCATAGACTTAAGTGTGTTTTATGTAGCCATTTTCTTTTGCATTGCGATAGATATGGGAAGACTGTAGGCAACAAGAGGAATAGGAGATTTAGGAATGCAGATCAATCGGTTTCGGCAATACGGGGGAATGGCGGTCACGCTGGGTTGCGGTTTGGCGCTGATAGCAGCGGGGGCTGCGGCCTGTATGCTGCGGGGATTCTTTTTTGTAGGGGAAATGTACCTCTTCCTGACTGGATGGTATGCGCTGTGCGGAGTTCTTACCTTAGGGGGGCTTGTCCTCTATGCTGCCTCCAGCTGGGAAATGCGGAAGCTGAAGCTGAAGGGGAAGCTGGCAGGGAAGGCGGAGCCCGTACGGGCGCTGGCCGGAGGGGGCGTGAAGGGAGATACTGGAGGTCCCGTAAAGAGAGAAATAACTGAAGCTGAGAGGTTAGCCGGGAGTAAGCGGTTGGTGACATATCATGGCGGGAGGGCCGCGACGACGCGGGCAGCAGTTGAGGCAGTGTCCGGGAGCGGGCGAGTGTTGGGTGGCAGCGTGAGCAGAGTTAGGAGGTTAAAAGCGATTGTATGGTTGTTGCCGGGCTGCTGCATGGTCATCTGTATTCTATATGCAATTCATGCCTTCCGTGGCCCCTTATCCTCGCAGGGAACATGGAATGAATTGCTGCGCTGGGGATTCTACGCCAGCTATGCTCTCTTCGCTGTACTTGCGGCAGGAACGCGCCGGGGAGGAGCTCTTCTTGCCGCGGTCTGGCATCTGCTTGGCCTCGTGATCAGCCTGTCTGCCTTATTGGCGGTATGCGGAGGGCTGCCGCTTCCCTACGCGGTAGCCTACAGCCAGTCACCTGAGGTCAGTGTTACCGGTGCCCGGCTGGCCGGACTGCTCCAGTATCCGAATGCCTTTGGCGCGGTGATGGCTGTGTTTCTGCTGGAAAGGTTATTCTCTGCCGCCAGCGGCTTCAAGCTGATGGGCCCTTCGGGAACCGTGAACGGAGAAGAGGGCACAGAGGAAGAGGGCGGAGCATCCCGTGGAGCAGCAAGCCTGGAGGAGCACGGTGAAGAGGTAAGTAGAGCTGAGCAAGAGAACATAGCCAGCAGTGAAGCAGAGGGTGGGACGGTAAGCCGGACAGGGCAAGAGAACATAGCCAGCGGTGAAGTGAAGGGTGAAGCGCTAAGCAGCGCGGGTGAGACCGCTATAGCTGGCAGAGAGGAGCGCGCGTGGCGCCGGACCGCAGAGCTAATGCGGACAGCGGCGCGCCTGCTGCCGCTCTTCCCGTACGCCGCCGCGCTGCTGCTCAGCGAGTCGCGTGGCGCATGGCTGGCTGCGGCTGCCGCCGGTGCCGCAGCCCTTCTCCTGAAGCGGCAACTGTTCGTGCCGCTTCTGATCACCGGCGCCGCCCCCGTTGCCGCGGCGGCGCTGCTCTACCGCCAGCTGGCCCGCTCCGGGCTGGCGGCAGAGCCCCTGCCCGGCCTGCTGCTGCTGGCCGGGCTCTGGGCCGGCGCGTGGCTGGCCGGCCTATGGCTGCACCGCCGCGTCAGCCGCGCGGCGGGCAAGCACCGCGCCGCCCTGCTGGCGCTGGCGGCGGGGGCCTGGACGGCGGCGGGCAGCGCCGTCCTCCTGCTGGTACGCGCGCGGATCACCGGGCCGTCACCGACGGCCGACGCGCGCGGACTGTTCTACCGCGACGCCTGGAAGCTCGCGGCAGAAGCGCCCTGGCTGGGGCGCGGGGGCGAGACCTGGCGGCATACGTACCTTGCCGCCCAGTCCCGCCCCTACGTGGGCACCCAGGTGCACAGCGGTTACCTCGACATCCTGCTGAACCTCGGGATGGCGGGTCTGGCTGCGGTCCTCCTGCTGCTTCTGGCCGCAGGAGGACTGGTATTCAAGGCGTCACCAAGGCTGCTTCCGCCCCTGTTCGTGATCCTGCTGCATAGCGCAGTCGATTTTGACTGGAGCTATGGACTGGTCTGGCTGCTACTGCTCCTGCTGCCCGCCTGGGCACTTGCCGAAGCAAACAGCCGGACCGCTAGGACGGCTGCCCCTCCAGCTCTGTATGACTCCCGTTGGCAGCGCAGCAAGCCGACCGTCCAGCGAAGGAAGCGGCCGCGCCGATTATGGGGATACGCAGGAATCAGCGTTCTCTGCGGGCTGACCCTCCTGTTCAGCGGCCTTTCCTTCCAGGCCATGAAGGGGGCTGCTCTATTCAAGCAGGCGGTCAGAGAGAATGACCCTGCCGTACAAATTACACTGCTGCAGCAATCACTGAGATGGAATCCGAGGGAGCCTCAGACTGCGGTTGCTTTATCGCGGCTGCTCCCACAGAAGCAAGGGGTTGATCTGTTGTTGCGAAGCCTGTCATTCTCTCCAGGGAATGTTGCTATACACGGGGAGCTTGCGGCAAGATATCTGCGGGGCAGTGATCCGGGAGAAGCACTGTACTGGGTCCGCCGCAGTCAACAGACGGATCACTTTAATGCTGCGGGGCGGCTCGCCGCATTAAGAGGGATGCTTGAGATGGGGGAGCGCAGCTTGGCGGAGGGAGACAGACGTTTAGCGGCGGACAGCGCTGCTGCGGGGCTAGAGCTGCTGCGGCAGTACAGCCTGCTGGCCGCCAAGGAACAGGAGAGAGGACCGCAGCATAATGACCGCAACTTCACCCTATTTCCGCAGAGCAAAGGGATTTACTTTCATTTAACCCATTTACAGTCCCAGGCGGCGCTTAGCTCCAGCAATAGATAAGACGCGTCTCATATTGAAACTCGGAGTTTGACCGCCGCTGCGGTGAACATATCAGCACAATGACCGCAGCAATGGGAGCATTTAGACTGCCCGCTGCCGCCCATCCCTTCAGCCTCAGTTCATAGCCATCCCGGACTAATCTCAGGCTTTAACACGCCGTGAGATCAGCCAAGAGTATACAGTAGGGAGAATAATCATGATTACCAGAGCAGTAATGATCATGCAGATCGATAGCGTAGCGGGCATGAAGGCCGCCAGTGCAATTAGCAGGCCGCCGATCACCCACATCCTTCCGGAGAAGCGGTGGGTTCTCCGCCATACGGCTGGGTCATGCAGCGTCCAGGGCGTGCGGACTCCGGTGAAATAATTATCCCTGATCTGCGGCAGGAAATTTCCGATTACAGCCAGCAGCAGCCCCAGGCTTACAGTAGCCCACTTTCCGGCGGCAAAATGCTCATCCAGCCCGGAACTGACCGACAGGACAAGGGCGGCATCACAGATGACGGCAACGGTGAGACGGACCATTTTGTAAGCGCCCGGGAACTTATTGTAATTCTCTCCCTTAGGATCAATATTGCGAATGAACTGCATCGTTAGCGGAAAAATCAACCCCATAAAAGAGAACAAGGCAATAACTGAACCCTTGCTCCAGTAAGTATTGACCTTGCCGGTAATACTGAATTGGGCGGGAAGCTGATCCGGCAGACTCCCGTAATTCAGCAGAGCATAACCCAGGGAGAGCAAGCCCAGCATGACAATCAGCGTATCCTGCCATTTCCATGTGAAATTCTTCATCAATCTTCATCCTCCGTATTTTTAATAGCGCGCGGGTCACTTTTCCCCTTGGACCCTGAGCCCTTTGGATTAGCATCCGCCTGAGCCTCCGGTTTGCTGTCCGTACTGCCCTTGCCCGTACCCGTCAATTCCAGGAACCAGCCAAGCACCTCTTCAAGTACCGTGGAGTTTAGCGAATAGACGATGAATTGCCCGTTACGTTCATCCTGCACCAGCCCGGCGTGCTTGAGCGCATTCAAGTGGTGCGAGATGCTGGGTTTCGTCATATTGAAAAAATCTGCAATTTCCCCGGCCGTCCGGTCCTTTTCACGCAGCAGCCTGAGAATTTGCCTTCGGGTCGGGTCAGCGAGCGCTTTGAACGAATCATTCAACTCCATATGCGTCGATTCCAATCTTTGTCAATATAGAAACTCACATATGGTTCACGCTATAAATTATCCTTCTATTTCCCGCCGAAACGTTCCCTTTCTTTTAAAAGGTCAGAAAGCCGTTTCCGCTTGTTTTCCTTAATGTAGAAGTCGTAAGCCTGCATATGCTAGAATAGGCTAGGAGAAGCTGGATACATAGAGCGGTTAAGCGGATGGGTTCTGCCAGCAGAATACCACGCTATTACGCCATACGGGAGGAGACCTGCATTGCACTTTATATCTGATGTCATTTCACAATTGTTTGAATGGATTCAGTCTCTGGGCTACTTCGGGATTATGATCGGCCTCATGATTGAAGTCATCCCAAGTGAGATTGTCCTGGCTTTCGGCGGCTATTTGGTCTCACAAGGCGATATTAACTTTTTTGGTGCGGTGCTGTTCGGTACCGTCGGGGGAGTGATCGCCCAGATCTTTGTTTATTGGATTGGCCGTTATGGCGGCAGGCCTGTGCTGGAGAAGTACGGCAAGTACATTTTCATCTCCAAAAAGCACATTGACCACTCCGAAGAATGGTTTCAAAAGTATGGGACCGGTGTGATTTTCACAGCCCGCTTTATCCCGGTTGTCCGCCATGCCATATCGGTTCCGGCTGGTATTTCCCGCATGCCGCTGGGCAAATTCACTATGCTGACAACCCTTGCAGTCATTCCGTGGAGCGCGTTGTTTGTCTATCTGGGGTATACGCTCGGGGACAAGTGGAAGACCATTGATGAGGTCGCAGCCAAGTACACTCATGAGATTCTTCTTGGCGCTATTGCGGTAATTATTCTGTATTTCCTGTTCAAGTGGTACAAATCCAAAAAGAAGGGTAGTGCAGTATGAAGCAGAATGTAGCATCTAAATTTGGCCAAGGCCTGACTCCGCGCCAGTTCGTGGAAGCCATGACGAAGAACCAGCAGGCTTTTGAAGCCTGGTATGAGAAGTTCACCTGGGAAGACGAGAGTGACCGCGAATATTTCGAGAGCCTGAATCACCGGGATGATCTGCGTGTGTTGATTCTGGCTGCCGACTGGTGCGGAGATGTTGTCCGTAATGTCCCGGTAGTCTTCCGGATTCTGGAGACTGCGGGCTTCAAGACGGAAGTGATGATTCTGGAAGAGAATCTGGACCTGATGGACAACTTCCTGACCATGGGCGGACGTTCGGTTCCCATCGTGATTTTTGCGGATACCGGAGGTTATGTACTGGGCCAGTGGGGACCGCGTCCGGAGCATGTGCAGACCCTGATGAGAGAGTTCAAACGGGAGAACCCTGACCGCGAAGCAGCGGACTATGACAGCAAAATTACCGAAGTGCGCAAAGCTATGGGGCAAGCCTACGGAGAAGGAACGGAATCACACGCAGTTATCGTCAAAGAGCTGCGCAGTCTGATCTCCGGATTCTAATGCCGATGCTTAATATTCGTTCTTATAACCTGGGGGCACTCCAGACTAACGCCTATCTTCTGACGGGGGCAGACCCGAAGCGCGGTGTCATCATTGATCCGGGTGCTAATCCTGCGGGTCTTCTCCGCGGCGCTGAGGGAATGGAGATTGAAGCGATTCTGCTGACGCATGCCCATTTCGACCATATTGCCGGACTGGACGAGGTCCGCAAAGCCAAGAAGTGCCCGGTCTATATCCATCCGCTGGAGAGCGAGTGGCTGGGCAGCCCGAAGCTGAACGGCTCCTTGATGTGGCCTGATACTACGCCTCCCATCAGCACAGATCCGGCAGAGTACGATCTGGCGGAAGGCCAGACTCTGAAGCTGCTCGGCCTTTCTTTCCGTGTCATGCATACGCCGGGACATTCGCCGGGGAGCGTTAGCTTTTTATGCGGGAATGATTTGTTCGCCGGTGATGTCTTGTTCAAAATGGGAGTGGGACGTACCGATCTTCCGGGCGGCAGAGAACGGGATCTGATTGACTCGATCCGCGGCAAGCTCTACCGGCTGGATGAGGAAGTGAGAGTGTTCCCCGGACATGGTCCGCGAACCTCAATCGGCTATGAGAGGCTTCACAACCCTTATGTCCCGATGTAAGAGGACGCCAAAGCCGTTTCCGTTTGCCGTGTAACGACATCTTTTGGCTGGATTTGACACAAACCGGGAAATTAGAGGTAGACAAGCCGGGGCCAGGTTGTTACAATATGGTTAATTAAATGTAACATTTACCTCGCGAAGCACGCAGACTGTGGAATAATCCCGGTTTGCGTTCTTTTTTTTGCCTATAGATATGAATTTTATTGGGGGAAGCAGAATGAAGGATAATATGCATTGTCAGTTGGATTACGGGGAATTGGAAGCGAATGATTCATTGATAGCGGAGCGGAATGAAGTGAATGATCTGGGCGGGAAGAGTGATACTAAATATACGCTGTTCTGGAGTTTTCCCGGAGGCAAGGGGGCTATTCAGCCATGGAGACGCAGACTGTGGGAGCTGCAGAATAATTCTGACTCGGAATGAACGATAACTATTACATAGACGTATTACAGGTGTGACAGAAGAGATAAGGGGAGGGGCTATGGGCGACAGGACGCTGGAGATGATCAGCCAGGCACAGCAGGGTGACGCTGCTGCACTGGCCGTGCTGCTGCGGGAGCATTATCCCTTCCTGTACAAGTATCTGATCAAAGCGACACTTGACCCTTTGCTTGCGGAAGAGATTGCTCAGGACACGATGGTCAGATGCATGGAGAAGATCGGGACTTATAATGGGACCTCGGCATTCTCCTCATGGCTGATTACCATTGGCAGCCGGTTGTACATTGACCGTAAGCGGCGCTGGAGCCGGGAGGCACAGTGGCGGGAAGGGCAGATGCAGGAGCAGGGGAACCGCAGTTTACGCTGGAGCTTTGAGAGCCGGAATATGGAGTGGAGTGAAGTGCTCGACGCCTTGTCGCGTCTATCCTCTGCGCACAGAATGGCTGTGCTGCTGAAGCATTATTACGGATACAGCTACGATGAGATCGGGGAGATGCTTGAGATCCCTTCCGGAACGGTCAAATCACGGGTAGCTGCCGGATTGGGTCAACTGCGAAAGGAGCTGAATGAGGATGAGGTTTAAGAGTGACGAGGAACTGCTGGGTAAGCTGTCCGCAGAGCTGGATCACCTGGATATGCTCTATGCCGATGTTACTCCGCCCTCCTTGCCGGAGCTGGAGCAGCTAATTGCCGGGGAAGCTATCCGCCGGAGGAAGCGGCGCCGTAAAGAGCTGCTGTTATTCCTATTGGTGGCTCTTGTACTGGTTACCATAGTGATTTCTATTCTAAGCACGGCGCCGGTGCTGTATTGGAGTCTGCAGGCAGTGTTCATTCTGAGCGCACTTGGCAGCCTGGGAGCAGCGCGGATCAGACACGGGCGGGAGGAATCATGAGCGTGAAGGAGCTGCAGGAGATACCTGTTTGGATTTGGATAATTCTTGCAGCTGTGCTGCTGCTGCAGGGAACCTGGCTGTTCCGTGATGCCAGGGACAGAGGTCAAGGGAGGAAGGCCTGGTTCTGGGGAATCTGGGGGCTTACCGGTGCACCGTCACCGGCAGTATGTTACCTGCTGTTTGTAGTTCTTCCAGACAAGCGCAAACGGAAGGACGGAAGGAGCCGCTGAGACAATAGTTCATTGCCCGACAGATAAGGAGGACACGGCTATGGAGGATTTGAATTGGGGATTGATTGCGCCGCTGCTTGCACTGCAGGTAGTGCTGGCAATAATCGGTCTGATTTCACTGAGCAAGACAGAGCAGGTACGCGGACCGAAATGGATGTGGGTTCTGTTCTTGATTTTTGGCAACCTGCTGGGCAGCGTGGCTTATTTTACACTGGGAAGGAAAGAATTCTAATGCCGCTGCTTGAGGTCAAGGATCTTCACAAGAGCTTTAAGGGGCATCCCTCGGTGAACGGCATCAGCTTTGGAATTGAAGCAGGACGCTGTGTCGCGCTGCTCGGACCCAATGGAGCCGGGAAGACTACAACGCTGCGTATGCTTTCCGGTCTTCTGAAGCAGTCTGCCGGAACGATCACTTTTGACGGGGCTCCGGGGAAGGATTACCGCCGGCAACTGGGCTATCTGCCGCAAGCCCCGGCTTTCTACAACTGGATGAGCGGACACGAATACATCGTATTTGCCGCCAGGATGAGCGGCATGAATGCACGGGAGGCTGCGGTGGCATCGGGCGCTGTGCTGGAGCGTGTGGGACTAGGCTCTGCGGCACGGCGGCGGATTGGCGGTTATTCCGGGGGGATGAAGCAGCGCCTCGGGCTGGGCCAGGCCCTGGTACACCGCCCGCGCCTGCTTTTGCTGGATGAGCCTGTCTCCGCGCTTGATCCTATCGGACGCCGGGAAGTCATGGAGCTGCTTAGGGACATCCGGGAGGAGACAACCGTTATTTTCTCCACACATGTGCTGCATGATGCGGAAGAAATATGTGATGATGTCGTATTGATGAACCAGGGGACTATAGCTGTCCAAGGAACCTTGTCCAGTCTCCGTGCAGAATACAGTCTGCCGGTAATCCGACTCACTACAGGGAAGGAAGATTCGGCTATCCGCTGGCTTGAAGGACTTAGACACAGGGATTTTATTGAAGAAGCGCTAATTTCGGATGGCAAGGCCGTGTTCAATGTCACGGATGTAGAACTCGCCCGCCGGACGCTTTTACAGGAAGCTGTGGAACTGGATATTCCGCTGCTGCAATTTGAAGCAGGCTCATCGACACTGGAGGACCTGTTCATGAAGGTGGTGGGAACATGAGGAGGCTTTGGGCTCTATATTTGAAGGAGATGCTGGAGAATGTGCGCAGCTATAAGCTGATTTGGGTTCCCGTGGTGTTTATTGTTCTGGGAATTATGCAGCCGCTGGTCAGCTTTTATATGGCGGATATCCTGGCGTTCTCTTCCAATGTCCCGGCTGGATTGATGGAGAGTATGGAGAGACCAGCCGCGTCTTCTGTAATGGCTCAGGCCTTAGGCCAGTATGGAACAATTGGGATGCTGATTCTGGTGCTGGGAACGATGAACAGTCTGGCAGGAGAGCGCAGCAGCGGCACCTCCGAACTGTTAATGGCGAAGCCGGTCTCCTCTATATCCGTTGTTGCAGCCAAATGGACCGCGAACTTCACGGTGCTGGTTATTGCCATTGGGTTGGGAACAGCGGGAGCGGCTTATTATACTGTACAGCTTATGGGGGCTTTATCCTGGGGGGATGTGATTGCAGCGTCTGCACTGTATGCGCTGTGGCTGCTCTGTGCGGTATCGCTTACGCTGCTCTTCAGTGCCTGGCTGCGCGGACCTGCAGCTGCCGGTCTATCTCTCCTGCTGGCAGCGGTCATGAGTCTGGTCCATGGCCTGTTGCCAGTTAAGCTGAACTGGATGCCTGCTGCTCTGCCGGGAATGTCTGCCGGTGTACTTGCAGATGGAGGCGCCGGAGTGAGCTTGGCACCGATTGTCTCCGCAGTGCTCCTGATTATTATTTGTATTGCCAGCGCCTCACTGCTGGCTGGAAGGAATAAATTGCCAGTCTAGCAAGCTTTGCAATAAGAAAGCGATCTTTCATGAATTTTCAGAGTGTTTTCTGCGGAAATTCATCGTACAATCATCCTGCTGCTGGACAGCTCTATCTTTTTTTAGTAGACTGTTGAAACAAGCAGAACCATGATAGATTTTGGTCAGGAGGTAGGATGATGCTGCGTTTAGGAGAGAAGATTGTCATTATCGCAGACGCTTTTGAGCAGAGTCTTCCTATCGGAGACTTTGGCTACCTGATTGCTTACGACCGCAATCCTGATAATGCGTTTGATTATGTCATTCGTGTTCCCCAAGCTAACCGGAATTTCTATGTTACAGCAGAGGATATTGAGGCCGAAGAACAATTGCTGGTACTAGAAGCTGAAAGAGCCACGCACGAAGCGCTGATAGATTATGCATTGTCAACGTACAATGAGAAGCTGTTTCATCATCTGATGAACGGCGAGGAAGTTGAGGTTGAAGAGATAGAGGCTGCATCCCAAGAGAGTTTGTCCCAGGCGGATTTCATCAAGCAGGTGAACCTTCGCGCCTGGATTTAAGTAAGAGCCGGCGAATGCCGGCTTTTTTTTGATGAGTCATCATCGAAGCTAAAGCCCCACTTTGTGGGTTTTTTTTGTCTCCTGACAAGCCAAGCGCGCTGTCTATAGTACACACCTTTGAGAACAAAATGACTATTAATTCAAACGATTATTACTATTTTGGTCCAGGGACGGGATGATAAGATCAGCACAGAGCAAGGCAGAACTGCTAGAGGCCGGGGGTGATAACAAGAGGCTGGTGCCGGAAGCTGCTATCTCTGCTGTATACGCTTTCAACCAGGAGCCGTCAGAATCGGCCCGGAGTGCGTCCTTGTAAAGTGTTTTCTTTGCGGTAGACGCTGGGCAATGTGCCGGTGACCTTTTTGAAGGCTTTGGTAAAGTAATTATAATCGGGAATGCCGACTTGCTCCGCAATTTCGTAAATCGGACTGTCGGTGTCACCCAGCAGCCTTTTGGCCATTTGGATACGGAGGCTACGGATATATTCCGCAATGCCCATGCCAAAGTTCTGCTCCGAGAGCTTGTAGAGATGGGATTTGCTGATGCTGAATGCTTTGCACAGAACGGGAACGGACAGCGGTTCCTGGATATGCTCTGTAATATAACCGTCGATCTTTTGTGCCAGCGTATCCTCCTTCAGAACCAGCATCCGGGATAGATACAGGTAGCTGGCGCTCATCTCCATGGTTTTGGCGTAAGCATCAATGACTTCCTTGGAGATGTATTTTTTGCGCTGGAAGGCGCTGTACAGTTTATTCATATCCACATTATAGGGGCTTATATTCTCACAGACCTTCTCCCATAACTCATCACGGGACCCGGTCTGCAGCAATTGGCCGAACATAATATATCCGATGACCTGATTGTCCGTTTGAATTGGAACCACCGTTTCGGTAAGTCCGGCATGACATTGATAGGTGTAAAGGGCTTTCTCCTTTTTCACTTGGGTGCAGGCTGCCTGGTCACAGAGGATGCATTGGGCCTCCGCGCGCGGATCACTGCGGATGATATGACAATATGTCGAATGACGGGTAGGGTATGCGGCCAGCTCAGTAAAGGAATTGTCGAAAATCACGGTGCGGATACCGGTCAATGTATAGAAATTGCGCAGCAATTCCTTGACTTCGGGCAGGTTGAACAACAAGCTCATGGTGCGGCCTCCTCTTCTTCCGGGTTGTTTCTTTCGTTGCTGGCAACATTGTACTGTATTTGATATGGGACACACAAACCAAGAGAGACGGAGGTGCTTATTAATGCCGCTAGTCGATATGCCGTTAGAACAATTATTAACGTATGAGGGACGTAATCCCCGTCCGGCCAACTTCGAGGCTTATTGGGAACAAGCACTGCAAGAGATGAGAAATACGGATGCCCGTGTGGAACTGGTGAGAAGCGGGTTTCAGGTTCCGTTCGCCGAATGCTTCCATTTGTATTTCACGGGGACAGGGGGAGCGCGTATCCATGCGAAGCTGGTCAAGCCGAAGCATGTTGCAGGTCCGCACCCGGCGGTAGTGCAGTTCCATGGGTACGCCCACCACTCGGATGACTGGGCCGACAAGCTAATCTATGCTTCCTTGGGCTTTACTATAGCCACATTGGATTGCAGAGGCCAGGGAGGACTGTCCGAAGATGTTGGCGGGGTCAAAGGAACCACACATAAAGGGCACCTGATTCGCGGACTGGATGATGCGCCCGAACGGCTGCTGTTCCGGCAGATCTATCTTGATGCGGCACAGCTCGCCGGAATTGTAATGGACATGCCGGAAGTGGATGCGGCCCGCGTCGGTGCAATCGGCGGATCGCAGGGAGGGGGGCTGGTGCTGGCCTGTGCGGCGCTTGAGCCGCGGATCAACCGGGCTGCACCCAGTGTTCCGTTCCTGTGTGATTATAAACGGGTATGGGAAATGGACCTGGCCCGAGATGCCTATGAGGAACTGCGGACGTTTTTCCGTCACCGCGATCCCCAGCACCTGCGGGAGAATGAGATTTTTGAACGGCTCGGCTATATTGATGTTCAACACCTGGCGGACCGGATCAGCGGGAAGGTGATGATGGGTGTGGGATTGCTGGATACGGTGTGTCCGCCTTCGACACAATTCGCCGCCTACAACCGAATCCGCTGCGAGAAGAAACTGGAGATCTATCCCGATTTCATCCATGAACGGCTGCCGGGCTTCGAGGACAAAACCATACAATTTCTGCTTGAAATGTGAGAGGCTAACCGCCTCTCTTTATTATTGTTTAAGGGCCTGCTGCAGAGGTATGATGGGACTACAGGGGAGGCTTGTGGAAGGAGAGAGATGCTGTTGATCAGATTTATGAGAACGCTTTCAATTTATCCCAAACTTGTTATGGCTTTCTTGCTTGTCATTATTCCGCTCTACCTGTGGGGGCTGGTCATGAATCAATCCGGACAGGAGGTTGTCCAGAAGCAAATCTCGGAATCCATGGCCAGCCGTGTCCACTTCTATCTGACTTCGCTGGAGACAGAGCTGACACGGCTGACGCGGCTGAAGCTGGAGTATGTCAATGACGATGATTTGCTCTTGCTGGCCACGGTTCCGAACCAGTTGAACGATTATGAACGGACCCGCGCCTTGTTATCCGCCAAGAGCAAATTATATTTGCTCAAAAGCTCCAGCCCGTTCGTGGAGAACGTTAAGCTGTATATTCCTTCCCTGGACCGAAGCATCAATGCCAACAATTTCGACAGTGCGATGCCGCCTGAAGAACTGGAGGGCATTTTGAACCCGGCCCACATGAAATCACCGATCTTCGGCATGGGCGAGAAGCTGCTGATGAGTGGCGTCTACCCCGATGCGGTGTACGCCGGCCGGCCGCCAGTGCTGGCCATCGAAATTCAGCTGTCACGCCCGGAGATTCTCCGCTCACTCTCCAGCATGGCCGAGGGGGAGGGCGGCGGAGCTCTATGGATGGACACTGGCGGCCAGTGGCAGATTGCCTCCGGTGTGGAGGACTCGCTGCTGGCTGCGTTCGGGGAAGCTCTCCGCGGGGAGTTGCTCAACGACAGCGGCGAGTCCGGCCAATACCGGCTGGAGTCGGCAGGCATTGACTATTTTGGAGCCAGTGAATATTCACCGCTGCTGGGGACGACTTTGGCCGTGTTTGTCCCTGCGGAGACGGTGCTGGAGCCGCTGAATAAGCATCGCAACTGGATTTGGGGAGAGTCGCTGGTCGCTTTGCTGCTCGCCGTAGTGTTCTCTTACTGGATATACCGGTTTATTCATAAGCCGATGAGGCGGCTGATTACTTCCTTCCGGAGAGTGGAGATGGGTGATCTGAGTGTCAGGCTCTATCACGGCAATCAGGATGAATTCAATTATGTATATAACCACTTCAACCATATGCTGGAGCGGATTCAGGAGTTGATTCATGAGGTGTATGAGCAGCAGATCAGATCCCAGCAATCCGAGCTTAAGCAATTGCAATCGCAGATTAACCCCCATTTTTTCTACAACACCTTCTTCATTCTGCAGGGTCTCGTTCGTATGAGGGAACATGAAGTAGCCGAGCGGATGCTTCACCACCTCAGCGGCTATTTTCAGTTTATTACACGTAGTGGAGCGGAGCAGGTCAGTCTGCTTGCAGAGATGAAGCACGCATGGTCTTATGTGGAGATTCAGAATATACGTTTCGCCGGTACGGTCACAGCCGAACTGGAGCCCATACCGCAGGGGTGGGAGGCTTCCATGGTACCTCGGCTCATTGTCCAGCCATTAATTGAGAACGCTTATGCCCACGGGCTGGAGAACAAGCTGGCAGAAGGGATGCTGCGGGTAAGCTTCCGTGAGGAAGGGGAGGACCGGCTGGTCATCGGGGTGGAAGACAACGGAGAATCGCTGGACGAAGAACAGCTGAATGCGCTGCGCAGAACGCTGGCTCTTGCTGAAGAAGCGATGGAGACGACAGGAATCCTCAATGTGCACCGCCGGCTCCAGTTGAACTATGGTCCGGCGTTCGGAATTGAAGTATCACGCAGTGAACTGGGCGGATTGAAGGTGCTGCTGATGATAAGACGGGAAGAAGGGAGACAGCCATGATCAGACTGCTGATTGTCGATAATGAACGGTGGATTGTACGGAACCTGCTTGATCTGTTCGGGCACTGGGACAAGCTGGAGCTGGAGGTATACGGTGCGTATTCCGCTGCGGAGGCACTGGAGCAGCTGGGGAAGATGAAGTTCGATATTGTATTGTCCGATATCCGCATGCCGGGAATGGACGGGCTGGAGCTGCAGCAGGAAATCAGACGTTACTGGCCGTGGTGCAAAATTATTTTTTTGAGCGGATATAACGAATTTGATTATATACAGCAAGTCATGCGCGGCGGCGGGGTGGACTATCTGTTAAAGACAGAAGGCGAAGAAGCGATTCTTCGCGCTGTGGAGCAGGCCGCTGCGCAGCTATATGCGGCGGTGGAAGCAGAGGAGCTGATCGAGCGTGCGCACCGGCAGCTGCAGCTTGTCCGTCCGCTGCTGCTGGGCGATTATTTGCTGGAGCTGCTGCAGGGGGATAGCCCGGGCGTAAGCCAGCTTGCACATAAATTCCAGGAACTGGAATGCCCGCTGGATGCTGCCCGCGGTGTACTGCTCACGATCGGGCGTGTGGACGATTGGCGGGACGAGCTTAGTGTAGCAGACAGGGAGCTGATGCTGTACGCTATCCGGAATATTGCCGAAGAATACTGGCTCCCCTCCGTGCGCTGCCTCAGTCTGCGTTATGAGAAGAACAAGCTGCTGTGGCTGCTGCAGCCTATGGCAGATGCTCCGGAGGACAGGGAGCGGGCGCTCCGGTTCATCCATGGGACGCTTGAGACGATCGCCATGAGCTGCAAGCGGCTGCTGAAGCTGCGGCTGTCGTTCTCGGCGGGTGCAGCATTTCGCCCCTGGGAGGAGGCGCCCCGGCAGTTCAGCACCCTGAAGGCGCTGCTGGGACGGGGACTTGGCATGGGCAAGGAGCTTGTCCTGATCGAACAGCGCAAGGAAGCCGGAGAGGAGGCGCAGCAGGCAGAGCTGCACAATCATGAAATTAGCAGCCAGTTGGGGAAGCTGGGAGCCATGGCAGCTTATTTGGACAACGGACAGCAGGAGCATTTTTTTCTCGAATTCGGCAAGCTGGCAGCGTTGGCCTCTCCTGGGCGTGGCACCGACAACCGGCTGAAGCTGGAGATCTACTATTCGCTCATGTGTTTGTTGCTGTCTTATATGAACCGCTGGGAACTGCATGAGGTCATCGGAGAGTCCATGGATTTGGACAAGCTTACAAGATATGAGGCCCACCCTTCCTGGGAGAGCGCGGAAGATTATTTGTCGGCGCTGGCCATGCAGCTGTTTGAACAAAAGCAAGATGACCAGGTTTACCGCGAGCATGATTTGATTACCCGCGTCCGGTTGTACGTGGAGCATCATTTGGCCGGCGATCTGTCACTGACCCGGATCGGTGATGTCGTAGGCTACAATCCGTATTACTTGACCCGGTTGTATAAGCGTTTAACGGGCCAGTCGTTGCCGGATTACGTGGCGTCGTCCCGGTTGGCGGAAGCCCAGAAGCTGCTGGAGGGCGGCAGTCTGATTGTGCAGGACATTTCGAAAGCGGTCGGCTTTATGACGGAGCAATCCTTCTACCGCTTTTTCAAGAAGGAGACCGGCATTACTCCCCAGGAATACAGAGAGCGGCATACCTTATCCAAATCGGATAATCAAAAGTGAAAATCGGCGAGTAGAGTGGCCAGGGGAAGCGAGCCTATAATAATGCTAAATAAGGCGAACTTTCACGAAGCTCCTCCAAGATTGAAGGGGGATAAGAAGTGAAGGGAAAGAGATTGGCAGTCTTGACGTCTTACGGAATCGTTCTGTCGCTGCTGCTGAGCGCGAGCAGTCCCGGAACGGGCATAATTCTGAACTCTGCGGAACATGAAGTCTACCCGTTTGGAAAATACGATCCGCCGATTCAGCTTCATATCGCTCGTCCGGTCGATCAGACCTGGACGTATCCCGGCGGTGACAGCATTGAAGATAATATCTGGTACCGGGAGTACCGCAGCCTGCTGGGCATCGAAATTGAACACGATTGGACCGCCCTGCCGGGCGAGTACAGCCGTAAGCTGAATGTCCTGATCGCATTGGGCAGTCTGCCGGAGATGTTCTCCGTCTCGGCAGGCCAGCTCAAACAGCTGGCGGATGCGGATCAATTGGAAGATCTGACGGCGGTATATGAGCGCTTCGCTTCCGGCCGCACCAAAAAACTGCAGCTGGGAGACGGCGGTGCGGCCTTGGCTTCCGCCACGTTCAACGGCAAACTGCTGGCCATTCCCATCGTCAATGCTCCGATCTACGAAGCCAATCTGCTGTGGGTGCGTACGGACTGGCTGGACAAATTGGGTCTGCCTGAGCCCAAAACGCTGGAGGAGGTGTTTGCGATTGCCGATGCATTTACGGGGCAAGATCCCGACGGCAACAACCAGCAGGATACCTTTGGCCTGGCCATCAATAATTACCTGTATGGCGGCATTGCCTCGGTTACCGGATTCTTCAATGCGTATCACGCTTATCCGCAGACCTGGATCAAGGACGGGAACGGTCAAGTGATGTACGGTTCCATTCAGCCGGAGATGAAGAGTGCGCTGGGCAAGCTTCAGGAGATGTACAGGAGCGGGCAGCTGGACCGGGAATTCGGTGTCAAGGACAGCGACCAGGTAGTGGAGGATATCGCCGCGAACAAGCTCGGCATGACGTTCGGCGCCAACTGGAATCCCTATGTATTCCTGGATGCGGTACGGCTAAACCCCGGAATGGAGTGGAAGCCGTATGCGGTGCCTTCGGTGGATGGCGTGCCGGCCAAGGCCAGCGTAGGCTTCTCGGCCAGCGGATATGTCGTAGTGCGCAAAGGCTATCAGCACCCGGAGGCTGTAGTGAAAATGCTGAACCTGCATGAAGAGGTGGTTCACGGCTCCAGACGCGGCGAAGGCGAATTCATTACTGTGGAAGAAGCCGGCGGACGGATCAACACCTCCAGGCTGTCCTTTGTCCAATCCGGTGTATCCAACGAGGATGTGGCAGAGTCGTTGTCGTTACTGCGCGAGGCTATCAGGAACGAGGATGGAAGCCTGCTGAAGGATGCGCTCACCGAAACCGACAAATACGGGCCGACCCTTGATTACCTGACAACCGGAAATATGGATAATTGGGCCGTTGCCCATCAATACTTCGGGTTCGAGACGACCATGGACCACTATAGCGGCGACCGGCTGCTGATGACTGCCTTCGGAGGACAGACCCCTACGATGACAGAGAAGTGGGCCATGCTGGACAGACTCGAGAAGGAAACCTTCACCAAAATTATTATGGGGGCGGTTTCCATTGATGAATTCGATAGATTCGTAAAGGATTGGAACCGGCTTGGCGGTAAAGCGATCCTGGAAGAAATTAATGAACCGTATGGAGGAGAGTGAACGAGCAGCATGAGCAAATTATTCTACAAGCCTGAAGACGGCTGGCTGGCCGACGTTATCCCGTTCTATGAAGACGGCGAGTTCAAGCTGCTGTATCTGAAAGATTGGCGCGACAGGGAAGGACACGGTGAAGGCACGCCCTGGTTTCTGCTGGGGACCCGGGATTTCATTCACTACAAGGAATACGGAGAGGTTCTGCCGAGGGGCGCGGTATCCGAGCAGGACCTGTATATCTATACGGGATGCGTGCTGAAGAAAGACGGACTGTATCATATTTTCTATACCGGCAACAATTTTCATTTTCCGGCAGAGGGCAAGGCGCAGCAGGCAGTGATGCATGCGGTCAGCAGCGATTTTGTACATTGGGAAAAACGGCCGGAGGATGCCTTCTTCGCACCAACGGTGGGCTACGAGGAGCATGACTGGCGTGATCCGTTTGTATTCTGGAACGAGGAGGCGGGGGAATATTGGATGCTCCTTGCCGCCCGGTTGAAGAAGGGCCCCGCGGGTCGCCGCGGCTGCGTTGCCCTATGCGCCTCCAAGGACTTGACCAGCTGGGAGGTACGCGATCCGTTCTGGGCTCCCTACTTGTATACGACTCACGAATGCCCGGACCTGTTCCGGATGGGGGACTGGTGGTACCTTCTGTACTCGACATTCTCGGACCGTACGGTCACGCATTACCGGATGAGCCGCTCGCTGCAGGGGCCTTGGCTGGCACCCGAGAACGATGCACTTGATACCCGGGCATTCTATGCCGCCAAGACCTGGACCGACGGTGAGCGGCGTTATGCTTTCGGATGGAACCCGACGCGGGAAGGCGAGCATGACGGGGGCACCTGGCAATGGGGCGGACATCTGGTTGTGCATGAAGTCGTACAGGGCACGGATGGTGCGCTGCTTGTAAAAGTGCCGGATACCCTGAATGCTGCGTTTAATCAGGAAAGCGCTTTATCCTTCACCGAAGTGCTCGGACGCTGGAAGTTCAGCGGCAGCACGGCTGCGGTTACGGCAACCGATTCCTTCGCCGGTGCCTATGCGGGGCCATTACCGGACGGCGCCTGCAAGCTGGAGGCGACGATAACGTTCGCTCCCGGCACCCGGGGCTGCGGCATTATTCTGCGGACCGATCAGGAGTTCGGGCAGGGGTATATGATCCGGCTGGAGCCGGGCCGTAACCGGATTGTTGTTGACCAGTGGCCGAGGAAGGGAGATGTCCCCTACGCCGTCGGCATGGAGCGGCCGCTGCAATTGCTGCCCGGAACCGCCTGCTCGTTAAGCATATATCTGGAAGATCAGGTATGCGTAGTCTATGTGAACGAGGAGCTTGCGTTAAGCACACGGCTGTATGATTTCCAGCAAGGAGGGATGGGGCTGTTCGTGAGTGAGGGGAGTGCGGAATTCATTACCAGGCAGTTTGCAATGTAGGTCCATTCCATTCCGGATGAAGAGAGGGGATAGGTAATGATCCATGTTGTCAGAAGAACAGTGATGGTATGTGTGGCGTGTATCCTTTGGTGTGGCAGTCTGCCGGGTCTTAGTTTTGCAGATACAGCTAATGTGAAGGTGACGATTGATTCCGGCACGGCCGCCATCGACTTCACCTATGGAACGATAAATCTGGCCCGCGGCAACGAAGGCAAGCTGACCGGTATCCGCCATCTGGCGCAGAACAATCTGTGGAATGATACGGCAACTTCCACCGTTTCAGCGAAGAGAGGGCATGTCACCTATGAACACACCTGGGGGTCGGGCACTTCGCTGGCTGAGCTGGAAACGACGGTTGCCCGTAAATATGACGGTACCTTGACCGTCAGCCAACATGCGCAGACAGTGCAACCAGGTATATCGGGCGTGCAATGGGGATTCATTATCCCCGATACGTATGATCTGATTATTCCTGCACTGGGCGGGATACGGCTCACTGCCGAATCACCGGACGCCGCCTATGGCTTCTCCCAGTTCACCTATCCCGATGTCTGGGAGGCGCAGATGTTTCTTGTGCAGGGGGCAGAGGGCGGACTGCTGGTTCATGCGGATGACAATGCCGATTTCTTCAAAACATTGCATGTGAAGCATGAGAATGGCAGCTTCTATGTTGGAATAGAGACGCAATCGCCCGCTCCGTTTCAGCAAACGACCAAGTCAGTCTCCACGGATTGGCGGCTTAAAGCCTACGCCGGTGACTGGGCAAAAGGATCGGCGATGTACCGGGAGTGGGCAGATGGCGCCTTTGGGTTAGCTGAATCTTCCGCGAAGGCACCGGATTGGGCGAAGGATATCGGATTCACGGTACTGACCGATCTGGAAGACCAGCCGATGCTGGAGGAGCTTGCACAGCGGGTAGATGCGGAGCGGACGCTGCTGGTTGTTCCCGGCTGGAGAGCGGACCCCTATGATGTGAATTTTCCCAATTATGAGCCTAAGCCGGATATCGCAGCCAGGATCGACGCTGCTCAGGCGCTGGGATTCCGCGTGATGCTGTATGTCAATATATTCGGAACATCGTTTAACAACGAGAATTATACACAGATGCAGCCCTATCAGGTGAAGGATCCGTTCACGCTGGAGCGGAAGCGCTGGGAGTATACAGCAGGATCGGAACAGATTTCATTTGCCGTTATTAATCCGGCGGCGGAGGCGTGGCGGGAACTCTTCGTTAACAAGATGACTGCCCTGGTGAATGAGGTCGGACCGGACGCGCTGCATCTGGACCAGTCGCTGCTCATGTATAACGATGCCAACGGCCTGATTGACGGCAACAACATGATGCAAGGCAATATCGCCCTGCACCGCGAGCTTAGAGAAGCGCTGCCGGATATCGCCTTGGGCGGGGAGAGCTTGAATGAAATCACGACACGCTATGAGTCCTTTGCGCAGCGCCATGCCTATGGCATCTTCTCCGCGAGCGGAACGTGGGATGACAGCAAAATCAATCAGGTGGTTCCGGCCAGCTCAGCGATTTTTGCCCCGTATACGACCATTTATGGTCATCCTGATCATGCGAACCCGATCACGGAGGATTATTTCATGGCCTGGCATAAGGTCGTTCAGAACCGGCTCGGGGCCATTCCGATGCTCACAAGACCTAATCTGGGCCAGATCGCCAATCCTACCCCGCTGATGGAACAATTGCTGGATGAAGCGGGCTGGTACCAGAGCGCACAGCCTACAGCCGATTTCAGCAATATGTCAGATCCCACTTTGTTTGCTTTCAGGACAGCAAACGGCGGCAGTGCCAAATATGTCCGCGATTCCTATGGCGAGAAGCTGACCGCCTACGACGGGAACCCTTCCGGCGGGGGCACCGACATCATGCGTTATTTGTACGGGGCAGAGACCTATCCGTTGCCGGGAAGCATTCCGGGGTGGCTGCTCTATGACGAACAGAAGCTGTTCGGGCTGGACCCGGACAAAACGTATCTGTATTTGAACCAGGTCCGCGATCCCGAGGGATTCCATGTCTATGAGTGGCCGGAGGATGTGGCGCTAAAACGGCTGTCCAGCCGCTCCACCCACACCACCATCGTTATGGACGACAAGCTTCAGTTCGGGGATATAGATCTGCTGAATTACGAGGGACCGGTTAGAGCAGGAGAGGTTCTGGGAGACGGTACCGTCCATACAACCGCTGCCCCGTTCCCTACCACGGGCGGATTCTCCTACTCCTTCCCCGGAGGAGGAACTGAGCAGCACTGGGGCGACCGGATCCTGGCCCATCCGCCTTACGCAGGACAGTGGCAGGGCGGGCATACCTGGCTGGAATTTGATATCAATCTGCCTGCAGCAGCGGCAGCGAGCTTTCAAGCCGGTGTGCAGCTGGGCTCCGAGCAGAATGTTGCGAGCAGTGACGGTGTCACCTTCAAGGTATCCGCTTGGGATAAGGCAGAAGCGCCTGGGGACCGTACGGTGCTGAGTGAAGAGCAGTTCAGCAGAAGCGCCTCACCTACAGCCATGGAGCTGGATTTGTCGGAATTCGCAGGCAAAGAAGTGACCCTCCGGCTGGAGACGCATCCCGGTGTGACGGTGGACAATGATTCTGCCGTATGGGTGGCGCCGACAGTAGCCGTCGCAACTTACGGCGGCAACCGCAGCGTAAGCTTCAAGGTGAACAGCCCGCTGCCCTTAACTGTGGTGCAATCCAGCTACGGAGCAGCCTCGTCTGTAAGTCTAGGTAACAATCACTACGAAATTACAGCACCTGCCTCGGGTACGGTGTATCTGATTCACAACGTGTCTGCTCCTGTGCAGCTGCCCTTATCGTTACCCGGCGCTCCATATCATTCGAGCCTGGTGTTCGAGGACGGAAGCGAAGGGCAAGCCCAGTCTCCGTTCGGCGGATTCCCGGGAAGCGGCTCTGTACTCGGTGTTGAGAAGCAGGGGCTGGATGCCCACCCGCCGCAGCACGGGCAGACGCATATTGAATATGCCTTGAATTTGCCCGCAGACACGCAGGCTGTACTGCAGGGATTCGCCGGCATTAAGGACGGATCGGATGACTCCCAGGGCGCCGGCTTCCGCATAGCGGTGAACGGAACGGTAAAGTGGTCGCAGGATATCATGCCGGGTGGGGCCTGGACGCCGTTCAGTATCCCGCTGGCCGAATATGCCGGAACTTCGGTCATCATCACCCTGATCACTGATTCGTTGGGCGACTACGGATATGACAGGGCCTTCTGGGGCCAGCCGGCTCTGATTGTGCAATAAAGAGGTCATGCAGAAACCGAATATGAGGGGGAAGCAAAATCATGAGAAAAATTGCCGCGTTATCTATTAGTACCGTTCTTTTGGCCCTGACAGCCTGCAGCTCACCATCCAATACCAACACCAAAGACACTGCCAGCTCCAGTGCCGATCCGAAGCAACCCATTGACCTGCGGGTAGGCCGTTATTCCCTGCCCACCTGGGGATATCCCGCAGGGGATGATTTTGCGAACAACATCTGGTACCGGCATTATGCTGACAAGTTCCATCTGAATGTCATACACGAATGGACAGCTCTGCAGAATGAATACAATGAGAAGCTGAACATCGTCATTGCCTCGGGATCAATTCCGGATATCGTCATCGAAGCCTCCACCAACCAGCTGGAGACCATGGTGAAGGCCGGTATGACAGCGGATCTGACCGATGTTTTCGAGGAGCATGCTTCTGATTTGACGAAGGAGATTCTCACCGGTGACGGCGGCCTTGCGATGGATTCGGCTACCTTTGACGGCAAGCTCATGGCTTTGCCTTACACGACCTCGGTCATCTATGAACCCAGTCTGCTATGGGTGCGGCAGGACTGGCTGGATAAGCTTAACTTACCAGTGCCGAAGACCATTGACGATGTGATTGCGGTGGCCAAGGCCTTCAAGGAACAGGACCCGGACGGCAACGGCATTGACGACACCGGCGGGCTGGCGTTCAGCAACTGGCTATTCGACGGGATTACCTCCACCACCGGATTCTTCAACGGCTACCATGCCTATCCGCAGAGCTGGCTCAAAGGAGATGACGGCAAGATCACCTACGGCAGCGTGCAGCCTGAAATGAAGAATGCCTTGGCTAAGCTCAGAGAAATGTATCAGGCCGGCCTGATTGATCCTGAGTTTGGCATGAAGGATACGACCAAGGTAACGGAGGAGGTCAGCGGCGGCAAATACGGCATCAGCTATGGACGCTGCTGGAACGTATACATGTACGGTACGGGCCTGGAGGGCCAGCCGGATATGGTCTGGACTCCACTGGCGGCCCCAAGCGCCGACGGCGAGGATGTATTTGCCAATGTAGGCACAACCGTGGTGAGTTACTATGCAGTGAACAAAGACTATAAGCATCCCGAAATTCTCGTCCAATTATTGAATGATTACAACGAGATGGCTTACGGTCCGAACCGGAATGATCCCGAGGTCAAGAAATTCTTTGCTTTCGAAAAAGGGCAGACCATTGTAGAACAGGGGCACTTGTCCCTGGCCCGGACCCTTACGACCGATGATGCTACCGTGAAATCTTTGGAATACCTGATCGAAGCCATCGAGAAGCGCGATCCCAGCAAGCTGGATCAGGCTCTGACCGAGACGGGGAAATACGAACCGAGCGTAGCTTATCTGGACGGCAAGGGGACCGGCTATATGGAGTATCACCAGGTCAAAGCCTTCAAAACGATTGTGGAGGGCTATGGCACGGATCATCTGATTCCCCAGGCTTATGGAGGCACCACGGAAACGATGCTGAACAAAATGGGCATTCTGGGCGATTATGAACGTGAAATTTTCACGAAGATCATTATGGGTGCGGAGCCTATTGACGCCTTCGATACCTTCGTATCCGAGTGGCACAAGCTGGGCGGCCAGCAGATTCTGGACGAGATCAACGCCAGCTTGTGATGAAAGGGGTAGCCTATTGTGAGAGCTTTGCACCTGAAGAGCCGCTTCAGACATGAATTACCGTACCATTTGTTTTTGATACCGGGAATTATACTGGCTGTTCTATTCTGCTATATCCCGATGATGGGGATTGTCATGGCCTTCCAGAACTTTAGCGTGTTCAAGGGCTGGCTTGCCGGTCCGTGGGTCGGGATGGACAATTTCAAATATATTATTTCCATGCCCCGCTTCGGGCAAGTCATGTATAACACGATCTATATCTCGATTTTGAAAATTGTATTTTCATTGATTGTGCCGATCGTTGTTGCGCTGCTGCTGAACGAAATGCGCGGCCAGAAGCTGAAACGGGTGCTGCAAACTGCGATGTACCTGCCGTATTTCCTGTCCTGGGTGGTCCTCGGCGGCATCATTCTGGATGTCCTCAGTCTGGAGGGGGTGATTAACAGCCTCATCCAGGCCTTTGGCGGAGAGCCGGTGGGCTTCCTGTCCAGCAACCGTCTGTTCCCCGGCGTACTGGTCACTACTGAAGTGTGGAAGAACTTTGGCTTCAATACGATTATCTATATGGCTGCGCTAACCTCCATCAATCCGGATTTATATGAAGCAGCCATGATTGACGGAGCCAGCCGCTGGCGGCAGATCTGGCATGTTACGCTGCCCGGCATTCGTCCCACGATCATTCTTCTGGCTACTCTCAGTCTGGGCAATGTGCTGAACGCCGGGTTCGAACAGGTATTCATGCTGCTCAATCCGCTGGTGGTCGATTCCGGCGATATCCTGGATACACTGGTCTACCGGCTGGCGTTCAATCAGGCACAGTACAGCGTAGCGACAGCCGTAGGACTGTTTAAATCGCTGGTGTCCGGAGTACTTATTTCAGTTTCTTATTATATGGCTTATAAGTTTGCCGATTACCGCATTTTTTGAAAGGGGGAGCAAGGGTGAAATACCGTTTGAACGGCAGCACCGTGTTCGCAGTATTCAACAAAGTGTTTCTCATTCTCTTGGGAATCCTCTGCATTGCGCCGATTGTCAATACGTTAGCCATTTCCTTCAGCTCCGCCTCGGCGGTGGCGATGGGGAAGGTACGGTTTTTTCCGTCGGACTTTTCACTGGACGCTTATAAATTTATCGCTACCCGTCCGGAATTTCTAAGATCCTTGGGCGTGGCTGTGATCCGTGTGCTTGTGGGCAGCGCCCTGCAGATGCTGGTTACCTTTATTTCGGCTTATCCCCTTTCCAGGGAGAACAGGGATTTCAGCATGCGGACGTTTTATGTATGGTTTTTCATGTTCACCATCCTGTTCAGCGGAGGCATCGTCCCCCTGTACATGCAGGTGAAATCCCTCCACATGCTGGATACCATGATGGTACTGGTTCTGCCGACAGCCCTGGCGGTCTTCAACATCGTTCTGATGATCAATTTCTTCAGAGGACTGCCCCGGGAACTGGATGAGTCCTTCCGCATAGATGGAGCCGGACACTGGACCATCCTGTGGCGGTTATATTTCCCGCTGTCGTTGCCTGCCTTTGCGACCATCCTGCTGCTGGCTATGGTAGGGCATTGGAATAGCTGGTTTGACGGAATGATCTTCATGAACCAGACCGAGAACTATCCGCTCGCCACCTATTTACGCTCCATTATTGTCAGCTTCGATTTCAGCAATGTGAGGTCTGAGGACGCCGCACTCCTGGCCAGCATCTCACCGCGCACGACCAAGAGCGCGCAGATCATTCTGGCCACGTTGCCCATCTTGTGCGTCTACCCTTTTTTACAGCGTTATTTCGTGTCTGGTCTCGTCCTGGGAAGCGTGAAGGGATAGTTCCAAAAACTATTTACAGTAGGAGAAATGGATTATGCAGAAAATTGCCAGTGGAATCTTTAAGCTGACCTTCGGAACACCCGAAGAATTTACACCGGTATCGGTATTGAAGCCCGTCACATGTCTCGAAGCGCTGAATGCGCTTGAAGATCATCCGCTTCCCTTTCTAAGGGAGGACATTCATTTTCAACCGCGCCAGGGCTCTGTATTGCTGGAGATTCCCTTGGAGCCGGAAGAGGAAGTATACGGTTTGGGCTTACAGCTTAAATCGTTCAGACAGAGCGGCAGCAAGAAGAAGCTGCGCACGAATTCCGACCCGTCTGCGGATCTGGGCGACTCCCATGCGCCGGTTCCCTTTTATGTAAGCACTGCCGGTTATGCCATTCTGGTGGATACGGCCCGGTACGCAACCTTTTTCAGCGGAGGGTGCAAGAGAGTTGGCAGCAAGCAGGATCTGGAAGGCTTCGAATCGGCAGGCACCGAGAAGGGGCACTGGGAAGTGAAAAAGGGAAGCGGCAATATGCTGGTGGATATCCCTGCGGCGCAAGGAGTAGATATTTATGTGTTTTGCGGCGGGGATATGAAGGACGCGGTCAGCCGCTATAATCTGTTCAGCGGCGGCGGGGCGTTACCTCCGATGTGGGGATTGGGTGTCATGTACCGCGCCGACTGGCATGCGGATCAGGAGGATGTCCTGCAGTTAGCCCGGCAAATCAGGGAAGATGAGATGCCCTGCGACATGTTTGGTCTGGAGCCCGGCTGGCAGACGAACGCCTACTCCTGTACTTATGTGTGGGACAGCAACAGATTTCCGGATGAAACAAGGCTGATCCAGGATCTGAATGATATGGGGTACCGGCTTAATCTGTGGGAGCATGCTTATGTGCATCCTGATAGTCCTGTCTTCTCGGAGCTGAAGCCTTATTCGGCCGACAGCTATGTATGGGACGGTCTGGTGCCGGATTTCACCCAAGCTGAGGCCCGGAAAGCCTTCACGGACATCCACCAGCCCTTCATTGAGGCGGGGTTGTCAGGCTTCAAGCTGGATGAATGTGATAACGGCGATTATATCGGCAACTGGGGTTTTCCCGATTTCGCCCGTTTTCCGGGAGGGGCGGACGGGGAGCAGATGCACAGCTTGTTCGGCCAGCTCTATCAGCAAACGATGCTCGCCCCGTTCAAGGCAGCGGATCGCCGGACCTATGGACAGGTGCGCGCTTCCCATGCGCTCGCGGCGCCCTATCCCTATGTACTGTACAGCGACCTCTACGACCATGAAGACTTCGTACGGGGGCTCGCCACAGCGTCCTTCTCAGGTCTGCTCTGGTCGCCGGAGGTCCGCCAGACAGCAACGAGGGAAGAGCTGCTGCGCCGGATTGGCGCTGTGATTTTCTCGCCTCTGGCGGTGCTTAACTGTTATATGATTCCTTCGCCGCCGTGGAAGCAATTCGATCATGACAAGAACCATGCCGGTGAATGGCTGGAGGATTGGCCGCAGCTGGCGCAGCAATGCAGAAAGCTTCTGCAAATCCGAATGAGTCTGATTCCTTACCTGTATGCCGCATTTGGCAGATACCGTCAGCAGGGGGTACCGCCTATACGTCCCTTAGTGATGGATTACCCGGGTGACTCTGAGGTGCTGGATTGCTTCGACCAGTTCATGGTTGGAGAGGATCTTATGGCTGCTCCTGTTGTCTATGGTAACGGTGACACACGTAAGCTCTACCTGCCTCAAGGCCGCTGGTACGAACGATTGAGCGGAGAGTGGCTGAACGGCGGACAATGGATCACCCGCCAGGTTGCTGAGGATGAAGTTCCTCTGTATATCAAACAGGGCGCGCTAATTCCTTGGGCAGAGCCCGTTCTATGTGTCCGGGACGACACCGTTTTTAATATAGAGCCTGTTCTGTACGGTGCGGAAGCAGGGGAATGCTCGCTTTTATGTGATGATGCAGTCAGCTATTCCATGATTGCTGAGAGCCTGCCTTTTGCCACAATTAAGGTGACCCAGGAAGGCGGCCTGAGCATAGAAGAACAAGACATAATCTCTAAGCGCTATAGGTTAGCCGGTGTGAAATACGTCCCGGATGGGGAGAGGGGCTGAATCGGGGACATGGCCGTCGATCTCATAGGCCTAGATATCGGGTCAACAGGAACGAAATGCCTGATCATGGCTCCAACGGGTGAGGTGCTGGCCCAGGCATACAGGGAATACCCCATGGAATCGCCGGAAAGCGGCTGTTATGAGCTGAGTCCGCAGCGGGTGTGGGAAGCGGTTCAAGCTGTGATCAGTTCCGCAATGATTAAGTATGACAGACCGCCTGCCATGCTTGCCGGACTGTCCGTTTCTTCCTTTGGGGAGGCTGCCGTTCTGCTCGACAGCGGGGGCTGCGTGCTTGGAAACAGCCTGCTGTATATTGACAAGCGGGGAAGCGAGCAACTGGAGGTTTTGGTGGAGCATATCGGAGAAGAGAACATCATTGGCAAGACGGGCCTTCATCCCCATCCGATGTACACCCTCTCCAAATTGATGTGGTACCGGGAAGAGCGGCCGGACATTTATGAGCGGCTTCATACCTTTCTGCCGTTTGGATCATTTATTCTCTTCAAGCTGGGTGCAGGACCCGTGATCGACTATTCGCTGGCATCCAGAACGATGGCCTTTGATGTTCACCGGCTTGAGTGGGATGAGGAGATTATCCGGGCGTCAGGCTTAAGGAGCGGGATATTTCCCCAGGCGCTGGAGCTTGGATCACGGCTCGGCCGGATTTCACCCGCAGCGGCTGAGGTGCTGGGGCTGCCTGCCCACCTTCAGCTGGTGCTCGGCGGACATGACCAGGTATGTGCTGCCATTGGCGCGGGAGTCACGGAAGAAGGCTCGGCCGTAGACGGCATTGGCACCGTAGAGTGCATCACGCCGGTCTTCGATAAAATGCAGGTCAATGACCAAGCGCTTGCGCTCAGCAAGCTGGCGCTGGTTCCTTATATCCAGGGGAGTTATACCACCTATGCGTTTAATTTCACCGGCGGCTCCCTGCTCAAGTGGTACAGGGACCAGTTCGGTTATGAAGAGAAATGTGCGGCAGATGAGTCCGGCCGGAGTGTCTATGAGATTATGGGCGAGAGCGCCGGAGAAAGTCCTACAGACATTTTGGTACTGCCGCATTTTGCCGGCACAGGCACACCTTACATGAATCCGGCTGCGGTTGGGGTCATCGCGGGCTTGAATTTCAACACCATGAAGGGTGAACTGTACAGAGCCTTGATGGAGGGCGTCACCTATGAGATGAGGCTCAATCTGGATTGTCTGGAGCAAGCGGGTATGCGTATCAGGGAACTAAAAGCCTGCGGCGGCGGTTCCAAGTCTGCCCTGTGGCTGCAAATCAAGGCGGACATCATGAACAGGGCCGTCATCGCCCTTGATATCGAAGAGGCGGGTATTCTCGGAGCGGTTATTCTGGCCGGGGTGGCGCTGGGAGTGTTCCCTTCCTATGCAGAAGCTGCCCGCCGTTTGGTGAAGGTGGGCACTACCTTCTATCCCCGCCCGGAGAACCGCAGGCACTACGATGAGAATTACGCCAAATATAAACGGCTGTATCAAGCAGTGAATAACGTCATGTCGAACCCATAGGAGATGCTGAAGAATGCCATTAGTGACCCTGAAAGAGTTAATGAAGGATGCCGAAGCCAAGCGTTATGCCGTCGGCGCGTACAATGTGATTAATTTGGAGATGATCCGGGGAATCATTGCCGGGGCCGAGGAGGCGCGTTCACCGGTCATTCTGTCCTTTGCGGAAGTACATATTCCGCTTGTTCCGCTTGAGGTGATCGCTCCCATTATACTGGCGGCTGCGAGGCAAGCGCGGGTTCCCGTTGCAGTACACCTGGACCACGGCCAGGATCACGAAATTCTGATCCGGGCGATGCAGCTCGGCTTCTCGTCGGTGATGTTCGACGGTGCGCATCTGCCGCTGGAGGAGAATATCCGCCAGACCAATGAGATCAGCAAAATCGCCAAGGCGCTAGGAGTTTCCGTAGAAGCCGAGCTCGGCAAGATTCTGCGTCCGGAGGGCTGCGGAGCGGATGAAGAGATCGAAGAATATGATCCGGACGATGTATACACCAATCCCCAAGAAGCACAGACCTTTATTGCACATACCGATGTCGATGCGCTCGCCGTTGCTTACGGGACCGCGCACGGTGTTTATCTGACAGAACCGGTTCTGGATTTTGAGCGGTTGAAGCTCATCAAAGAGCTTACCGGCCTGCCGCTGGTGATGCATGGCGGGTCTGGACTGGATGAAGCTGCCTATGAAACTTCCATACAGTGCGGCATCCGCAAGCTTAACTATTATTCCAATATGGCGCATGAAGTGGCCAATACCCTCCAGGCGAAATTGACGGCCAACAGCGCGCAGCAGCACAAAAGCTATTATCATGACATTTCCAGATGGGCTATGGAAGCAGTGCAGCAGGATATTGTTCGTACGATGAGAATTTTCGGGAGTGCCGGACAAGCCTGAGGCTTTCCTTCCCGGGTGCAGGAGGAATGGTGGTATGGCAAGACTATATGGCAGAGAATGGACCCGTCGTGAGCTGGAAGCCAGAGTTGGGAGAATAGAGCAGCTTGCGGGAGTGCAGCCCTTTGTAATGAGAGAAGGGCCGGAGGCCGGTCAGGAAGTGTTCCGTGTGCGGACCGGCTCTGGCCTCTCCTATTGGGTGCATCCCGGCAAGGGAATGGATATCTCTTTGGCTGAATTTTGCGGCATTCCGGTTAGCTGGTCTGCCGCCAACGGCGATCCCCATGCCGCTTATTTCAGGGATGAAGGGAATCACTGGCTACACACAGCTTCCGGCGGGTTGCTGATGACTTGCGGATTGTCGCAGGCAGGTGCGGCCGGCCGGGACGAATACGGAGCTTATGGATTGCATGGACAGATCCATCATACACCCGCACGCCAAGCTTCGTATCAGGCGGAATGGCAAGGCAATGAATATGAGATCCGCCTGCGGGCAGTCATAGAGGAGACGTCCATTTTTGGACATAAGCTGCGTTTGACCCGCACCATTACAAGCAGGCTTGGAGAGAACAGTCTGCTGCTTAACGATTGCGTGGAGAATGCAGGCTTTACACCGGCCCCGCATCTGATGCTGTATCATTTCAACTTTGGGTTTCCGCTGCTTGCGGAGGATACCCGGATCATCTTGCCGGAGAGCATCTGTGCTCCGCGTGATGATGATATGGAGATATCACGGATACATGAATGGCAGGCGCCGGATCATCGTTTTAAGGAACAAGTGTACTACCATGAACCCTTGGAACGGCAAACATATATCTGCGCTCAAATCAGCAGCCCTTCTTTTCCTGTACCCGGCTTATCCTCTTCATCGGGAGGCCTGACGGTAGAGCTGAAGTGGGATCAGCGGACGCTGCCCAGACTGGTGCAGTGGAGAATGCCCGGAGCAGGTGAACATGTGCTGGGACTCGAGCCGTCCAATTGCTGGACCCGGGGAAGAGCGGAGGAGCACAGAGCGCATTCTTTGAAGCTGCTGGAGCCTGGAGAAGCCGTTCATTACGAGATTGAATTGAAATTCAAAACGAGCTGAACTAACGGAGGAATTTGATATGCTGCAAGCTAAGCCATATGTATTCTGGTTTGTAACAGGGAGCCAAGGTTTGTACGGAGAGGATGTACTTGAGCAGGTGGAGGAGAATTCCAGGAGAATGGTCGAGGAGCTAAACCGCGAAGGAGGCCTTCCGTATCCGATTGAGTTCCGCGAAACAGTCACGGCTCCGGAAGCGATTCTGCGAGTGTGCCTTGAAGCCAATTCCAGCGGGACCTGCGCGGGGGTGATCACATGGATGCACACCTTCTCTCCGGCCAAAATGTGGATCTCGGGGCTAACCCAGCTGCGCAAGCCGCTGCTTCATCTGCATACCCAATACAATATCGAGATTCCCTGGGACAGTATTGATATGGAATTTATGAACTTGAACCAGGCGGCGCACGGCGACCGTGAGTTCGGGTTCATCGGCGCCCGCCTGCGAATGCCCAGAAAGATTATTGCAGGCCACTGGAAGGATGAAGAGGTGCGTGCAAGAATCGGAGGGTGGATGAAGACGGCGGCGGGCTATACCGGGAGCCAGACGATGAGAATCGCCAGATTCGGCGACAATATGCGTGATGTCGCAGTGACGGAAGGCGATAAGGTGGAGGCGCAAATCAAGCTGGGGTGGACGGTCAACGGTTATCCGGCCGGTGATCTGGCTGAACGGGTTAGGAGTGTCAGCGAAGCCAAGCTGCGTGCGCTAATGGATGAATACGCGGAATTATACGACTTTACGGATCAGGGACGTACCGATGGCGCTGAACGGGGAGCTATTCGTGAACAGGCGCGGATGGAGATTGCGCTGAGCGAATTTTTGGAGGAGGGCGGATATACAGCGTTCGTGACCAGCTTCCAGGACCTGCATGGACTGAAGCAATTGCCGGGGCTGGCGGCTCAGCGGCTGATGGCGGCAGGCTACGGCTTCGGCGGTGAAGGCGACTGGAAGACGGCCGCGCTGGTACGGATGATGAAGATTATGGCCGGCAATCAAGGCACCTCTTTCATGGAGGATTATACGTATCATCTGCAAAAGGGCAATGAAATGGTACTGGGTTCCCATATGCTGGAGATCTGCCCGTCCCTGGCTGCGGACAGACCAAGGATTGAAGTGCATCCCTTGTTTGTCGGCGGCAAGGAAGCTCCTGCGCGTCTAATATTTAACGGAGCCAGCGGCAAAGGAATCAATGCCACACTGGTGGATATGGGCGACCGGTTCCGCCTGATCGTCAATGAAGTGAATGCCGTACAGAATGAACATAGAATGCCTCATCTGCCGGTAGCGCGGCTCCTCTGGCAGCCGGAGCCGTCCTTGACCCGTGCATCGGAAGCGTGGATTCTGGCCGGGGGTGCACATCACTTCGCCTTTTCCTTCCATACAACAAGTGAACAGCTCCGGGATTGGGCGCGTATGGCAGGAGTCGAGTGCCTTGTTATCGACACCTCCAGCACCATGATTTCACTTGAGAATGAGCTGCGCTGGAATGACCTGTATTACCGGATGAATCATTAGCCGGATTAAGCTTAAGCACTCAAGACCCGCTTCCTGCCACAATCAGCAGGTGCGGGTCTTTTGCTGTATATATCTCCCTCCATCGACAAGCGCATTGAATTGTAAGGCCGTCTACCCTATAATTAAAAACGTTATCCGGGCGCTTTAGCCCTTTAAACAGGAGGGATATTCATTATGAGCATCACCGTCAAAGATGTGCAGCATGTGGCCAAGCTGGCCCGACTGCAATTAAGCCCGGAAGAAGAGGCTACCTTCACCGAACAAATGAATGCTATTTTACAATATGCCGAGAAATTGAATGAACTGGATACCGAGAATGTAGAGCCGACCACCCATGTGCTGCAAGTCAGCAATGTGATGCGTGACGATGCGGTGAAGGAGAGCCTGACCCAAGAGGAAGCGCTGCTTAACGCACCGGAACATGAAGACGGACACTTCAAGGTTCCCGCTGTTCTGGAATAACCATACCCTGAGAGGAGGAAGCAAGTTGAGCCTGTTTCAATATCGACTACCTGAAGTACATAACATGCTGCACAGTAAAGAGGTCTCGGTCCGTGAACTGACTGAAGAATCCCTGTCCGTCATTGCGGAACGTGACAGCAAGGTTCATGCTTTTTTGACACTGAATGAAGAGGGTGCCCGTGATCAGGCACGTGCGCTTGATGACAAGCTGGCGTCCGGAGCAGCGGGTGGTCTGTTATTCGGATTGCCTGCCGGAATCAAGGATAATATTGTGACCAAAGGTCTGCGCACCACCTGTGCCAGCCAGTTCCTTAATAACTTCCAGCCGATTTATGATGCGACCGTAGTCTCCAAGCTGCGCCAGGCCGATGCCGTAACCATGGGCAAGCTGAACATGGACGAGTTCGCCATGGGCGGTTCGAATGAAAATTCCAGCTTCGGGGCGGTGCGCAATCCGTGGGATCTGGAACGTGTTCCCGGCGGGTCGAGCGGTGGTTCGGCAGCGGCGGTTGCGGCCGGAGAAGTGTTCTTCACCCTTGGCTCCGATACCGGAGGTTCGATCCGCCAGCCGGCTTCCTACTGCGGAGTGGTCGGTCTTAAACCTACCTATGGCCTGGTCTCCCGTTACGGTCTGGTAGCTTTTGCCTCCTCCCTGGATCAGATCGGTCCGATTACCCGCAGCGTTGAGGATTCAGCGTATGTACTGCAGGCGATTGCCGGTTATGATGCCCAGGACTCCACCTCGGCCAAGGTTAGCATACCTGATTATCTGAGTTCGCTCACCGGTGATATTTCCGGTCTGCGTATAGCTGTGCCGAAGGAATACATCGGCGAAGGCGTAGACGCATCGGTCCGTGAATCCGTGCTGTCAGCGCTTAAAGTGCTGGAGAGTCTCGGCGCCGTGTGGGAAGAGGTTTCGCTTCCGCATACAGAATATGCCGTAGCTGCTTATTATCTCCTGTCTTCTTCCGAGGCTTCATCCAACCTTGCCCGTTTTGACGGTGTCCGTTACGGGACGCGTGTGGATGACGGAGGCGGTTTGCTGGATCTGTACCATAACTCCCGCAGTCAAGGCTTCGGTCCTGAAGTCAAACGCCGGATTATGCTCGGCACCTATGCGCTCAGCTCCGGATACTACGATGCTTATTATTTGAAGGCGCAGAAGGTTCGCACCTTGATTAAGCAGGATTTCGATGAAGTGTTCAAGAATTATGATGTCGTGATCGGCCCGACTGCGCCTACGACAGCCTTTAAGCTGGGCTCGCAGACCGAAGATCCGCTGACCATGTACCTGAATGATATCCTGACCATTCCTGTCAGTCTGGCCGGTATTCCTGCCATCAGCATCCCTTGCGGCTTCGCAGAAGGCCTGCCTGTCGGCCTGCAGATTATCGGCAAGGAGTTTGACGAGAGTACGGTACTGCGCGTTGCGCATGCCTTTGAACAGCATACAGAGCATCACAAGGCCCGTCCGCAAATGTAGCTTTTATATTAAGATGCACTTAAGATTTGAACTTGAAGCTACATCGTCACTGCGGTGAACATTTGGACTTCCGGCCGCTGTTGTCCCCAGATTTCTTGATTTAAACCGCTCTTCGCGGGTGAAATCCGGTGACTGATGATGCTTCCGAAGCGAGCTTTCCTGCGGAAAGCTTTCAGGCGGTCGCTACCGCTCCTACAGTTCCAAATTTCCCCTCCGTTTCTTTTGCTTTTTGTTTATTTCTTTAGTGCTTCTTATATAATTTGAGTATATGCCCACAAAACTTTTAAGGGATGAGATTATCTATGTCTAAATATGAAACGGTCATCGGGCTTGAAGTTCATGTGGAGCTTCATACCAAGTCCAAAATCTTCTGCGGCTGCTCCACAGAATTCGGCGCTCCGCCTAATACCCATACCTGTCCGGTCTGTCTGGGCCACCCCGGCGTATTGCCGGTTCTTAATCGGCAGGCTGTAGAGTACGCCATGAAAGCCGCAATGGCTCTGAACTGTACGATTGGCGATGTCAGCAAATTCGACCGCAAAAACTATTTCTACCCCGATTCCCCGAAGGCCTACCAGATTTCGCAATTTGATCAGCCTATCGGCCTGAACGGCTGGATTGATATTGAAGTGAATGGAGAGACCAAACGGATCGGCATCACCCGTCTTCATCTGGAGGAGGATGCGGGCAAGCTGACTCATGTGGATGGAGGATTTGCTTCACTGGTTGACTTCAACCGGGTGGGGACTCCGCTTATTGAGATTGTCTCTGAGCCTGATCTGCGTTCGCCTGAGGAGGCGCGTGCTTATCTGGAGAAGATCCGCGCCATCATGCAGTATTGCGATGTATCCGATGTGAAGATGGAAGAAGGCTCGATGCGTTGTGACGCCAATATCAGCCTGCGCCCGGAAGGGCAGGAGGAATTCGGTATCCGGGCGGAGCTGAAGAATATGAACTCCTTCCGCGGGGTTCTCCGCGGGCTGGAGTACGAACAACTCCGTCAGGGAGAGATTCTGGATGACGGCGGGATCGTTGTGCAGGAGACCCGCCGCTGGGATGAAGCTGGGGGCAAGACCTTGTCTATGCGCGGTAAAGAAGAAGCCCATGACTACCGTTATTTCCCGGACCCGGATCTTATCGTGCTGCATATCAGTGATTCCTGGAAGGAACAGATCCGTGCCACCATTCCGGAGCTTCCAGATGCCCGGCAGGCCCGTTACAGCGAAGAATTTGGCCTGACTGCCTATGATGCGGGAGTGCTTACCTCATCCAAGCCGCTAGCCGACTTCTTTGAAGGCAGTCTGGCTTATACACAGGATGCCAAGGCTGTCGCCAACTGGATGATGGGAGACCTGCTGGGATATTTGAACAGCAATAATCTGGAATTATCCCAGGTGAAGATTACGCCGCAGGGACTGGGCGAGATGATCGGCCTGATCGCAGGCGGAACCATCAGCAGCAAAATTGCCAAAACCGTGTTCAAAGAAATGCTGGAGAGCGGCAAGCTGCCTGCAGTTATCGTTGAAGAAAAGGGTCTAGTGCAGATTAGTGATGAAGGTGCGATTAAGAAAATCGTACAGGAAGTGGTCGCTGCTAATCCGCAATCTGTCGAAGACTACAAGGCCGGCAAGAAACAAGCGATCGGCTTCCTTGTAGGACAGGTCATGAAGGCAAGCAAAGGGAAAGCGAACCCGGGTCTTGTGAACACATTGCTTGCAGAAGTGCTGAACAGCTAGATTGGGTAATAGATTATAGAATCTTGGGCACAGGGCTTGTCGGCAACGGCAGGCCCCTGTGCAGTATATAAGGGGAATGTACGGATGGATACAATAGTGAAGCTGAATCTGCAGGATGAGATCATGCTGGATGAGCTATGGAGCCTTCAGCATAAGGCGTACCGCCTGGAGGCGGAGATCATCGGGTTTCGTGACATACCGCCGCTGCTCGAGACGAGGGACATGCTCAGCCGGGTTACAGAGGAGTTCTACGGCTGCTTCGATGAGACGGAGGAGCTGCTCGGCGCTGTTGCAGTCACCCAGGAGTCTCCCGGCAAGCTAACCGTTACCCGGATGATGGTCAGCCCGGACCATTTCCGCCAAGGCGTGGCCGGAAGACTGTTAGAATTTATCTTTGACCGTTATGCGGAGATGGAGCAGTTTATCGTTTCTACGGGGAAGCTGAACCTTCCGGCAGTGACGCTCTATACCAAGCACGGGTTCATTCCTGTGGGGTCCGAAGAGGTGGTTCCGGGAGTAGAGTTGCTGGAGTTCCACCGGACAGGCAGGCTGAAATGACAAGTACATCCCATTTTAGAAAGGAGGAGTACCGAGAATGAATTCCGGTCAACAGAATCATGAGGAGCTTCCCGTGCTGGAGGAAGAGAATGAGGCAGGCTTGCCGCTGTCTGAAGCTGATGAAGAATTGAAGGCCCCCTACATCCCTCCCCGTACCAAACGCCGTCCGCGCAAACGTAAATTTATGGCCGGCCTGCTGGCTGCAGTGCTTCCCGGCACGGGACATCTCTATCTCGGGCTGCTCCGCAAAGGGATTTCTGTCATTTTCCTAATTGTGCTGGATATTGTGGCGCTGCTGTATTTCTCATCTATCGGGATGCAAATTAATGTACCATTGCTGATCTTGCTGGGGCTGCTGATTCCGGTATTATACTTCTATAATGTATTCGACGCGCTCCAGAACGCAGACCGGATTCTGCGGTTTCCTGATGAGCATGATCCAGAAGAGCTGGAGACCATCCAGTCTAGTACATCATCAAGACGCCGGGTAAGGATCAGCGAGCCGGGGATTTCCTTTGGCCTCCTGCTGCTTATCGGCGGAGCGCTGCTCTTTCTTTTCCAGCAAAAGCCGCCCTGGCTTCGGGGATTCATTGAGACCTCTGCCGGTGCTGCCGCCTCCGTGGTGCTGATAGGCCTTGGCCTGCTTATGGGAATCAGAGAGATGGCCCGGGACTCCATAGCGCGTCAGGACAAGGAACGGAAGAAGCGGCGGATCGGCAGATATACGGCCTCAGTAACACTGGCTGTTGTCGGAATTCTGCTTCTCCTGGACTGGCGCGATGGAACGGATTATATGATGCTGCTGCTCAAATGGTGGCCTATCATTCCGGTATTATGGGGAGTAGAGTATCTGCTGATCTATATTCTTTTCCGCCGGCTGAAGCAGAACGGTACTGCCGGAAGAGCGAGGATGGATCTGCGGGGATTGTTCTCTGCGGTAATACTGGCTGCCTGTGTGTTTATCGTAACCGAGCAGGAGCACTATCTGCATCTGTGGAACAAGGTGAGTCTTAACCTGACCGTGGCGGCAGTCGATTACGGGGAAGCGGAAGGAAGCTCTTATCAAAAGGCTCCGCTGATGGTTCCGGTCGAACTGAACACCTCCAAGGTCAATATTGACGCTATAAATGGAGATATTCTCATTCACCGGGCTGCTGTGGAGGATATCGAGATTACGGCAACCGTATGGGTGGACCAGCTGGACGGGGTACTCGCTGAATCCATAGCCGATCAGTCCTTTGTCGAGGTGACAGAGGGAACAACGATCAAGATCACACCCCAGAGTAAGGCGTACGGTGAATCCGGCAAACGCCAGCCGCGGATCAACCTCGATATCTCCCTGCCGGAAGACCGGCGGTTCGACCTGAACGTCCGTACGATGAATGGCGGAATAACACTGCAGAATGTGGAGGCCATTGCCGACATCTCGCTGGAGACCGGGAACGGGGAGCTGATCCTGCACCGCATTTACGGTAATGTAAAAGGTAAAACCTTAAACGGCGCGGTGCGCGCCAGAGATGTCCTGGGCAATGTGGAGCTGGGGACAAGCGGAGGCGATATGGGGGCCTGGGACGTCAGAGGTGCCTTGAAGATGTCAACGGCGGTTGGCAATATCACGGCATATGACAGCGGGGATACGCTGGATCTGTCCACGAAGAACGGCAATGTTGAGGTATCCGGAGCAAGAGCCAAGCTGCATGCCGAATCCCTGAACGGCCGGATCAGTGTCCGCTCCGGAGATTTCGGGGGAGACTGGGATATTTACAGTGCAGTGGGGGATATTGAACTGTTCCTGCCGTTAACGGGTAATTATACGGTGGAGGGCTCCAGCGGCTATGGAGATATAGTAACAGACCTGCCAGGGCTCGTGATTGACAAAAAAGTGCTTTCCGGCCAGATCGGAACCGGCGAATTCAAGCTGCGTGTAGACGGAAACAGCAATTTAAATGTGAGCAAATATTGAAATAAGGAATTTTTATTATATAATAATGAATATAATGTAATGACTTCATTGACAACGCTAAAAGCAGAGTCATACAATTACATTAGAATTATTATTAAGTTGTATAATCAAAGGCGGTGGCATGGATGGGTAGTGGCGTACAGCATGCATTGGAGCAATTGAAGACAACCGGTGTCCGTATTACGCCTCAGCGTCATGCGATTCTAACGTATCTGATGGAAGCGATGAATCATCCTACGGCAGACGACATCTACCGGGCGCTTGAGCCTCAGTTTCCGAGCATGAGTGTGGCAACTGTGTATAACAATCTTAAGATGTTCATGGAAGCAGGTATGGTCCGTGAGCTGACCTACGGTGATAATTCCAGCCGTTTCGACGCCAATGTATCTGATCATTATCATGTTATCTGCCAGGAATGCGGCAAGATTGAGGATTTCAGCTACTCTACTCTTCATGAAGTAGAGCGGCAGGCCGAACAGGCCACAGGCTTCAAGATTCATGGATTGCGTATGGAGCTGTACGGTGTGTGCAAAGGCTGCGGCGAGAAGCAGCACTGAATGGAATAATACCTATAAGCGTGTAGAGTCCGAATGCGGATTCTGCACGCTTTTTTGTATAGAGATAGAATGAAGCTGTTACAAAAATACAAACCTTCCAAGAGATTCGCGCAACCAAGCTCGCCTGCATGGCGTATACTTAACAGAAGCGTTGCCTGCTTTTAAAAATTCAATATATTGTTTGGAGGACCTATTTTGGACAGAAGACAGAGACAAGGACGCGTCAAAAAGCGTGGAAGTCTTTTTCGCAGCTTACTGGGACTTGTCATTATAGCCGCTGCAGCCTTTTGGGTTGTTTATTATGTACTGCCGAACCGCCAGCATCTGGACCCTGACTGGAAGGGGCTGGACAAGCCGATTTTTGTGAAAGGACAGCTTACGGGTTACTCCGCTTCAGGTACAGGGGATAGTATGCTGTTACCTCTGCCTTTTTTACAGGAATACGTAGACCCTTCTATCCGTTATGAAGACAAGAGCAAATCTGTAATTCTCTCGACAGACAGCAGTCTTCTGTACATGCAGGAGGAATCAACAGCAGCAAGTCTGAACAATGAACCTCTGCAGCTTCGCCTTGCTCCTGAGGTTAAGGATAAAGTGACCTACCTTCCGGTAGACACGCTGGAGAATTTGTACGGCTTCGAGATCAATGAGGATACGGCTACCGGTGCGGTACTGCTGATGACTGCGGGAGAATCGGTGCCGCTTGGCAAAGTGAAGGGTGAGGAAGGCGGAAAGACCAAAGCCCTGCGCAGTGAACCCTCGGTGCATGCACCGATTTTTGCTGATATGAACCCTGGGGATGTCGTACGAATCTGGAACACGGACACGAAGGACTGGGTATATGCTCAGCTTGACAACGGTTATGCAGGCTATGTCCAAGCGGATGATATTACCGCAGACGGAACCACAACAGTAGAGAAACAGCCCGCAGCGCCTACACGCGCCGAGCGCAGCTGGAAGGGCAAGCCTGTTAACATGTTCTGGGAAGCCGTGTACGAACGCAAGCCGAATCCGGCCAAATTTGCTGATTTGCCGGGAGTTAACGTAGTTAGCCCTACCTGGTTCAGCATTATTGATGTGAACGGTAATGTGCGCAGCCAGGCTGACCGTTCCTATGTGGATTGGGCGCATAATCAGGGGATGGAGGTATGGGGACTGCTGAGCAACAGCTTTGAACCCGATTTGACTACTGAAGCCTTGTCCACATATGACAATAGGATGAATGCCATTGTTCAGATGCTAAAGTATGCAGACCTGTATAACTTAGACGGCATTAATATCGACTTCGAGAATGTGTACACCAAGGATGGACCGAACGTAACGCAGTTCATGCGGGAACTGAAGCCGATGGCCCAGAGCCGGAATCTGATTGTCTCTATTGATGTGACGCCGAAGTCCAAGAGCGAGATGTGGTCCATGTTCCTCGACCGCCGGGCGCTTGCCGCCGTATCCGACTTCCTGGTTGTAATGGCCTACGATGAACACTGGGCAGCCAGTCCGGTCGCAGGTTCAGTAGCCTCTCTACCATGGGTTAAGAGTTCTTTGAACCGGATTATCGAGGAGGATGAGGTACCGGCAGAGAAGTTGATTCTGGGAGTGCCGCTTTATACGCGGATTTGGACGGAAGCCACCGAGAAGGGCAAGACCAAGGTAAGCTCCAAGGCCGTCAGCATGAATGCGGTCAAGGAGATCATTGCTGAGAAGAAGCTGAAACCGGTATTCGATAAGGAAGCCGGACAGAACTACGTGGAGTATAAGGAGGAGGATGTTCTCCGCAAAATCTGGATCGAGGACACCACCTCGCTCACAGCAAGGGTAGAGTTGGCCCAATCCTTGAAACTGGGCGGTGTGGCAGCCTGGAACCGGAGCTTCGCCAGTCCGGAGGCTTGGGAAGCATTGAAGGGAATTATAAAATAAGATTATCTCCTGCTCATCATAATCATAAAAAAGGTGTTGTCCTGGAGAGGACAACACCTTTTTTTGCAAGGAAATCCGAATATCCGCATAACAACAAATGATTGGAGTCAACGCTGCCTGAACACGTTCAATGTTTAAGCTGCTGGAGTTCAAGCTCTTCGGCAGTAATGGTAGCTTGTGCAGGGTCCATGGTGAGGACGGTGTGGCAGAACATGCAGCGGTCGGTTTTGCCCAGCATTTTGGTCAGCTTATGGCACTCCGGACATTCCACCTGAACCGCACTGGTGGAGAGCATGCCCGCCCAGAAATAAATAGCCAGACTGGCCATCATGGAGACGAGTCCAATGACAAGACCGACAGCAGCAACTACCTTGCCGGCAGATCCCCAGAAGACAATACCTGCAGTTCCCATGATCATAAGCCCCATGCCCAGCATGGTCAGAAGCAGTCCCCAGGTGCGAAAAGCATTGATTTTGGCTGATTTAAATTTCATGAGTATGATCTCCTAACTGAAATATAGTTCGGTTGTTCAGGAGGAACTGGCATGAATATGTAGAATAAGATTATGTATAGAGATTATAACTGACGGATGCAAAATCGCCAAATTTGATGGAGGGAAGTATGGAACTGTCCAATTTGACCCTACTAAGCGGGGAGACATTTGAGGAGAATGTTCTGGGAGCCGTTGCTTGGCGGCAAAGAGGGGATGCCACGTTTCAGAGTGCGCTGCTGCACGATTTTGATATGGTGGTACTTCTGCTGCATGAGGAACAGGAGACGGAACGCATCATAACCCATAGCATTGCCGCTGATAAGCGGACGCAATCGGTACATGTAGGTCTATCTGCACTGGAACGTGCTGTAATGGCCGGGGATAACAACGAGCTTGTTAGCAGCCTGATATCCGGAGAGGTCATCTGGGACCCGAAGGGGATCTTGGCGGAGATGCGCAAGCAGCTTACCCAGTTTGAGGGCCCGCTCAAAGAACGGGTGTTGTTTATGGAATTCGCCCGTTTTTTACATATGTATATTAAGTCCAAGCGTTATATTGAAGCAGGGTGTACCATGGATGCCTATAATTGCGTACTGATTGCCTTATATCATTGGGCACGCATTGAAGTAAGTGAAGCGGGGTATTTCCCGGAACCGGCAGTATGGGGACAGGTGAAAAGCCTGAACTCCCCGGTCCATAAGCTATACGAAGAATTGACTATCAGCACAGAGACCTTGGACCAGAGAATTGAGCTGATCCTGCTCGCCTGTGAATTTGCCCTCATGTCAAAAATGGAGGATTCCTGTGCCATGCTGCTCCATATTCTGGGCAGCCGTAAGGAGGCATGGAGTATTAAGGAGCTTCTGCAGCATTCGGGGCTTAGCCCGCTCCAGGCAGAGTTGCCGCTTGTACTCCGCAAGCTTGTCTCCCGTTCATTAATTCGGGAGATCGCCTCATGGGCAGTTGAAGCCGGGGACGGTCATACCATTCGTTATACCCTTTAAGTGAACAGTACGCCTACTGGCGGGAACAGCTCTATATATAGATAGCATTAGCGGGAGAATGGAGAGGGTACATGTACTCTCTTTTTTTATAGGCGTGCCCAGAGGCACGCATTATCTAGTTGGTGCAAGTCCAACCAAGAGAGGGGCCAAGCCACTCTTGTAGCTAGGATGCTTGCGCATGGCGAAATCTGTGTGTAAAAGCGCATCGACAAAAGTACCGGTCAGAGACCGGGCGAGCAACAATTCAGGCCGCAACATCAAGTGAATCCTGCCGCGTCGTCAAAAAGGCCCTGCAAAGGGGAACAGAGGGAGCCGAGTCCCGCTATTATGGACGAAGGCCAAGGAAACTGTGCAGAACTTGGAACAGCAGTGAAGAATCCTCCGGCGTATAGGGAACGGCATGGATTGAAAGATAATGCAGTGAACTGGGGAGACCCTCCCCCACACGGAAGAATTTTTTTTTAGGAACCCGTAAAGAGACGCTCTATAAGTCCAGAAGACGAAGTGAACCGTCTGTGGGAAGGGAGTCCGAGGGGCTTATAGTACCGAAGAACCTAAGGACAACATAACCTTAGGGAGGGAAGGAGCCCTACTTTGTTTACGCTTTTGGAGGAGGTACGAGTGAGTGAATGCCAAATGGCTAACGACACCCAAGGAAAAAGTTCAAGAACTCCAAGAAAAGCTAGGTCATGCGGCCAAGGAGAACAACAAGCGTAAATTCCATGCGCTGTACGACAAAGTCTACCGGTGGGATGTGCTATGCGAAGCCTGGAAACGGGTGAAAGCGAATAAGGGAGCTGCGGGAGTGGACGCCGTAACGCTCGTTGAAATCGAGAAACAAGGAGTCACGAGATTTCTCAAAAGCTGTGAGCGAGAACTGAAAGAAGGCAGCTACCATCCGCAGCCCGTACGGCGGCACTATATCCCGAAGAAAGACGGGAAGCCAAGACCACTAGGCATCCCTACGGTACGAGACCGAATCCTACAGATGGCAACCAAACTGGTGATTGAACCCATCTTTGAAGCAGATTTTAAAGAGGTCTCCTTCGGATTTCGCCCGAAGCGAGGTGCAAAAGGAGCACTGGAACGAATCCGGAAAGCCTGCAACCGCAAAGGAAATTGGGTAGTCGACGTCGATATCCAAGGTTACTTCGACAATATAAATCAAGAGAAACTCATGAAATTGGTACAGATGCGTATCAATGACAGACGGATTTTGAAGCTTATACGGAAGTGGCTTCATGCGGGAGTGATGGAAGAAGGAAAGGTACGGCGCTCCGATCTAGGGACACCCCAAGGTGGTGTCATCTCGCCACTGCTGGCGAATATCTATTTGAACTACTTTGACTGGTTATGGGAGAAACACGGAAGTGGGCTGGGAGAACTGACGAGGTATGCAGACGACTTCGTTGTGGTCTGTAAAACCAAAAAGGATGCAGAACATGCGTATGAA
>NZ_JBHUKY010000109.1:0-843 GCF_042684125.1 Paenibacillus rhizoplanae | reverse complement strand
AGCCGTATCGGAAGGTGCGGCTGGATCACCTCCTTTCTATGGAGAATCGTTTCCTGCAACGGAAACATTCAAATCGGAAGCTAAAGCTTCCACAATAGAACCTTCGGGTTCGAACACTCACTCGTGTTCAGTTTTGAAAGAGCAAGTCTCTTTCGTATGCGTTTGGTGGCGATAGCGGAGGGGTTCCACACGTACCCATCCCGAACACGACCGTTAAGCCCTCCAGCGCCGATGGTACTTGGACCGAAGGGTCCTGGGAGAGTAGGACGCCGCCAAGCGAACAATCAATTCATTGATTGTTTCACTACTGTATGTTTTGTTATATGGGCTTTTAGCTCAGTTGGTTAGAGCGCACCTCTGATAAGGGTGAGGTCGGTGGTTCGAGTCCACCAAGGCCCACCATATAACACTTCAATTGAATACTTACTTTGGGGCCATAGCTCAGCTGGGAGAGCGCCTGCCTTGCAAGCAGGAGGTCAGCGGTTCGATCCCGCTTGGCTCCACCAAAACTTCTTTACAAAAGTATATGCAAGAACTTGATCCTTGAAAACTGGATACCGAAATGAATTTGCGTTTTAGAACATTCCTTTAAGCTGAACTTGTGTAAACAAGTTTCAATATTATAGTGATGCTAAGCGAAGATTTTGGATGATGAAGCGACCTTTTGCTTTGAAGGCAATAACGAGTAGAGCAATCTGCGAGTGGCCTTCAAAACAAGATGAGCGAATCAGCCAAACATCGGAGCGTTGGTTAAGCTACTAAGAGCACACGGAGGATGCCTAGGCGCCAGGAGCCGACGAAGGACGTGGCGAACAACGAAACTGCCTCGGGGAGCTGTAAGCA
>NZ_JBHUKY010000108.1:1533-1974 GCF_042684125.1 Paenibacillus rhizoplanae | reverse complement strand
GAAATCGTACACCGTCTGCTGCAGCACACGGACGTGAAGGAAGCGGTGGTCGTCGCCCGGAAAGACGAGAAGGACGAGTCTTATCTGTGCGCGTATGTGGTGAGCGGCGGGGTATTCGAGGCCTCCGAGCTGCGTACGTATTTGAAGCGCAGCCTGCCGGAGTACATGGTGCCGTCGTATCTGGTGGAAGTGGAGCGGATTCCGCTGACGGCCAACGGCAAGGTAGACCGGAAGGCGCTGCCAGAGCCGCAAGATCTGGTGCAGGCAGGAAACGAATACGTTGCGCCGCGGAGCGAGACGGAAACGAAGCTGGCGGCGATTTGGCAGGAGGTGCTTGGCCTTTCGCAGCCGGTGGGCATCCGGGACAACTTCTTCGAACTGGGCGGCCATTCGCTCAAAGCGACGCAGCTGGTGTCGCGGATCCAGAAGCAATTGGACGCG
>NZ_JBHUKY010000108.1:0-1523 GCF_042684125.1 Paenibacillus rhizoplanae | reverse complement strand
CTGGGCGAAGTGTTCGCAAGCCCGACGGTGGAGGCGCTGGCGGGGTATTTGGAAGCAGCGGCTACGATGGAACGCTACGAGGCGATCGGCCAAGCGGAGCTGCGTGAGTGGTATCCGGCCTCGCCTGCACAGCAGCGGCTGTACGTGATGAACCAGCTGGACCTGAAAGGGATTGGCTACAACGTCCCGTGGGCGCTGGAGATCGCAGGAGAGCTGGATGTGGAACGTGTGCGGGAGAGCTTGAACGAGCTGGCAGCGCGTCATGAATCGTTCCGCACCTCGTTTGCGATGCAGGAAGATCAGCTGATGCAGCGCATCACCGATCGGGTGAATATGCCGCTGGAAGTGACGGACAGCACGGAGGAAGAAGCAAAAACGCAGGTGAAAGCGTTCGTGCGTCCGTTCGATCTGGGCGAAGCGCCACTCCTGCGTGCAGGACTGATCTGCCTGGAAGAGCGGCGGCATGTGCTGCTGCTGGACATGCACCACATCGTCTCGGACGGCGTATCGATGGACGTGTTCGTGGACGAGTTCGCACGATTGTACGCGGGCGAGCATTTGGCGCCACTAACGATCCACTATAAAGATTATGCGGTATGGCTGCGGGAGAAGATGCAGGGCGAATCGTACCAAGCTCAGGAGCACTACTGGCTGCAGGCGTTTAAGGAAGAGGCGCCGGTCTTGCAGCTGCCGACGGATTACGTGCGGCCGGTGGTCCGCCGGTTTGAAGGAGACCGCGCAGGTCAAATGTGGAGCGAGTACGAGACGGATCGGCTGAAGCAGCTGTGCGCGAAGCAAGGGGTGACGCTGTACATGGCGCTCTTGGCGGCGTACGGGGTGCTGCTGTCGCGCTATGCGGGGCAGGAGGATATCGTGGTCGGTTCTCCGGTAGCAGGCAGAAGGCATCCGGATGCGGAACGGATGATCGGGATGTTCGTGGGCACGCTGGCGATGCGCAGCCGCCCGGCGGGAAGCAAACGGTTCGACGCGTACTTGGCGGAAGTAAAGGCAGCGGTGCTGGGGGCGATGGAGAATCAGGACTACCCGTTCGAGGAGCTGGTGGAGAAGGTGGAGGTACGGCGGGATACGAGCCGCAACCCGCTGTTTGACACGATGCTGGTGCTGCAGAACATGCAGATGAGCGAATGGAAGCCGGAAGGACTGACGATTCGGCCGTACCCGCAGGAATACCGGGTCGCGAAATTTGACCTGACGGTGGGTGTGATCGAGCAAGCCGGGAGGCTGTATTTCGACTGGGAATACAGCACGGCGCTGTTCAAGAAGGAAACAGTCGAGCGGATGGCCGGGCATCTGGTGGCGATCGTGGAACAGATCGTCGAAACGCCAGACATGCAGCTGGACGAGATTGAGCTGGTCGTAGAAGAAGAGAAGCGTCAGCTGCTTATCGCATTTAACGACACGAAGACGGAGTATCCGAAGGACCAAACAATCCACGCGCTGTTCGAGCAGCAGGTGAAGCAGACGCCGAAAGCTATGGCCGTCGTATTCGAGTCTGAACGGTT
>NZ_JBHUKY010000107.1:0-560 GCF_042684125.1 Paenibacillus rhizoplanae | reverse complement strand
CCATTCGTGCGGGTCAGAATTTACCTGACAAGGAATTTCGCTACCTTAGGACCGTTATAGTTACGGCCGCCGTTTACTGGGGCTTCGGTTCACAGCTTCGGATTACTCCTAACCACTCCCCTTAACCTTCCAGCACCGGGCAGGCGTCAGCCCGTATACTTCGCCTTACGGCTTCGCACAGACCTGTGTTTTTGCTAAACAGTCGCTTGGGCCTTTTCACTGCGGCCCCCTCGGGCTATTCACCCTACCGAGGCACCTCTTCTCCCGAAGTTACGAGGTCATTTTGCCGAGTTCCTTAACGAGAGTTCTTCCGCGCGCCTTAGAATTCTCTTCTCGCCTACCTGTGTCGGTTTGCGGTACGGGCACCTTCTCCTGGCTAGAGGCTTTTCTTGGCAGTGTGAGATCATGACCTTCGCTACTGTAATTTTCGCTCCCCATCACAGCCTGGCCTTACGATGTGCGGATTTGCCTACACACCAGCCTCACTGCTTAGACGGACATATCCATCAGTCCGCGTCACTACCCTCCTGCGTCACCCCATCGCTCATAGCGGATTACGG
>NZ_JBHUKY010000106.1:12003-13135 GCF_042684125.1 Paenibacillus rhizoplanae | reverse complement strand
AGCAGTTGAGAAACTCTCAGCAAATCGCCTAATCTTTTTAAAAATGTGACCTTAGATTTTGGCCCAGTCTTGCTATTTAACAAATCGAATTATGAAATTGACTCATCATTACAGAATTTGGTCGAGAAAGCCCACTCCTTTAGGGGTGGGATGAATCGTCTTTGTTTAAGGGACATCCTTATGCTGTCAAAATTGACAATCCTACAGAAATACCAAAACTACCTTATCATTAATTAACTATCATTTTGTTTTTGCCCAAGATACAGACGTAAAGTGCTAGTCGATCAAGTGGAGATTCATTTTGAGCAAATCGTTATGGAGATATGTGCTGAACATGATTGGAAGCTATTCGCAATGGAGGTCATACCTGATCATGTGCATATTGTTCTAAACGCACTGCCCACCGATTCTCCCGCAGAACTTATGGCGAAACTCAAAGGAATCACTTCCCGGCGCCTCCGTGAACAATGTAAGCACTTGAACCACTTGCCTTCCCTCTGGACTCGTGCCTACTTGGTCAGTACGGCAGGGAACGTTTCAAGCGAAACGATCAAACGATATGTTGAGGAACAAAAAACAAGGGGGTGAGACCCTGCAAACCGTAACGATTCAAATCCGCATTTTTCCACCCCGTCCGTCTGTACTGGTGGATATGGGGGGCGAATATATTCGAACCGTCAACGAATTAACGGAGCAAGCAGAAAGGTCTGGAACGTTTCCGCAACTAACTTCAAAAACCGTTCATGCCAATCTCCCCTCTGCTGTAAAGAATCAAGTGATTCGAGATGCCAAAAGCCTATTTCAGCGGTTCAAGAAAACGAAGAAGCGACCTCTTCTTCAAAAGAGGGTGTACTACGTGAACAATCAAAATTATACGATTTGGGGCAACACCATTTCTTTCCCGGTGATCCTGGATGGAAAAGTACAACGTCTTGCGGTTCCTGCGCTTCTTTCGGATCGGGAGCGAGACATCCTTTCGAATGGGAAGCTTGGACTTCTGCGCGTGGTTCAAAAATCAGCAAAATGGTTTGTTCAAATTTCAATCGAACGCCCCACCAAACCAGTCGATGGTGATGAAGTGATGGGGATTGATCTAGGCTTGAAAGTGCCTGCTGTTGCCGTAACCTCAAGT
>NZ_JBHUKY010000106.1:0-11808 GCF_042684125.1 Paenibacillus rhizoplanae | reverse complement strand
AACTGACGAATATTCGTAAGACGACAAGAACAAGTCGTAAAAACGCTAAAAATCTGCATCAATGGTCGTTCTATCAGTTGCAAATGTTCATCGCATATAAGGCGACACTTGCTGGAATCCAAGTGGTTGAAGTGAATCCGGCCTACACCTCGCAAGGCTGTCCCTCTTGTGGAGAGCGGAACAAAGCAAAGGATCGAACGTATCATTGCAACTGCGGTTATACAGCACATCGGGATCGGGTCGGTGCCATCAACATCATGCGTCAACCTGTGGCAGATGGTAACAGTCTGCCAGCCTAGGTAGCTATAAGCTCTGATCTAGGATGGGCGAATGAACTCGCCCTTAACTTAGCAGTAGGGCAAAGCGGAAACGGTTGCGCCCGCTAACTAGCTAAGAATCCCACCCTTTTAAGGGTGTGGAGGTTCAAAAGCAGGTAGTTGTGAATCCTTATCTATCTAACATAGAGGTCCTCTTCGTAGCGGGAGGACTTTTTGCTGTTTAGGCAGAGCGTTACTCGTTATTCGTTGGCCGCCATGAGCTACCTGGGCTATTTGCTTGCTGAAACGGGACTTAGTACAATCGAAGCAACTATAAAGGAGGTCTGGACCAATGGATGTAGTGACAGCGGAGGAGATGCGGGCATTCGACCGCGACACGATTGAGCGGCTGGGCATCCCGGCCATCGCCCTGATGGAAAATGCCGGACGGGCTATTGCCGAGGAGGTCATCGCCTTGTGCCGCCGCCGGGCAAGCTCGGCTGGTGGCGGGGCGTGGGGGGCTGGAGCGGTTGATGGTGGAGTGCGGAGGAATGAAGCGGGAGTGCCAGGTAGTGATGTGGGGCGGGACGGAGCGGGTGTAGTCGGTGGTAATGCACGGCGTGTTGGAGCAGGCACGGCTGGAGGTGTAGTGCGGTGTAGCGAAACGGGAGCAACTGGTGGCGTAGCGGATGCGTCCAGCGGGCGCGGGGCACCAGGCTTCGGCGCTGACGCTACGGGCTTCACCGTCAGCGGAGATGCGGCGCTGACGCTTGCCGGTGCCGGCGGAGAGCATTGGCTCGTCCTCGCCGGCAAGGGCAACAACGGCGGCGATGGCCTCGCCGCCGCCAGGCATCTGCGTGAGGCCGGCATCGCCGTCACGCTGGTGTACGCGGCCGCGCCGGAGTCGCTGGCCGGCGAAGCCGCGCTGCAGCGTGATGCCGCTGCAGCCATGGGCATTCCTGCCGTAGTCTACGGCAAGGATGCCCTGGACCTTGCCGCATGCAGCGGCATCGTAGATGCGCTGCTCGGCACAGGCAGCGCGGGAGCCCCGCGCGGTGCCTATGCGGAGCTGATTGCCGCTGCGAATGCCAGCGGCAGAGCCATTGTGTCCGCGGACATCCCCAGCGGGCTGGATGCGGACACGGGGGAGACGCATGAGCCCTGCATGCATGCGTCAGTGACCGTCTGCCTCGCGTTCCTGAAGCGAGGGCTGCTGCAATATCCCGGCGCAGAGGCCGCCGGGCGGGTCGTGGTCCGCTCCATCGGTATGCCCGCTGCCCTTGCCCGGGAGGGCGGCGTCAAGGTCAGCCTGCTGACGCCGGAAGTACTGACGGCGCGCCTTAAGGTTGACCTGGCGCGCCGCCGTTCGCCCGAGGGCCACAAGGGCACCTACGGGCATGTCCTGCTTGCAGCAGGAAGCCTGCGCATGAGCGGCGCAGGCCTGTTGTCTGCCCGCGCTGCACTGCGTGCAGGCTGCGGGCTGGTAACTTGGGCGCTGCCGGAGAAGCTGCTGCCCTATGTGATCGGTTCCGTACCGGAGCTGATGCTGGCCCCGGTCGCCGGAGGCGACGGGGAGTGGAAAGCGGGTACGGCCGCTGAAGTGCTGCGGCTGAGTGCCAGCCGCGATTGTATAGCCATCGGCCCCGGCCTGGGCCGGTTCGAAGGAGATACGGAGTGGCTCCGCAGACTGTGGGAGGAGACGGACGGTCCTATGGTTATCGATGCGGATGCGTTGAATATACTGGCAGATGCCGATTACCGGAGCTGGAGCCGCCGCCATCCGGTTATTCTGACCCCGCATCCGGGGGAGATGGCCCGTCTGGCGGGAATATCTACAGCTGAGGTGCAGCGGGACCGGATCGGATTGGCATTGTCCTACGCAGTTGAGCATGGAGTGATCCTTGTGCTCAAAGGCGCCCATACCGTAATAGCAACGCCTGAAGGGCAGGCCTATATCAACATCACCGGGCATCCCGGCATGGGTACCGGCGGTGCGGGGGATGTGCTGACTGGCATCATCTCCGGTCTGCTGGCCCAGGGTCTGGATGCGGATCAGGCCGCAGCGTTCGGAGTTTACCTGCACGGGCTGGCCGGAGAACGCGCCGCCCGGAAGCGGGACCATCCTGCCGCCCTGATGGCGGGGGATATTATCGAGGCGCTGTAAGTGTAAGCACCGCGCTTGATGTCTCCAACTCTTCCTTTAACAAGTACAAGTTCTTTCTCTGGCGTACGGCCTGCTGGGAGTTCAAAGTCTATGTTAGTCTGCTATCTGCTTTAGCGGATAATAGGTGGATTTTGTCCACCTGCTGATAATCGGATGAGCCCTGGAGGGACGTTAGTTGGATAAACGACACTTAATTTAGCGCATTTCACCCAAGGCGGCAAAACTAACTTTATTAGTTGTAGTTTTTCCACCTGCTTGCCTGTAATCGGCAGAAACAGATGAATTAAGACACATTTCTCTAATTGTTTGCTTCGGGCATCCTATTGAGCGCGATGCACCGGACGATAAGAGTTAACGCAATGTGCCAGCGCGAGGTCATCGGGCCCAATGTAATCGAAAAACCGACCACATTGGTCGTGACGGAGACGTGTGGTCAAAATATAGTCGAAAAACCGACCACATTGGGCCTGACGGAGACGTGTGGTCCCAATGTAATCGAAAAACCGACCACATTGGGCGTGACGGAGACGTATGGTCCAAATATAGTCGAAAAACCGACCATATTGGGCCTGACGGAGGCGTGTGGTCCCAATGTATGCGGAAAACCGAACACAATGTGCGGTGAGAAGGGTTTGCGGTTTCCGAATACTGATCCCATCCAGCCCGGTATCCAGCCTTACCCGCCATCCCAGCCCTCCCAATGCTCCGCCCTGCCTGAACCCGCCAGGTCAGAATAGAACCAGACAGACCAGCGGAATGAACAGAGCGAAGAAGGGAAGCAGGATCGGGAAGCGTTCGCCCGCGATTTGGGCGATGCGGAAAAGCAGCAGGATTGCGAGTCCAGTAAGGCCGGAGACGAGGGCGTCGCCGCCCTGCTCCGCAGCGAGCCACAGGCCGGCGCCATAGCCGGCAATGGCGTACAGGGCCAGTGCCGGGCTGAGCGAGGTGGAACGGAACAAGCGCAGCAGCGCATCGGCCAGGATGGCAGCCGGTAGGCCGTAGGCGTAGATGGCATAAGGCACCGATACCGGCCAGCCGGACGGAATCCCGTTCTCATAGCCATGGATCAGCATGAACAGGGAGATCAGGATGAAGGTCAATCCGGCGGCCGACAGCTTGGTCAGAGCGTACATGCCCGCATTCAGGCGGACAGAAGGCAGGTTGAAATCCTTGTGTTGATTCATCGCTATACATCCTTTCGGGTTGGGGAATGAACACGGCCGGAATGACCGGCTGAAGCCTGGACATGGATCAGCTGGTCACCATGTCCCCGCCGTTAACATGAATGCAGGTGCCGGTTACATAAGAAGCATCATCGCTGGCCAGGTAGACATAGGCTCCTGCCAGTTCGTAAGGCTGTGCCGCACGTTTGAACGGAGTCTCAGTACCGAAGGCACTGACCTCCTCCGCAGAGAAGCTGGCAGGAATCAGCGGCGTCCAGACCGGACCGGGAGCTACGCTGTTGACACGGATGCCGCTGCCGGCGAGGGACAAGGCGAGAGAACGGGTGAAGGAGACGATAGCGCCTTTGGTGGATGAATAGTCAATCAGCTCCTTGTGGCCCCGGTAAGCAGTTATGGAGGCGGTGTTAATGATGCAACTCCCGGGATGCAGATGCGGAAGCGCCGCCTGAGTCAGGAAAAAGAACGGGAAAATGTTCGTCCGGTACGTCTGATACAGCTGCTCCTCCGAGATATCCAGAATACTCTTCTGCGGATATTGAACGCCGTGGTTATTGACCAGAATATCCAGCTTGCCGAAGGTCCGCACGGTATGCTCTACCGCTGCGAAGCAGCATTCCTTATGGCGCAGGTCCGTCTCGATCCGCAGGCAGCGGCGTCCCAGTTCTTCAATCCGGCGCTGGGTCGCTGCGGCATCGGCAGCTTCATCCAGATAGGCGATAGCAATATCTGCCCCCTCTCTGGCAAAAGCGAATGCCGCCGCTCTTCCAATACCGCTGTCTCCGCCGGTAATCAGCGCGGTCTCTCCCTGAAGCCGCCCGTTTCTGCCTTGCGGCTGCTCGCTGATTGGAGGCGGCTGCATCACGCTCTCCAGCCCGGGCTGGCGGTCCTGGTGCTGAGGGGGGAAAGCGACAGGCTGGACATGACAGACCGTCTTTTCACCATAATAAGGATACACAGGGTTCATCTGGGGTTACTCCTCCTTGCTGGCTCATCTCTTCCGTATATGGGTATGCATGCGCCCAGAAAAGCGTGCGGCTTGAAGTGGAGTCATAACTTAGAAATGGGGAGAATGAATGATATATAGAGCAATGACAGGGGACGATTACGAAGCGGCTTACCGGTTATGGGAGAATACGGACGGAATGGGTCTCAGTGAAGCCGACTCACGTGAGCATATTATCCGTTATCTGGAGCGGAATCCGGGGATCAGCCAGGTGTGCGTGAAGGAAGATGGCACTCTAATGGGCACAGCGATGTGCGGGTATGACGGACGCCGAGGCTATATGTATCATGTGGCTGTCGACAGCGGCAGCCGGGGAAGCGGTACAGGCCGTGAGCTGGTGAGGCGTTGCCTCGCGGAGCTGCGGGAAGCAGGCATAACGAAATGCCATCTCATGGTGATCGAAGATAATGCCCTGGGCCGTAGCTTCTGGACCCGTATTGGCTGGCAGGAGCGGGACGGGCTGTTGCTTTTCTCGAAATAAAAGAGCAGCGGATAATAGGTCACAATTCATGTAATAGTGTAGCTTTGGTGCGGACGCAGTATAATATATAGGTGCTGTACAATGAACGGATGGACATCCTTACATCATTCACTGTACATGGCCGAATTCAGATAGCGGGAGACCAGAACTATGAGATTTAAAGATGTATTCTCAATTATAGGTCCGGCCATGGTCGGGCCTTCCAGTTCTCATACAGCGGGAGCCGCGCGGATCGGACGGGCGGCAAGGCAGGTGCTTGGTGAGCTGCCGGGAGAGGCCGAGGTTACGTTCTTTGGTTCTTTTGCCGCGACTTATCAAGGACATGGGACAGACCGGGCGATCGCCGGAGGCCTGCTTGATTTCGCCACGGACGACCACCGGCTGCCGGATTCCATTGAGCTTGCGGCCGAAGCCGGGATGAGCATCTTCTTCGGTCAGGGAACGGGGCTGTTTCCCCATCCCAATACGGTCCGTCTGCGTCTTGCAGGCAGGGAGAGCGGGACAGAGATGACCCTAACCGGCACCTCCATCGGCGGCGGCAATATTGAGATTGTGGATATTGACGGCTTCAGTGTGAAGCTGACCGGCATGTACCCGACGGTGCTGATTCAGCATATGGATTATCTGGGTGTGCTGGCCAGTGTTACGGATGTTATGCGGGAGGGCCAGTTCAATATCGGACATATGTCACTGGACCGGAAGAACCGCAGCGGCGCAGCCCTAACGGTGCTGGAGCTGGATGAGCCAGCCACGGCGGAGCTGCTGGAGAAGCTGCGGGCACTTCCGGCAGTGAAGAGCGTCAAGGTAGTCGATTTGAATGGCAATACACAAGAACAGACACAGAAGGGGAAGGACATCACAACATGAATTTTCAAACACTCAGCCAGCTGGCTGTACTATGCGGGGAGCGGGAGCTGGGAATCGGCGCTCTAATGCTTGAGGAGCAGAGCGCCGAATCCGGCCGTTCCCAGGAGCAGGAATTCGCCACCATGCGCGAGTATTACGGGGTCATGAAGGAAGCGGTGCAGCGCGGCATGACCGAAGACACCACCTCACGCAGCGGCCTGACAGGGCTGGATGCCCAGCGGGTGGCCGCCTATAATGCAGCGGATGAGCCTTGTCTCGGGGGACCGGCAGGCCAGGCGATGGCGTATGCCCTTGCCGTCTCTGAAGTGAACGCCTCCATGGGCCGGATTATTGCCACACCGACTGCCGGCTCCTGCGGGATTATTCCCGGTGTGTTCCTGAGCTGTCAGGAGCGCTTTGGCTGGGACGATGATTATATGGTCTCTGGTTTGTTCGCGGCTGGAGCGATAGGGTATGTTATTGCTAATAATTCTTTTGTATCGGGTGCGGAAGGCGGCTGTCAGGCTGAGGTGGGTTCAGCGATCGGCATGGCGGCGGGAGCGTTGACCGAGATGCGCGGCGGGACTCCGGCACAGGCTGTACATGCGGTAGGTCTCGCGCTCAAAAATACACTGGGGCTGATCTGTGATCCGGTAGGCGGACTTGTGGAGATTCCATGCATTGTCCGCAACGGCTTCGGTGCCGTTACGGCGCTGGCGGCGGCGGATATGGCCTTGGCCGGCGTCCGCAGCGTGATTCCGTCCGATGAAGTGATCAAGGTCATGCTGGAGGTTGGGTCTGCGATGCCCGAGAAGCACCGGGAGACGGCCGGGGGCGGGCTGGCCCAGACCCCGACCGGCCGCCGGATTATGAAGGATCTGCGGAACCCGAAATAACCGCCCGGTCACAGGCGCTCCGCAGTCTGCCGTTCATCAGAGCATACGGAAGCGTTCCAGGTGCTCCCATAAGCCCTCCTGCCGGAGAATCTCCGCCTGCTTCGGGCCCATGAGGTCGAAGTGGGGGAACGGCTGGCGGTTATGAATATACCGCGCCGGGAGACCGTGCTTCTTGCACCACTCCCGCAGGCGGGGCAGATCGCTGCAGCCCACCTTGGTGACTGTTGTAATCTCAGGGTAGCGTTTATCGATCCAGTAATGGGTCAGGAACGCAATCTCCCCTGCGGAGACGGCCTGTTTCCAGCGGGTTAATTCCGCCCGGTTGATTCCAAAAGCCATGGCTGTTCATCCTTATCTGTAAGAGGAAGTAGACGATATATAACACAAATATTACCGGAAGGAGAGTGTATTATGAACGGACAAGTAAGAGCGGATATCCGCCCCGGCATTCAGGTAGACATCGTACTGAAGCAGGATCAGGCGACCGGCAAGCTCACGCACGGCACAGTGAAAGACATCCTGACCAACTCGCCCCGCCATCCGCACGGAATCAAGGTACGGCTGGCGGACGGCCAGGTTGGACGGGTCAAGAACATTACCGGCTCATAAATTGCTCCACTAACTGGTCGGCCTTTGTCTGATTGCATAAATTGCAGGCACAGACGCAGTTGTCCGGCGTAGTATGCCCGCCCTTGGCGCGGGGGAGCAGATGATCAATGGTATCCCCGTATTGGCCGCAGAAATAACAGGTATAGTTGTCCCGCGTCAAAATATAGGCGCGGAAGTCCTTGTTGCTGTATATGCGGCGGATCGTACGCCGGTTCACGACGATGGCTGCATGCTCCTTGACCAGCGTCACGGCAAGCTCAAGGTCGATCTCCTGATGCCAGCGGCGGCCCTTATCGCTGTGCCCGCGCATGAGAATCATGCCCTTGGACGAAGGAATCAGGACAGAGGCATCCTGCGGATCGGGCTTCGGCCCGCGTTGCTGCGGAAGGCTGCGCCCGGTCTCGGCGGCATGCCGGGGACGCGCCTTGCCCTTAAGGCCGGCTGTGCCCGCGCTGCCTCTAGCGTCCCGGGCACGTTCCGGCCGGGAGGCTGGACGGGGCTGGACTATGGGCGGCTTTGCCTTCTCGGGCGCAGCTGCCCCGGAGATAGAGACCGGCCCCTTGTCCCGCTTGAGGGGACCGGCCGGTCCGGCCTGGCGCTCCGGCAGGGCAGGCGCTACGCTTGAATGCACTGGCGGCAAGGAAGCTTCGGCCTCGCGGAGCTTGCGGCATTCCCGGCACGCTCCGCGCCGGGACACGCCTTTGGCGCGCTTGCCTGTGCGCCTGCGGAATTCAGCGAGCGGCTTAAGCTGATGGCAGTACGCGCATTTTTTGGATGGTGGTAGAGTTGTGGTCTCAGTCATAAGTGTACTTGGCAGAAGCGGCCCTTAAGCCGCAACCATCCAATCCCTTCTGTATTGTGAATGATAAGTACATATACTTGCATGCATCCGTTGATGTCAGTAGTTGTCCTAATTGATACTAGTATAGCGTAAACCGCAGACATTCACACAGCAGGCACATCATGTAAATTTTCCGGAGTGTGATTTCTTTCCCGGCAATCTTGAGGAGAAATCTGTAAAATCTCAATAAAGCATAGGCGCTAACCAGAAATAGCCCTAATCCGTAGCCGGAAAACATGTGCCTGAAATGAGGAATGAGGATGAACGCAGCTAAAAAAATGCCAGCCGCTGTTAAGGTGCTGGTTGTACTTCAAGGTTTTTTGAGCTTGGGGGCCATCGTAGGCGGGCTGGCGCTGCTGGCAGATCCCAGCGGAGAATTGCTCGGCATGCCTGTCTCGGCAATGGTACGAATGCCCTTTCACAGCTTTGCTGTCCCTGGGCTGCTGCTGTTGTTCGTATTCGGCATGCTCCCGCTGCTCGTGCTGTACGGCCTCTGGAAGCAGCCGCAGTGGGCTTGGAGCTACGCCTTGACACCGTTCAAGGAACGGCATGCGGCCTGGAGCTTTTCGCTCTATATCGGTTTTGGCCAGATTATCTGGATTATGGTGCAGACCTTCATGTGGAACAGGGTCAGCTTGATTCATGTGTTCTATATGTCGCTGGGAATGCTGATTCAGATCGTGACGCTGCTGCCTGAGGTCCAAAGATATTTTATGCTGGACGGCCGTCCCGAAAGAAGTTAGAATGTCAGTGAACATAAAAGGGCTTTCATTGAGCTGCGGGAGTGAACCGGAATGACCACGATATACGATATTGCCAAAAGGACCGGCTACTCACCAACCACAGTGTCCAAGGCGTTCAATAACTATTCCGATGTGCGGGCGAAGACGCGTGAGGAGATTCTGCGTACCGCCCGGGAGATGGGGTATCTTCCCAATGCGCATGCACGTACACTGACGACCAAGAAGTCCTGGACCATCGGTGTGCTGTTTGTGGAGAACACGGGGGCGGGAATCCGCCATCCTTTTTTCAGCGCAGTGATTGAGAGCTTCAAGCAGGTTGCCGTAGCCAAGGGCTATGCCCTCATGTTCATCTCGAAGGATGTCGGCGGCAAGCAGAGCGGATATCTGGAGAACTGCCGGATTCGCGGCGTCGACGGGGTGGTAGTGTTCCTCTCTGATTATGATGACCCGTATTTCCGGGAGCTGCTCGAGAGTGATATTCCGACCGTGGTGCTCGATTTCGAGACGGAGCTGTCGCATACAGTCTGTTCGGATAACATGACGGGTGCCCTGCAGGCGGTAGAGTATCTGGTTAGTCTTGGACACCGCCGGATTGCCCATATCTCGGGAGGCGGGAACACCTATCCGGGGCAGCAGCGGGAGCTGGGGTACAGAACGGCGATGGAGCAGCAGGGACTTGAGGTGCCGGATGAATATGTGGCCGAGGGAGCCTTCTACGCGCTGGAGAATGGTTATGCTGCAATGAAGCGTCTGCTGGCGCTGCCGCAGCGGCCGACGGCTGTTTTTGCTTCGGGTGACTTGCTGGCCCTGGGTGCGGTAATGGCGGCTAAGGATCTGGGGCTTGCAGTGCCGGAGGATGTCTCGGTGATGGGCTATGACGACATTGAGCTTGCCGGATACGTCACGCCTGCGCTGACCACTGTACGCCAGAATACCGGACTGCTGGGGACCCGGGCGGCGGAGTTGCTGCTGGCATCTATGAACGGTCCAGGTACGGTTCAGGAAGCGCTTGTGCTGCCTGTGGAGATTATTGTGAGGGATTCCTGCGCACCGCCGCGCATGTGATGAAGGTGCGTTCATTCAGGAATACCTTTTTTTTCGGCAAAATCGAAACCGGTTTCGATTTCTTTCGTTTTCACCATTCGAAGAGGAGTGATTGACATGTTCACCGTTCAAACCGTAGTCACCGCAAAAGATACAGGAGATCGCCTGAGTTCCAAGGATGGCATTCAGTTTAGCGCAGAGGGCGCAGCGGCAAAAGCAGATATCGTGCTGCACCCGGAGCAGGCGTTCCAGACCATTATTGGTTTTGGCGGCGCGTTCACTGAAGCAGCGGCGTATACCTTGTCCCGGATGAGTCCGGCGAAGCGTACAGAGGTCATCCGGCGGTATTTCGATCCGGTAGACGGGCTGAATTACAGTATGGGCCGTGTGCATATCCATAGCTGCGACTTCGCACTCGGCAATTATACGTATGTGGAGGATGGGGATACGGAGCTTAAGACCTTTGATATCTCGCGTGATCATAAGTGGGTTTTGCCGCTGATTAAGGATGCCATGAAGGTCCGGGGCGGACCGTTCACCATGCTGGCCTCCCCGTGGAGCCCGCCCGCCTGGATGAAGACCAACGGGGAGATGAACAACGGCGGCTCGCTGAAGCCGGAGTATGCGCCGGTCTGGGCACAGTACTATACCAAATTCATCGAGGCCTACCGCAAGGAAGGCGTTCCGGTCTGGGCTGTCTCTGTGCAGAATGAGCCGGCAGCGGTGCAGACCTGGGACTCCTGCGTGTACAGTGCTGAGGAAGAGCGTGATTTTGTCAAAAACCATCTCGGCCCCGTGATGCACGAAGCCGGAATGGGCGATGTGAACATCGTGATCTGGGACCATAACCGCGATATTATGGTCGAGCGCGTGACCCCGATTCTGTCGGACCCGGAAGCTGCAAAGTATGTCTGGGGGACCGGTATCCACTGGTACGGCGGCGAGGAGTTCGGCAACGTGGAGCAGGTGCATGAGCTTTTCCCGGATAAGCATGTACTCTTCACTGAAGGCTGCCAGGAGGGCGGCGTGCGTCTGGGGGAATGGTTCACGGGCGAGCGCTACGGCCGCAATATGATCGGCGATCTGAATGCCTGGACCGAAGGCTACCTGGACTGGAATCTGGTGCTGGACGAGACGGGCGGGCCGAACCATGTGGGCAATCTCTGCGATGCTCCGGTGATTGCGGATACGGCTACAGACGAGGTCCACTACAACAGCTCGTATTATTACATCGGGCATTTCAGCAAATTCATTGCGCCGGGTGCGGTACGGATCGGGCTGGAAGCGGCTGCTGAAGGGGTGCTGGCCGCAGCGTTCCGTAACCCGGACGGCAGCCTTGCTGTGGTGTTGATGAACGAAGGCGGGGAAGCACGTACGCTGACGCTGGGACTGGGCACTGAAACCGCCGAATGCACACTGCCTGCGCACTCTATTGCGACACATCTGATCTCGCAGGCTTAGGCCTGCGGGGGAGACGGAAAGAGGATGAGTCGTTCCGGCGGAGTGGTGTGGGGATGAGTAGAAGCTGGGAGTTAGAGGCTAGTAGCTAATTAGCTAACAATAGGAGTTAGAAGCTCTAAGCTACAGTCTTAGTCGGAGCGGGTTCAAGCTCCTCTTTAGCCATCTATTGCACTATGGAGTCAATTTCATAATTCGATTTGTTAAATAGCAAGACTGGGCCAAAATCTAAGGTCACATTTTTAAAAAGATTAGGCGATTTGCTGAGAGTTTCTCAACTGC
>NZ_JBHUKY010000104.1:0-42554 GCF_042684125.1 Paenibacillus rhizoplanae | reverse complement strand
AAAATCACTCGACTGCTGCACCAGGAAGGCTATACCCTCACCGAACGTACGGTGAGTGTGTACATGCGGCAAATGAAGCTCCGCTCGGTGGTCTCTAAGCCGTACCGTGTACAGACCACGGATTCCAAGCACAACAACCCTATTGCCCCGAACACACTGAATCAAGAGTTTACCGTCGACAAGCCCAATACCGCCTGGGTGACAGATATTACGTACATCCCCTGCCGTGGAGGCCGGTTGTACCTGGCCAGCGTCATGGATCTGTGCACGCGCGAAATTGTAGGGTGGCGGTTATCGGACCACATGGAAACCAGCTTGGTCTTAGACGCCTTGCAGGCTGCCTATCAAGCCAAGCGACCCGGCCCGGGGCTGCTCCACCACTCGGATCGGGGATCGCAGTATACCTCCAAGGAATATACCGAGCAGTTGAAGACGTACCAGATGGAATCAAGTATGAGCCGCAAAGGAAACTGTTACGATAACGCTTGTATTGAATCCTGGCACAGTATCTTGAAGAAGGAGCTCATTTACTGTAACCCGCGTTTCAAAACTCCAGGGCAGGCGTACCAGGACATTTACCAATACATTGAGTTTTACTACAACCGGAAGCGAATGCATGGCACGCTGGGGTATCTTTCCCCCGCCCGATTCGCTAAGCAATTTACGACGGCATCCGTTGCGTGAGTATCTACTTTCTTGACAGAGGTCCACTTAAGGTCTCCTCTCGGTCCGTTAAGACACCAAAAGTGTTGTTTTCCAGGGGATAAGGTCTCTCAGGTCCGTTAGGAGCAGATTGGTCTGGCTGCAGATTGTTCTAGCTAATGAAGAAGTTGGAATGATATTTCTCCCAACACAAAGAGCAGGCCCAGGGGAATACCTTGGGCCTGCTCTTTGTTATATATTTCACGTTTCCGCCCGGTCCGTTTCCTGCTTCGTGCAGGAATAGACCTTCTTCACAAAGATATCCTCCGCTAGCAGCAGTAATTTTACTAGCGGACAAAAACCGCTGGAACGCCGCTGCTCCGGTTATATCCCTGTTGGTTTCTGGGGCAGTAAGTTGCCGACTATAGACTTCAGCTCACCCTCCGGCTTGCTGCTTTTCTTCCCGTTGTCAAAGCTGGTAATGCGGATCTCGGAATAACTTTCTCCCGGAGCCACGGGCTTGAAAATCCATTTTTCCCGGTCATCCAGCCGCACGTTGAACTTCATGTCCTTGAACATCTCCACCAGCTCTTGTTCTCCCGGGGTCTTACCCTCTTCCAGGAACAGCAGTCCGCGCAGCGGCTTGACGCCCTCTGCATGCTGCACTTCAAAATGTACAATACACTCCATGCTTGTCACCTCCCTTGCTTAGTGAACTTGGGCACTTGCTATTGTAGCCCTATTCCTCCGGCTCTTCCCCGGATTCCTCCTGATCATGCAGCACATATTTGCTGTAGATCCGGCTGTAGCGCTCCCCGTAGCGTCTCTGCAGATCGGGGCCCATATCCTCCTCCAGCTCGAACAATACCATTTCCTGTGTAAAAGATTTGAGCAGCAGCTCCACAAGCACCGGATGCTCGGTAACCACGGCCTGGGCACTCCCGTCCTCATAGCGCATGCCGAGCATGCACCAGCTCCGGTCCACGACGAAGGAGAACTTCCGGCCTCCGCTGCGTTCCGGCTTGCCCGGCAGGGGCGGCCACACCGGAAAAGGTGCCGGTACAGCGTCACCGCCGTCAAAGGCCCAGAGCAGCTTCACTCCGCGCTTCTCCGCCTGCTCAAGCTCACTGCGCAGCAGCGAGGCTTCCTCCCGCCACACATCCACTACAATCTCCTGAGCGGCAAGATTCAGTTGGCGGACGAGCTCTCCGATTACATTCCGGTCACCCTCTACGTTGTAGAAGGAGGGGCTGACCGGACCTCCGCGCGGCATTTCACTCTCCATATACGCAAGCGAGGCCTGCACCCGGCCGGAAATCATCGTCGCCAGCTCTTCCGGGTCCAGCACACTGTAGCGTGCCGGCTCCCCTTCTCCGCAGCGCACGTAGCCTTGCTGGGTCAGGCGCTGAAGCGCCGCGTATACGTTCGATCTTGATACTCCTAGCTGCTTTGCCACTTCGTAGCCCGAAGCCTGGCCCTTGGTGGCCAGCTCAACCATAATTTTGGATTCCATCTCTGTGAAACCCAAATTGCGCAGATGCAGTAGCAACTGTTCCATCTATGTTGTCCCCCTAAGCTGTCAGTACTACACTGTCTATATTTGCTCCGAGCCGCAGCGCGGGCACCACATAGAGCCCTTCGGCAGATCTGCGCGGCAGATCTGGCAATTCACGATCTCCCGTGTATCCGCGTCTCCGGCTACCCGCTCTTCGTCTGGCTCACTTGCCTTCCAGTCCCTGATCCGGCGGTCCAGCTCGAGTTGCCGCTCCCGTTCCCGTTCCAGCTCATCTGCCTCCCGGCGGCTCCGGTCAGAACCGGCAACCATCCGGTCAACCTCCTCCAGCTCTGCCTCTTCTTCCCGTTCAGGCAGCACCTCAGCGTACTGCACACGCGCTTCGGGTCTTCTGGCCAGCTCCCGTTCCGCTTCGGTCAGCTCTTCCTCGCCGTAGTATTGGTCTTCCTCATCTTCATGCTCCAGCACCGTATGTACGGTAACCGCAGGCGGAGCTGCGGCAGCGGCTGCCGCCGAAGACGGTTCCTTACGCAGTGAGATTTCCTGCTCCTCCGGCCCCCGGCCCTCCGGTTTGCGTGCTTCCAGCTTACGTCCGCAATGTGGACAGAAATTGGCATCCATCGCCACGATCTGACCGCAGGCGCATAGGCGTTCATTCCTCAGCTCGGCAATTCTTGAGCGTACACCCTCGATCTGCTCCTGCAGCTTGTTACAGCCCCGCGCAAGTTCGATCATCTGGCCTTCAGCCACCGACATATCCCTTGAACGATATCCCTCGTAGAAAAGCTTCCCCATTTTCAAAAATTCAACCTGCATCTCATGCTCAATATCCGAAATCTGCCCATTCAGCTTGCTCACTTCCACCGAGCTTTGCGCTTTTTCACTCACCCGGCTGGCACCGTCTTTAATGCGTTGCAGAAAATTCATTGTAGTTCCTCCTTCTCCAGAGTGAGAATAGGCTGATTCGCAGCCGCGTATATCCTTCTATTCCAATTGCCGCTCCATGCAGCAGCGGAAATGTGATTCTATCATACCAAAAGTCCACGGCAGATTCATTATTTGTCGTCATGTGGTAAATACCAAGTAGAGGCGGCTAACGTTCTTATTGGAATGAGTATGCTGCGGAAGAAGCAATCATACGTATTGCCTTCTGCTGTCCTCCGTTCCTGCGTACCCGTACATTATCGAATGATGGAGGGATGAATTGTGCCTGACGATAACCTTAACCGATATTTCGTCTCTGTGAATCACGGTCTGATTCAGGAAGAGAGGGGCGATTCCAGTGACTACGAGATTCTGCTATCGAATGACGGGCTGACCGTGCTTCAGGATCTCCTCACCGATTTGTCCAGTGGAGATGACTACGCCTTCCGGCGTGCATTGGTCCCCTACAAGTCAGCCGATCACGATGATGCCGCAGAACAGTTCGATGACGCCACCATACGCCTGTTCCAGTATCTGCACGACCACGGTACCGACGAGACACGCCTTCAGATCGAAGGGTTGAAGGTCCTGCAGAAGCTGGAGAACACGGGCTATCAGGATGAAGGTTACGGCACAGGCTCTCCCACCAACAAATAAGAATGAACAGAGCTGCGCCTTACGGACGGCTTAATGCCTATACTGTGCTAATACGCGCCGGAGGGAAGAATGTTTCTCTTCGGTCAGGGTTACGGTTTTATTTTGCTTCCTGGGCTGTACATCGGTTAAAATAGAATCAGATCAGCTGCAAGCACAGGGTATGAGATCGCCGTAGTCATCCGTTCATTGTCTACAGTCACAAATAACGAAAACCGGGAGAGTTTCAGTGGAAGAATATGATAGTACACAAGCTACATTGAACAAGTTGCAGGTCCATGTGAAGGATATGCAGAAGTGGCAGATTGACGAGGATTTTGCCAAGCAGGTTGAGAATTTCAAGGCTTTGCCGGCGCTGTACCGTCATGCTCTGAATGAGCTTGAGAATAAAATCGATATCATCCGGACCGAATGGCAGGTGCGTGACGGCTTCAGCCCGATCGAGCATGTGAAGTCACGGATCAAGGAACCGAAGAGCATTGTGCAAAAGATGGAACGTAAGGGCTATGAGCTTAACCTGGATAATATGGAGCAGTACATCCATGATATTGCGGGGATGCGAATTGTCTGCGCCTTCGTGAAGGATATCTACCGGCTGGTGGATCACTTGTGTGCCCGCGAGGATATCCGTGTGCTTGAGATTAAGGATTACATCGCCCATCCGAAGCCGAACGGCTACCAGAGCCTGCATCTAATCGTGGCTATTCCGCTGGTGCTGCTGGATGGCACCCGCTGGGTGAAGGCAGAAATGCAGCTGCGTACGCTAGCCATGGATTTCTGGGCCAGCATGGAGCATATTCTCTACTATAAATTCGACAAACAGCTTCCCTCCCATGTGGCCGAGGAGCTTAAGGAAGCCGCCCGTGCCGCTGATGAGCTGGACCAGAAGATGCTCCGCCTGCGCCGGGAGATCCTGGAGCTGTCGGAAGGTAGCGGTGGTAACAAGTCTTAATTGCGCATCACCGCAGCATAAGTGAATAACATAACTGGGCAGACATTAAGGTAACATGACCACAGCTAGGTAGTTATCCGACTACAAGAGGGGCACTATTGTGCTCCTCTTTTGTTTTGCTGGCAGGGATTTATCCACCTTATTCCCGTGCAGAATACTGCTTCTCAAGCCCAGCTCACGTACCCGCGCCCCTACAGCTTATTCAAGCCTGACGCACGCTTCGCCGCGGCTTCCGAGACCCGGCGCATTAGCAGCGCAAGCCCTTCACGCGCCTTGGGTGTCTGAGGCAGGAGTGCGCTCCAGTCCTCCTCCGGCTCCATCACCTCAGGCATAGCCGGAAAAGGACGGGAGGAGATTTCATGAAACAGCGGCCCCGGCTGATGCAGCGAGCCTTCGGCCGCCGCCTCGGCCAGCCATTCTCCCGATGAGACGGCCGGACCCTTGCGCTCCAGCCGGGCCAGCTCGGAGGCCAGCGACACAGGCGCAGGCGTGCCCTCTTCTTCAATCCGCTCATTCTCCTGCTCCGCCCAGAGAGCAAACACGCCGGAGAGCAGCTCTTCCTTGGACAGTCCGCGCAGGGCAAACGCAAGCAGCGGCTCCTTGGTCAGTTGCTGCCGAACCCGCTGCACCAGTTCCTCAGCGGGCAGCAGGCCCGTGCCCTGTTCATCCGCTACCAGCCTCAGCTCGTCATCTGCTGGCAATATCTCTAGCGCAGCAAGCCCGCCATTCAGGCTGCCCTGCAGCAGATCATACAATTCTCCCGGATGCGCAGCGAGCTGATGCAGCACTTCATTCTTCCGGGCGGGTGTCCACTGCGGAATGCGCAGGGTGACAGCCTCCCGCTGCACCTGCGGCACTGGTTCCGCCCGCTCCCCCTGCTTCTCTATCCCTGCTCCGGCTTTGCTGCTGCGTCTGTCATCTGTTCCTTCAGCAGCAGGCCCAAGACTCCCGGTGGCCTTGATGACTCCGGGCAGCACCTCCAACCGCAATTCCAGCAGCTCATTCATAGATGCTTCCTCCTTCTGCTTTACAGCATCTCACTTGATCTACATCCAATCCTGTCCCTGTAGTTCAATCAGCTCTTTAAGCTCATGGTTGGACATCTCGGTCAACCAGTTCTCGCCGGAGCCTACAACCTGCTCGGACAGGCTTTTTTTTCGTTCAATCAGCTCGTCGATCCTCTCCTCCAGCGTCCCCTGGCAGATCAGCTTATGCACCTGCACATTCTTGTGCTGTCCAATCCGGAAGGCGCGGTCCGTCGCCTGGTTCTCTACGGCCGGGTTCCACCAGCGGTCATAATGCAGCACATGATTGGCCCTTGTCAGATTGAGGCCTACGCCTCCTGCCTTGAGCGACAGAACGAAGAAGGCTGGACCTTCTCCCTCCTGAAAAGCATGCACCATCTCGTCGCGCTCACGCTTCGAAATGCCGCCATGCAGAAACAGCGGTGTCTGCCCGTATCTTCGGGCCAGCCGGCTGACCAGCAGCTCGCCCATCGCCACATACTGGGTGAAGATCAGCGCCGACTCGCCAAGCTCGGAAATGCTGTCGAGCACCTCGAACATGACATCCATTTTGCCCGAGGGCTCACTGCGCAGGCTCCGCCCCTCATCCTTACGGAACAGCTGGGGATGATCGCAGATCTGCTTCAGCTTGGTCAGGGAAGACAGCACCAGCCCGCGCCGGGCCATGCCCGAGCGTTCGCCGATGACGCCGAGCATCTCATCCACAACCCCTTGATACAATGCAGCCTGTGTCTCCGTAAGCGGACAATAAGACTTCAGCTCAAGCTTCTCCGGCAGATCCTTCGAGATATCCGGGTCACTCTTGAGACGCCGCAGCAGGAAGGGCGATACCAAGCGGTGCAGCTCACGCAGACGTTCGCCGCCTTCTCCTGACACATAACGCTGACGGAAGGAATGATACGTCCCCAGATAGCCTGGGTTGAGAAAATGAAAAATCGACCACAGCTCGCCCAGCCGGTTCTCCACCGGAGTCCCGGTCATTGCGATCCGGTGCGGCGCGTTCAGCTTCATGACACTCTGCGCCTGCTTGGTGCGGTGATTCTTGATGTACTGCGCTTCATCCAGCACAACGGTGGACCAGCGTACCCCGGCCAGGTCTTCGCTGTCCCGGCCCGCCAGATGGTAGGTGGTCAGCACAATCTCATGGCTGGCCGCCAGCTCCCTGAACCCTTCGCCGCGCACCCGCCGTCCCCCATGGTGAATATGCAAGCTAAGCGAAGGGGCGAAGCGCTGCAATTCCCGTTGCCAGTTCCCCAGCAGCGAGGTCGGGCAGAGAATCAGCACCGGCTCCTGCTTCTCACCGGGCGGTGCATTCAGCGCCTGTTCCAGCAGGCAGGTGATGACCTGTATGGTTTTGCCTAGACCCATGTCATCCGCAAGACAGACTCCGAAGCCCAGGCTACTAAGTGCCGTAAGCCATTGGTAACCCCGCTCCTGGTAAGGACGCAGCGTTCCGTTCAGATCCTCCGGCACCGGACGCAGCGGTATCCCGCGCAGAACATCGCCGTGCATAAGCGAAGCCAGCAGGCCGGAGGTTTCCATGCCGGTAACCGACATGCCTTTCCACAGCCTGTCTTCGCCATCCTCGGCCTCCAGACGCATCCAGTCGGCTGCCGTCATCTCTCCGCTCTCGTTGCGCTTCATATATCTTAAGACCTGACGAACTTCCTTCGGGTCCACTTCAATCCATTCTCCCCGGAAGCGCACAAAGGGTACGCCCGCTTCCACCAGGGCATTCAACTCATCCTCCGTGATGTCGGAATCCCCCAGAGAGGCTTCAATGCGGAAGGAGATCAGTTCTTCCATACCCAGCGCCGCCTGTACCGGACCATCTGTTCCGCCCGCCGGAGGCTGCGCCTGCATCTTCATTCTCATACCAATCCGCCGCCGTCCCTCACGGCTCCAGCGTGAAGGCATCTGCACGGTAATTCCCCGTTCACGCAGTTGCTGCACACTCTCCTTCAGGAAGAAATACAGCCGCTCCGGGGGCAGCTCAACACCGCGCGGGGCCGGTTCAGCCAGCGAACGCTGAATATCCGGCGAACTCTTCGCCGCCCGTCCCAGCGCAGCAAGCAGCTGCTGCTGAATATTGCGGTAGCGCTTGCCCCATAGAGTGAATTCCCGCTCGCTGCTGCTCCAGACTGCCTCCGCCGGAATCCAGAATTCACCCTCCTCCCGGCTCTCCGCCCAGAAGGTCAGCTGCCACAGCTCACTCTCCTCCGCCGGCGGCTCCAGCCGCAGACCCAGGCTAAGCTGCCCGCTGCGGGCCTCCTCGGTCTCGAAATGCGGCACCTCATGGCCCGCCGTCTCGTTCACCACCGCCAGCAGCTCAGTCACCTCAGCCGGGGTTCCCTGCACGGGGATATCCCGGCTGCCGGTAAGCAGACTGTTCCACCACAGCTCGGTCAGCGGAGAATAGCCGCGTCGATAATTGGCCTTATATGCCGACAGCGCACTCTCATGCGCGGCAACCACATTCTTGATCTCGGCGGTCATAACTGCCTGCAGGAAGGAATACAGCACATATCCGCCCGCTTCCTCGCGCGAGGACAGGTCGCCTTCCTCGGCTACGTGCGTGCCGAGCGCAAGCACCGGCATGGAGGCTGCCATCTGCAGGAAGAATTCCTTATCCGCCTCTTCCCGGAACGCCGGTGACCAGCATACGGCAGCGGCCTGTTCGCCGCCGCGCCGCCGCGTGCCCACCTTGCGCGGCGGCTGGGCGCCGGGCACAATCCCGCCCTTGCCCATCAGCTCCAGCGCAAACCGGGCCGCTGCCGACCAATAGCGCAGCTCTCCCCCAGGCTCAATGCCCTGGGCACGGCTCGCCTGCTCATCCCAGGCCAGCAGCAGCTCGAAGGCATCCTTGGGCGACAGCGCCAGCCCTTCAAGCGTGCGCCCTGGCAGTCCGCGCCGCACCGGTTTGCCCTCCACGGCGGCGGCCGCAGGATACTTCACTTCCGCCAGACGCAGCGCAGCCCCCGCAAAAGGACGCCAGCCACTGCGCAGCTCCAGCCGTTTGATCACGCGTGTCCATGCATCCACCTTCGGCTCGGAGGTTTCGCCCGAGAAGCAGAATAATACGTCCCCTAACCATATTGCATACAGATGCTTAATCATTGTTGATCTCCATTCTTTTGAGCACACAGCAAGAGCCAGCCCTTCCTGTCCAGAAGACTGCATCCTGCTGCGCGAGAAATATATTATGAAGCCGTACCAGCGGCAATAGCTGTAGCTGTACAGCCTTCCTATGACGGTGATAACTGCAACTTTTTCTTCATCCCTTCATCTTATACGAAAATGCCTATATTTAAAAATCTTTCTGCACATTTTCTGTGATTTTCCGCAAATTTCTCTGCAATTAAGCGGTAACTGCAGCAAATCGCAGCCCCGCTTGCCTTCGAGGCAGCCAAACTGAATTATTTATCCAGTCCCTTCACCCTCACTTAGCCTCTCCAGTCCGCATAAAGAGCCGCACTCCCCTCCCTGCGGAACGAAGCCGGCTCTTTGTCATCTACTTCCCACCCGGCTATCGCCCGGATATTACTGCACGCCCACGTACTCTACTAGTTTAACTCTGAACCTCCACTGTTTCCCGCATTTCCCTATCCCTGCTCCGCTTCCGCAAGAATCCGCAGCTCCCCGCCCTCAGCAGCATCCGCTACCTGAACGATGATCGCTCCGTTCTTGCCGTTCCGGGCCCAGCCTAGCGCCCCTTCATTCAGCTCCTCCAGACTAATCTCTGCCAGCCCCTCCACCGCAGCGACAGTGAAGAACGGATAGCAGAGCGCGAACCGCAGCGTCTCCCGGCGCGGCTTATAGTCATGCGCCGCATACGCCCACTTCAGCGCAAGCACACCTTCCCCGCCTTCGGCCTGCACAGTAAGCTCCGTATACTGCCCCTTGCGGTAGCTGAAGCTGTGGCCGTCATCCTCGTACAGCTTGAAGGACGAAGAGAAGCCCGCAGCCGCTTCCGCCCCATAGAGATGGAAGATGATTGTCTCCTCCGTGTCCTCCAGCGCATACTGTCTCAGCGGGCCCTCGGCCACGAAGCAGCCGGCCTTCACATACATCGGCATGATGTGCAGCGGCGCAGCTGCAAGAATATGGCGTCCGCCTTCGTGAATCTCTCCGTCCCAATAATCCAGCCAGCTGCCTTCCGGCAGATAGACGGAGCGGTGATCCGTATCCGGGCGGTAGACCGGGGCAATCAGCACATTTTCACCCAGCAAGAACTGGTCGCACAGGTTGGTCACATGCGGATCACGCGGATATTCGAGCACCAGCGGACGGATGACAGGCAGACCGCTCATTTCCGCTTCATGAAAAAGATTATACAAATGCGGCATCCAGCGGTATCTCAGCCCGATGAATTCACGCAGAATCCCTTCCACCTCTTCCCCGAAGGACCACGGCTCCTGGCGCAGCGTTCCGATGGAGGAGTGATTCCGGCAGTAGGGGAAAAACACGCCCATCTGTGTCCACCGCACCAGCAGCTGCGCCGATGTATGATGGGCGAACCCGCCGATATCCGGCCCCGAGAAGGCCAGCCCGGACAGCCCCATGTTGAGCACCATCGGCATCGCCATCGCCATATGCTCCCAGAAGCTGCGGTTATCGCCGGTCCATACAGCCGCATAGCGCTGGATGCCCGCATACCCGGCACGGGTCAACACGAAGGGACGCTCGCCCCCCATATGCTCGGCCAGCCCCTCATAGGTAGCTTTGGACATCATCATCCCGTACAGGTTATGGTATTCCTCATGCGTCACCGGCCGCCCGTTGTTGAAATGCATCACATCGAGATCCATCGTCTTGGTCTCATTGAACACCGCAGGCTCGTTCATATCGTTCCAGATACCCTGAATGCCAAGCTCCGTGTAGTATTTGTGCAGATCTCCCCACCACTCGGCGGTCCGGCTGTCGCTGAAATCAGGAAAGGCGCTGATCCCCGGCCACACCTCACCGAAGAAAATATCGCCCTCCAGGCGGCGGCAGAAATGCTTCTCCAGCACCCCTTGCTTATACACCTCGTATTTGGGGTCTTTTTTGACGCCGGGATCGACAATCGGGACAATGCGCACACCCAGCTCCGCAAGCTCCGAGATCATTTTCTGCGGATCAGGGAAGTTGACAGGGTCGAAGGTGAATACGCGGTACTCGTCCATATAGTGGATATCCAGATAGATTACATCGCATGGGATGTTCTTCTCGCGGAAGGTCTTGGCCAGCTGCAGCACCTCCTGCTGATTCATGTAACTGTAGCGGGACTGGTGATAGCCAAGCGCCCACTTGGGCGGCAGCGCGATCCGGCCGGTGAGCGTGGTGTATCTTCGGACGACATCCTTCATCTCGGGACCATTAATGAAGTAGATATCGTATGCTCCCGTAGAACAGCCAATGGTAAAAGCAATGCCGTGCGAGCGCATGTCGAAATCACTCCGGCCCGTATTATCCAGAAACAGCCCGTAGGAGAGGTCACCGTGCATGTGGATAATGAGCGGTATGGACTCATAGAGCGCTTCAATCTCCGGCAGATGAGGGGCGAACACATCGGTGTTCCAGTTCGTATAACGCTCCCCGCGTTTGTCCAGGAAGCTCGATTTCTCACCCAGTCCGTAGAAATGCGAGTCCGGCTGCATATCATATTCCGCATGGCTTGCGCCGCGCGGGTTCCAGCTGGCCAGATTCTGCTGCATGATCACCTTGCCTGCCGTATTCTCCACGCGGAGCAGGAACGAAGCCTTCTCAATAATCAACCGGATGGCACCGGTAGAGAAAATAAGCTGCTCCTCCGTCTCCTCTACCGGAAACAGATGCGGAATACAGCACTCCTTCAGCACCGCCTCCGAGGTGGTCAGGTCCGGCACCTTATCATGGAAGACCTTCATCCGGAACATATCATCGCTCAGGAAGATAAAAGCCATCCCGGCGCATTCCCCCCGGACGATATAGATATTCTCGGAGCGTTCCCAGGACACCACGCTGCCCGGCGTGTTCCAGGTCTCCTTCATCACCAGCGGCCCCATCTTCTCGGGGCGTATCGCCTCACTGCTCTCCATGTTTCTTATCCCCCTTCGCTGCTTGCTGATCCACTGCTTGACTACATATTACCCCGGGCCCGAGGAATGCTATCCGCGATTTTTATGACCATTTGGTCATTTTTTCGCCGGATTAGTCTTAATTGCCGCCAAAGCGGGTATATTCTATATAGGCCAAGGCCAAAACGTAGTTATCAACCAAGTTAGGGAGTGGTCATATGACTAGAACTAATCCTTATAAGTGGGGGAATTTGCTGCTCTTCCTCGGCGTCATTGCCGTCAATACCCTTTCGGTCGTCCTGCCGCTTGGCGGGAACAGCACCGCCGAAATCTCGGACAGGTATCATACGTATCTCACACCGGCCGGATATGCTTTTTCCATCTGGTCCCTGATTTATCTGCTGCTGGCCGGATTCATTATTTATCAGTTCCGCAGCGATACCGGGGGCAGGGATTCCGTCCAGCGGATCGGGATTTGGTTCATGCTCAGCTGTCTCTTCAATATGGGCTGGCTGCTCCTCTGGCATTACCTGTACATTGAGCTGTCGCTGGTGGCGATGGTGCTTCTGCTGCTCTCCCTGATCGTCATTTACCGCAAAACCCGCTTCATCGCAGACCCCACGACTGGCGAGAAGTGGCTCGTGAAGCTGCCGTTCAGCCTCTACCTCGGCTGGATCTCGGTAGCCACCATTGTCAATGTCAGCGTTGTGCTGGTGAAGAATGACTGGGACGGCTTCGGACTCAGCGCCCCGTTCTGGGCAGTCATCATGCTCTGCGTCGGTGCTCTGCTGGCTGTGCTGGTAAGCTACCCGTACCGGGACAGCATTTATCCGCTCGTCTTCGTCTGGGCCTACATCGCCATTGCTCTTGAACATAAGGACACGAGTGAGGTGTATTTCACCGGACTGATTGCAGCAGGCCTTCTTCTGCTCTACAGTATCTGGCTGCTGCTGACTCCGCGCCGTTCCCGCAGCAGATACTAAATAAATTGAACTAATGGTTTTCTATTTTGGGATTAGCCGTGACTCCAGAGAAGTTTTGGACTTCCAGCCGCTGTTGTCTGCAGATTTCATTTGATTTATCCCGTTTTTTAACGGTTGAAATCCGCAGACAAAGGCGGTCGCTACCGCTCCTCCAGTTCCAAAATTCCCTTCCGCCACTTTTCCCTTTCCTTAAGTTTTCAAGTTCAATCTATGTAGATATGCTTATACGCACGTAAAATCCCCCACACGCCTGCTTCACGTGTGGGGGATTTCGTTGTACTATGCCCTTACCGGATGTATCCGGCCTGGCTTATTTCTTGCGTGCTACCGCTTCGATCTCAACCAGCGCGTCCTTCGGCAGACGGGCTACCTCAACGGCACTGCGGGCCGGGTAAGGCTCGGTGAAGAAGGTGCTGTACACCTCGTTAACTGCCGCGAAATCATTCATGTCCTTCAGATACACGGTTGTCTTCACCACCTGATCCATTGAGGCTCCGGCCTCTTCCAGGATGGCCTTCACATTGTTAAGCGACTGGCGTGCCTGCTCCTGCACACTGCCCGGCAGTTCCGCCGTCTCCGGGTCCATTCCCAGCTGGCCTGAAGTGTAGACCCAGTTGCCGGCAACAATGGCCTGGCTGTAAGGGCCGATCGCTCCTGGAGCTTTCTTTGTAGCTACTTGTTTTTTGGTCATATCGAACGCCTCCTGCATGCTGTACGCGGCCTATAGACCGCTATGTACATTCTAATTGTATGTTTATTGTAAGTCCTGGGGTCTGCGGTTTGCAAACCCTGATGCCCCCCTAATGCTTGCCGATCACATGAATGACGTCATTGGTGTAGATATGAACGCCGCCTGTATCGGCCAGGGCAATATTCATCATTGCCCGCGCTACCGTGGCGGCCGGAATAGCCCGAAACTTCGCAGCCTTGCCGATCATGGCGAAATCCAGCGCCTTCATCAGCACAGCCGCGGCGCGTTCACCCAGCCTGAATTCTGCCCGGTCACCCAGCAGCAACGAAGGCCGGAACAGATGCAGGCCATGGAATCCGGCAGCAATCAGGCCCTCCTCCGTCCGCCCCTTGATGCGGCTATAGAAGGTGTGCGATTTGGCACTGGCTCCCATTGAAGACACGGCCAGGAACTGCTTCACGTTATGCTCTTTGGCCAGGGCCGCAGCGGCAAGCGGATACTCCAGATCTACCCGTTCGAACTGCTCCTGCGAGCCCGCCTGCTTAATCGTCGTTCCCAGGCAGCAGAATACTGCATATACACCGGCGAATTGCTCGCTGTATTGCTCAAGCCGGTCCCAATCCACTTGAATCTGTCTCAGCTTGGGATGCTCTAGCGCAAGCGGACGGCGGACCAGTACACGGACCTCGTCCCAATTCCCGCCCAGCAGGTCCCGGGTCAGCGCACTGCCGACCAGCCCTGTAGCTCCCAGTACCAGTGCAATTCTTGTCACCGAAATAGCCTCCTTAGTATTCCTCCTTATTCATCCCGCAGAATACGGCGGCCCAGCAGCAGTGCCAGCAGAATCATCAGCACGCCTACCACTAACTGCATGCCATAGATCTGCATCCACTGGGGCCATTCCTTAATCCATTCATAGATACGGCCTCCCAGCAGCGGGCCGAAGAAGGCCGCCAGACCGGTGAGCGCCGCATACATCGCCATATACATCGGCCGTTCGCGCTTCGGCGTATCTCCAATAATGAAGTTGAAGGCAAGCTGGTTGAAACCGCCCACACCCACACCGAATACAATATGGGCTGCGAATAATACCGGAAGCATCGGCAGCACGGACAAGAGTCCCCAGATCAGGGAAGAGACCGCGATAATCGGCAGCGTCCAGAGCAGCAGCTTCTTGTTGCTGTGCCTGGCATTCAGGTTGCCCCAGACATAGAAACTGGCCATCATGAAGACCGTCTGCGCGACATTCAGCAGAGACAGCTTCTCATAATTGATATTCAGCAGCTGCAGCATGACATAGGAATACAGCGGAACGGTCAGGTTCTGCAGCAGCAGCCAAGCAGACAGGAACAGCGTGGATTTCATAAACAGCTTGTCCTGAAGCGGCTTCTTGAGCATCGGCAGGAAGGCCTTCTCTTCAGATTTTTCAAACGGCACATCCGGGTAGAAGAAGAACACCACGATGTTCGAGATGGAGAAAACCCACACTACAATATACAGGATAAGGAACCCGTGTCCGCCCGGATAACGGTCAAGGATAATACCGCCTCCGTACATCACCAGGCTTCCCAGCGCGTTAAGGAACGTATTACGAATGCCGAAATAACGGCCCCGGACCCTTGCAGGCACCAGGTCACTGATGACCGAGTTCCACAGCACACCGCCTGCAGTGTTGGCAATGAAGGCAATCGTGTAAAGAACGATGAAGGCGGTAACCCAATGCTCTTGCGGAAAAACAAACGGAACCAGGCCCGTAGATCCCCACAACAGCCGGTGTAAGCCAATAAAAGTCACGAGCGCCCACTTGCGGCTCGGCAGCCTCTGGATCAGGAAGGCCACACCAATCTGTGCGACGTTCACCAATGTAGTAAGCGCCAGGACAAATCCGATCTGACTGGAGCTGGCACCCAGGTATAACAAAAAGCCTGTAAGAAATTGGCCTTGCAGCAGCACCTGGAATATGGTGGACGGTATCCCCTCAAAGGTAGCGATCTGCAGATTCTTGCGGTGTACGGAGGCCTTGCGCAAATCCTTGGAACGGTTCCGCAGCGGCCGGTTTCTCATGATGTTCATGGGGTGTTGACTCTCCTTTGATGCGGCTTTTGCTTCATTCTACTCAGCACCAGGTTCCTGTCAATACACCGAAATCACAAATAAAGTTGGAGCTGCGGGGATTATACGGACGCGCCTGAATGCAGTGGTAAATGTAAGGAGAATATACTGCCCTGGCCTTCGCGGCTATGCAGGGTAATGAAGCCGCCCAGGAGCCTGGCCAGATCATTACTGATAGATAGGCCCAGCCCCGTACCGCCATACTTGCGGCTGACATTGAGATCCGCCTGTTCAAAGGCCTCGAAGATCAGATCATGCTTCTCCGGGGGAATGCCGATTCCGGTATCCTGCACCTCAAAGGCAATCCACTTCTGTGCAGCAGCCCCCTCCTGACGTTCCACTACACGGATATTCATAGTGACCCCGCCAGTCATTGTGAACTTGAACGCATTCGAGAGCAGATTGCGCAGAATCTGCTGCACCCGCTGGGGGTCCGTGTAGATTACCGCAGGCACCTCCTCGTCCAGAGCCACACTGAAGGTTAGCTGCTTCTGTCTGGCTAAGACGCCGAACTGCTGGACGAGCAGATCAGGGACCTCGCTGGTATTTAAATCCTCTATAATAATATCCAGCTTCCCTGCCTCTACCTTGGACAGATCGAGAATATCATTGATGAGCGACAGGAGATCCTCCCCGGAGCGGTGAATGATCCCCCCATATTCAGCAAGCTCCTCCGCACTCAGGGATTCATCGCCTTCTTCAATCATCTGAGACAGGTTGATAATGCTGTTCAGCGGGGTTCTTAATTCATGGGACATATTCGCCAGGAATTCTGATTTGAACTGTGAGGCGAGCATGAGCTGCTTGGCTCTTTCCTCGAGCACAATTTTATTCTTATGCAGCTCCTCCGTCTGCTCGGACAACAGCTTATTCGCTCTAATGATCTGTCCGGTACGCATCAGGTCCAGATGGAAATCGCGGATAATCAGCGCGAACAGAGCACTGAGGACAAGGCCTGCGGGAAAGGTAACCGGCAGAATCTTCGTTATGTAATCATGTGTGGGAATGACCCCAAATACGGCAATATTCAGCACATTCACTACATTGACTACCAGAATAGTAGCAATCCCCTTATAAATCACCGACGAAGACGAACGCTTCATCCATACGCTTAGAGCGGCACAGACAAAGCCCAGGATAGTCAGATTCAGCACGCCTACCAGCGCTGCCTCATTCACTCCAAAGGTCAGGCGCGTAAGCCCGGTTGCGATTCCGATGATAATCAGGACCAAGGGCTGGGGGTAAGCCAGTGTAGAAATGATCAGCGGTACATACCGCAGGTCAAAAATGACATGCTCATGCAGTCTGTAGCCGAAAAAGGTGCTGATCCACCCTGCGAAGACCGCGAGCAGCACCCAGCTTACTCTTTTTACAGGCTCGGATGCGTGGGTTACAGTGTACTTGTATATTAGATTCGCTAGATACGACAGAGTGATTAGTAAAGCTGTATTCACAAAAAAGATTTTGACATATTCCATGGCTTCACTCCTGCAGCGAAAATAAGTTCACAATAATATTTATAGTATCATACTGGAGGAATGAAAAACATGAAGCGTGAGGGCTATTGCATATGTATATGTATGAGAGTGAAGGCTTCGACATGTCCGGGAGACGGCAAAAAAGCGCAAATCAGATACGATTTGCGCTCTTCTAGTGCCCTTCTTATCGTTAACTGCTGATTAGCTGCGGTGGGAGGACTCCCATTTATGGTACTCCGCTTCGGCTTCATCCTTGGAATGGCCGTAACGCTCCTGCAGCTTGCCTACCAGCTTGTCTTTTTCACCGTCGATGATATCCAGATCGTCATCTGTCAGCTTGCCCCATTGTTTCTTTGCTTCACCTTTAATCTGTAGCCATTTGCCTTTGATCACATTGTTATCCACTACAAGCTCATCTCCTTAGTTGTCTATTTAATGTCTGGCGAAAGCTTATAATTGCTTGTGAACTATTACCCCTATGACTTTTCACTGAATCTCCGAGCTGTGCCGGGGCTTCTCTTCCTCCGGGATGAAACCTTGCAGAAATACTCAACTTTTGTCACATAAAAGTCTTTTAAAAAAGCTATTCAAATATCTTAAAATTTGATATACTTCAGAAGTAAATTTATTTATGATTTAAGTGATTATTTTCACATGATAGTTCTACAGCTTGTGCTAAAATGCCATCGAACAAGAAACGATATGATTAAATTTTTTCTTATTGCATGCCGATATATGTCGTATGCCTGCTACAAAAAGGGACTTAAGACCGAGTTGAACGTGACATTTATCATTTATAAAGTGATTTTTATCACTTCCACTGCTATTAAAATGTTTTACATTTTAATATATATATTTTAAACTATTTTCTTGGAGGTCATATCAAAATGAAAAAAGCTTCTGTAATCTTGTCGAGCGCTCTGGTATTGGGTACTTTACTCGCAGGTTGTGGCAACAGCAACAAAGCAGAGAACGCTGCTGCAACAACAGCACCTGTAGCAACTGCTACTGCCGCAACTGAAGCAACTACTGCACCTGCAGCCGAAACAGGCAAGTACCAGGACGGAACCTACTACGGTACAGTGGATGCCGATCCAGAGACTGGCTGGCAGACCTTCACACAACTGACTGTAGAAGGCGGCAAAATCACCAAAGCTGACTGGAATGCTTTCAATGTTAAAAAAGCGGGCGACTTGAAGAAAAAAGTATCCGAAGATGGCAACTATGGTCTGGTTAAAATCGGCGGTGCGAAGTCCGAATGGCATGAACAGGCTGCTCTTACTGAAGCCTACCTGATTGAAAAACAAGATCCTGCTGCTCTCACTGTAAATGCTGAAGGCAAAACAGATGCAATCTCCGGTGTATCCGTACACGTTAGTGATTTCGTTGGCGCGGCTCAGGCTGCACTTGCTGCCGGCCCTGCACAAGCAGGCCCATACAAAGATGGCGGATATACTGCTGAAGGCGAAATGGATGCTAAATCCGGCTGGAAGTCCACTGTTGCTCTGTCTGTTGCTAACGGCAACGTTGTAGCTGTTAATTTCAGCGGTGTGAATGCTGCAGGCGACGATAAGAAACAATATTCTGTAGACGGCAAATACGGCATGAAAGCCGGCGGCGCTGCTGCTGAATGGCATGAAGAAATCGCCCTTGCCGAGAAATACTACCTTGAGAACAAAGGCACAGCTCCTGCCCTGGATGCTGAAGGTAAAACAGACGCAATTTCCGGCGTATCCATCCACGTTGGTGAATATTTCACACTTGCACAAAAAGCACTTGAAGGCGCGAAATAACTATTCGCTACCCTTTTGCAGCTAATCAGATGAATGAGGTGAGTTTCTCTTGAAGAAAATAGTCATTTTGGGCGGCGGCTACGGCGGCGTACTCACGGCTAAGAAACTGGCAAAGAAATTTAAGAACGACAAAGATGTAGAAATCAAACTGATCGACCGAAATCCATACCACACTCTTTTGACTGAGCTGCATGAGGTTTCTGCGAATCGCGCACCTGAGGATTCGATCAAAATTGACTTGAAGAAAATCTTTGCCGGCCTGAAGGTAGATGTTGTTCTGGATGAAATCAGCAACATTGATTTCAAGAACAAGAAGCTGAAGTCCGACAAAGCCACCTATGCTTATGATTATCTGGTTATCGGCACAGGAAGCAAGCCAACCTTCTTCGGAATCCCTGGAGCAGAAGAGAACACCTTCTCCTTCTGGTCCTACGATGATGCAGTTGTCTTGAAGCGTCAGATCCGCGACATGTACACCAAAGCTGCGAAGGAAAAGAACCCGGCTACCCGCCGCGCAATGCTGACCTTCGTAATCATCGGTGCCGGCTTTACCGGCGTTGAGCTTGTAGGTGAAATGGCCGAGCAGCGCGAGGAGCTCTGTAAGGAATTCTTCATTGATCCATCCGAAGTTAGATTGGTCGTGGCTGATATGGCTCCGAAGATTCTGCCTATCCTGCCGGAGAAGCTGATTCAGAAAGCCGAAGCCCGTCTGCGCAAGCTGAAGGTAGAAATTGTTACCGGCGCCAAAATCACCGAAGTTGGCACAGGCTCTGTTGCCCTCGGCGAGAAGAACATCGTGGATGCACAGACAATCGTCTGGACAGCCGGTGTTGAAGGCTCCGAAATCGTCGGCAACCTTGATGTTCAACAGCAAGGCCGCAAACGTATTGTTACGAATGAACACCTCGAGAGTGTTGACCATAAGAACGTATACGTTGTAGGGGATAACATCTTCTTCATCCCTGAAGGCGAAGAACGTCCAGTTCCACAAATGGTTGAGAATGCTGAACAAGCAGCTCCGGTTATCGCAGGCAACATCACTGCCGATATCAAGGGTACGCCTAAAAAAGCATACAAACCAGGCTTCCATGGCACCATGGTTTCGATCGGCAGCCGCTACGGTGTAGCGAACGTGGGTCTTCCGGGCAAGTTCTTCATGCTGACCGGCTTCATGGCTATGTTGTCCAAACATTTCATCAATATGTTCTATCTGTCCCAGGTTGTGGGTTTCAACAAGGTCTGGACTTACATGATGCACGAGTTCTTCCATGTTGAGAACCGCAAGAGCTTCGTCGGCGGCTACTTCTCCAAGCGTTCGCCGAACTTCTGGCTCGTTCCGCTCCGTATGCTCCTCGGGGGAATGTGGTTATATGAAGGTATAGAGAAGATCCGCAAAATCTGGGTTGATCCGAATAAGATTTTCCTGATTCCTGCTGCTCCTTATGCCGACGCCACTTCAGCTGCCAGTGTAGCTGTTGATGCAGTCAAAACTACCGTAGATGCCCAATCTGCCGCTTCCGCAGTATCCACTGCCAAAGAAGCTGTATCGGCTCTTCCGGTTCCAGGCTTCATCTATGATATCTCTAACTGGTTCATGGATCTTATGTTCTATAACCCGGACGGTTCTTACACCTTCTTGGCCAAATGGTTCCAAATCGGTATGGTATGTGCCGAAATCGTGTTCGGTGTAATGCTGATCGTTGGTCTGTTCACAGCTATCTCTGCTCTGGCCACGATAGGTATGGCGGTTATGATCTGGACCACCAAGATGGCAGCAACAGAAATGCTCTGGTATGTTGGCGCAGCGATTGCCTGCATCGGCGGTTCCGGCAGCGTGTTCGGCCTGGATTACTATGTTCTTCCTTGGCTCAAGAAGCAGTGGAAGAGGATTCCTCTCGTCCGGCGCTGGTATCTGTATACCGACTGATGAACCGGGTAACCGGTAGTTAAGAACTACATTCATTTATAACAGCGGCGTATGCACAGGCTGCGCTGCTGCAAGCTGAATAGGATATTCTTAAGAGTAATGTGTCCCTAGGACACATTACTCTCCTTGTTTAACAAGGTGAAAGTACAATTATGTGTGCATCTTCAACAAAATGGTTTTGTAGGGATAATCAGGGATTTGGTTCCATCCAGCAAAACCGACAAGAAGGAGAGAAGCTTGTGAACCAAAAAATCACCCAAGATACATTCCGGCTGCTTCAGGCTGAAATGTCGAAGATCGCCGGAATTCAGTTGTCTCTCTCTCCGGCAGAATGCGAGCATATGCTCTCGGTACTGGAACGCCATGATCTGGAACATGACCGCAAAATCCATTTGCTAGGCATTTATACCATTCTTACCGTGGCTGCACAGCGCCATAAGGAATGTGTCCCACATCATCCTGACCTGACCCGCAACATTTTGGATGGAGATTACTTGTACAGCTTCTACCTGCAGTTTGCAGTGAAATGCCGGGAGCTGGATCTGGTGGCCTATATGGCCCCTTCCATCAAAAAAATGCAGATCGAACGTTCAAATGGAGAGTTCACGGAACACAATCCGGCCCGGGAGCTGGGTGATTTCCTCATTCAGGAGCGCAGACAACGAAGCCGTACCAGCAAAGCCATTTGACAGGTGGGAACACGAACGATGAAGCTGCATGAAGCCTTGAATATTGATCTGAATGAAATTAACCGTGAAATTAAGAATCTGGTGACCCATGATAAGGATGTTCCCAAAAAGTCTCAGCTGGCGCAGAGCATTCTCGAACTGACCGGCTCCGGCGGGAAACGCCTCCGTCCGCTGATGGTCATTGTCGGCAGCCGGTTTGGTCTGAGACCTGAAGGACGGCGAACCCTGCAATTATCCGCTGCGGCTGAATTTATCCATGTGGCCTCATTGATTCATGACGATATTATTGATAACGCCGAGCTGCGGCGGGGCGAGCCTGCGCTGCATATCAAGACCGGTATTCTATCCGCTGTTCATATCGGTAATTATATGTCTGCCCGCATTATTGAATTGCTCAGCAAGTACACCGGGGATAAGGACCGTTATGTTCACGATCTATCCTCTGTCGCCACGGCCCAGTTATGTCTTGGGGAATACCAGCAGTTAGAGCATGCCTTCGATTATAATCTTACGCTGGAGCAATATCTGGAGAAGTCCCGTAACAAAACCGCGCTGCTGATGGCAACCTGTCTGCGGGTAGGCGCACTATCAGCGGAGAGCAGTGCTGAGACAGCTCAGCTTCTCTATGATTTCGGCGAAGCGCTGGGGATGTCATTCCAGATTCAGGATGATATCCTGGACTTCACGCAATCCGCAGATGTACTCGGCAAGCCGGCTGGCAGCGATCTTCGCCACGGCCAGGTTACCCTTCCGGTGCTCTTCGCCTTACAGGATGCTGAGCTTGCCCCTGCCATCCGCAGAATAGGCCCTGGCTCTTCTCCTGCGGACATCGAGCAGGTCTTGGAACTGGTAAAGGGCAGTGATGCCCTGGCCCGCTCAGAGGCCGTCAGCCAGGACTACCTGGCCCGGGCTGCTGCTATTGTGGAGCAGCTCTCCAGCTTCCCGGCGCATGACGACCTGAAGACCCTGCTGCAGTACTTCGCCGGGCGTGACCGCTGAGCCCGCCTTACCCGCCAGCGCTTTATGTGTAATTATTTGCCAATCAAGAGCCTTTAATCAGGCTCTTTTTTGTTGCCTTGGCGGGTTCAAGGGATGGACCCATTGGAATCTAATGCTGATGATTGTACTTTGTACAATAGATTCCACCAATTCTTAAGCTCAAACGCGTTCTGTTGTATTTCGTACAATTGATTTCAGAAAAAGTGCCCATTTCACATCCATTGAGCAAATTCTACTGTACAAAGTGCAACAGATGCGATTTCAAGACTAATTTCACCGGATTCTATTGTACGGAGTGCAATTGCAATGTCAATGATTACTGCCGCTTCGCTAAACAAGTGAACGCAGCGAAGCGAACGTGAACGTGTTTAGCTTCAGGGATGTTACAGGGTTCGGGCTTTGGGGTTTGTCTCGGTCTCGGTCTCGTCTGCCCAAAAAAGAAAAGCGCGAAGCTCTAAGCTTTTCGCGCTTTTTTGCTGCCCCCTGCTGGGTAGGCCTGTTGTCTTTTTGAAGTTAATCTTGCCTGGGGAGGTTAGGACGGAACGGAGAGGAATTTTGGAACTGGAGGAGCGGAGCGTTCGCCTTTAACTTCAGATTCCTACCGCAGCCAGCGGTTATAATCAGGGAATCCGAAGTTAACAGCGACCGGAAGTCCAAATATTCCGCGCAGTGCAGCGCCCCAACCTCCAGCGCACCCGACGCGCCGCCCCCACCCCCACCTCTAATTAACGTAAAAATAATCAATCAGCGTACACAGTAATATCACCATACTGATCACCTGATTCAAATTATAAGAAGCCACCTTCATCAGCTTACGGTTAGCAGGCTTGATGATCTTGTGCTCCGTCATGAGCAGCAGCGTAGCGACGCCGATGCCGACCAGATACATCCAGCCGAGATCACGCCAGAGGTACAGGAATAGCAGCAGCATAACCATAATGAAATGCAGCCCCTTGGAGATCCACAGCGCATTCTCCAGGCCGAAGAAGCTCGGTATGGACCATAAGCCGTTCTTCCGGTCGAACTCAATGTCCTGGGTCCCGTAGATGATATCAAACCCGGCAATCCAGAGCATTACCACAGTTCCGATCACGAATGGCGTGAAAGCGATATTCCCGGTAACCGCAAACCAGGCACCAATCGGCGCCGAAGCAATCACGAAGCCCAGATATAGATGACTGAGGAAGGTGAAGCGCTTCGTATAGGAATAGGATGAGATCAGTACAATGGCTACCGGGGACAGCACCAGACAGAGCAGGTTCAGCATCCCGGAGGCCACAATGAACAAGACATAGTTGATGATAATGAACAGAATGACTTCTTTCTCGGCGAGCAGGCGCTGCGGCAGATGCCGGTGGGCGGTACGCGGATTGTTGCCATCGAAGGTGCGGTCCACCAGACGATTAAATGCATTCGCCCCGTTGCGTGCCCCAATCAGCGCGATCAGTCCCCATAACATCATATGGCCGGAAGGCCAGCCGCCCGCCGCCCACACCATCGAGATGATGGCAAAAGGCAGGGAGAACAGCGTATGGGAGAACATCACCAGCTCGCTGAACATTTTCATTTTTAGTGCCGTATGTTTAAAAGCATTAATGATAACCATAATGTTAGGCCTCTTTCTCAGTGGATCGCTTGCAGCACTTCATGGAGTGCATCCAGCAGGGCATCGATATTCCCGGAAGTGACAACAAGCGGCGGCTGGAAGGCGAGGACGTTGCGGCCTATGCCGTTTTTGCCGATCAGGTATCCGCGGTCCTTCAACTCTTCCAGCACATAGTCTGTCACAGCAGCGGCATCCTCAGTCTCCGTACCGGCCAGCTCGGCCCCCAGCATAAGTCCGCTGCCCCGTACATCGGTAATCAACGCAGGGTAACGCTCCTGAAGATCAAGCAAGCCTTGCTTCAGCTGCCCGCCGAGCTCAGCCGCACGTTCCGCCAGCCGCTCATCACGGATGTAGTCCAGCACCGCTAGTGCCGTAGCCGCAGAGACCGGGTTCCCTCCGAATGTCGAGGCGGAAGGCTTGTTCAGCGATGCCGCAATCTCATCCGTCGTGGAAAAGGCAGCGATGGGCACACCGTTCCCCAGCGCCTTAGCCATGCTGATAATGTCCGGCACAACGCCGAAATGCTCCATCGCAAACATAGCTCCCGTCCGGCCGTAGCCGGTCTGGATTTCGTCGTCAATCAGCAGTACACCGTACTGCTCAAGCAGCGCCTTCACCTCACGGAAGTAAGACAGCGCAGGCATGACAATCCCGCCATTTCCCTGAATCGGCTCCACGATCATAGCAGCGATGGTGTCTCCCTGGGCAGCGAGTACCTCCTTCAGATTCTGGATGGACTGCACCGCCGCTTCCTCCAGCGTCAATTCCGGATGATACGGGCGCTTAATGAACGTCACATCCTCATCGAGGTAGGCATCGGTCCGCCACATTTGCAGTCCGGTCACACTCATAGTGAGGTTGGTCCGGCCATGCAGGCCGGCATCCAGAGCGATGAAGCCTTTGCGGCCGGTATGCATCCGCGCCAGCAGCAGCGCCCCTTCATTCGCCTCTGAGCCGCTATTGACGAAGAATGTCCGGCGCAGCGCGCCCGGCAGCACTTCTTCAAGGCGTTCCGCCAAGTCTACATTCGGCTGGGTCAGATAGATCGGCGAGGTGTGCTGCAATTGCTGCAGTTGTGCTATCGTACGGGAAGTAATAGCCGGATTACAGTGGCCGCAGGCAACCACAGAGACTCCCGCGAAGAAGTCGGTGTATTCCTTGCCGTTCTCATCGTAGACATACTGCATGCTTCCACGTACCAATTGCGGGGCATCCCGGTAAAAATGTGCGGTGCACGGGTAGAAATACTGCTTTCTTTTGGCAGCTACCGCTTCTCTTCCAATGATAACGCTCTGTTCCATGAGATTCCCCTCGCTTTCGATAGCTGATGATTTAACAATGATGGCTAAGCAGGCTAGTGCCACATCAGGCACACCTGTCTATTAGTTTGTGAAAAAAGGTACTTATAATCGCGCCATATTCCCTTATTATACTCGCAATAGCGTTATTTTAAAATTGAATTATTAGCATTAGTTAAACTGCAGTGAACCGAGGGTGTACCCCGCATATACCGGCTTCAATCCGCCCAGCAGATCATCCTCCGGCTTCGTTCCATCCATCGCAGCCTGATAAGCAGCAATAATAGTGCGCAGCTCCTCTATACTGTATGTCTGGCCTTCAATGCGGAAGCTGGCAATCCCCAGGCCGTTCATTTCACCCAGCATTGGGAGATAACATAACTCCTTGGCGAACAACAGATGGCAGCGGCCATATTGGTCACGGTAGACCGGGTTCTCGCCCTTGTCGGTCTTGAGCACCAGCACTTCATTGCGGACATACTGGTTGTCTTCTTCCCCAATCGGCTCCATCACCTCTGTATTCTCGAACAGATCATGCTCCATATACATCAGCGCAGGCGTTCCGTGAACCACAACCTCCAGCGACAGGTCGCTGTGCGAGGTGAAGGTGGCGAAGTGCTCCAGCGTCATCTCCGGCGAAACAGTCAGCTTCGTAAGGCCCAGTCCGGCATACAGTCCGGCAGACAGATGGTTGTAGACATTCAGATTGGCATCGCCCATCATCGGATAACCGGTCCCACGGTAACGGCGGATCGCTCCCAGGTTCGTAATGATCAGTCCGTCAATCGGCAGCCGTTCCCCGTTTAGCAGATGATCATACTGGTCGAAATGCAGCTCATTCATCATCCGCGGCAGGCCGAGATATAGCTTGGTATGACCTTTTACTGCTCCAAGGTCCTTAATATCCTGCTTCGTAAAAGGACGGTCCGGCTCAAACACATCGCCCGGCAGATACAAGCTGTCCACTCCCATCTCCAGTACGAGACGCGCCTGCTCCATATTATTCACACGCACTGCCAGCTCAGGATTGTTAAGGGTACTGCGTCTGTCTTCAGCCATTCGCCCGCGCAGCTCCATCACTCGCTCGGCAGACAGTTCACGCTCGGCAGTCGGCGTACTGAACACTTTGCCGGTGCTGTAGAACTTGCCAGTTCCCTCATAACGGCGGTTGATATTCGACAGTCCCGGTTTGCCAAAAGCATACGCCGTGGAGAAATCGCGCTTGCGGTTGTTATGCAGGTCCTTGGAATCCTGGGTCCGGTCGAAGCCCAGCGGATCATCGATATAACGGTCAATCGCATCGCCATAGCTGTTGGACAGCATCACCATGAAGTCTTTGTCGCGCATACGGCCTTCGATTTTGAAGGAAGTAATGCCGGATTCAATCAGCTCCGGAAGATGCTCATACATGAACATATCCTTCACCGCCAGCGGATATTCCGCAGGGAAGACATAGCCGTCACGTTTGATCCGGTAATCCCAGCGGCAAGGCTTCATACATTTGCCCCGGTTGCTGCTCATCCCAAACACCTGGGAGCTGAAATAACAGTTCGCCCCGTGGACAGAGCACATATCCCCATGGATGAAATACTCCAGCTCCATGCCGCTCTGGCGTCCCAGCAGCTTGGCGGTCTGCAGATCCATCTCCCGCGAGGTAACGACCCGGCTGACGCCCAGCTCCTTCAGCGCATGGATCATCTCCAGATTATGCACATTCATCATGACGGACGCGTGAACCGGCAGATTCAGCCCCATCTCGCGGATCAATTCCAGCACAGCCATATCCTGCACGATCAGCGCGTCCGGGCGGGCCGTGTCCAGGAAGCGCAGGTACGCTCTGGCCTCTTCCACATCCTCTTCGCTGAACAGATTGTTTACCGTGATATATACTTTTTTGTCCATCGTATGAGCGATATTCAGGGCTTCGATAATCTCTTCATGACTCAAGTTGTAGCCCTTGCGCATCATTCTCATGTTCAGCACCGGACCGCCGAAATACACCGCATCGCACTTCGATTCAATGACAGCCTTGAAGATCTCGAAGGTTCCCGCAGGTGCCAATAACTCTACTTCTTTACCATTAAAATAACGTGCCATTTCCGTATCCCCCTAAATGTCTTACAATAATGCAACTGCAACTCCCAGTACAACGAACATAGCAACAAAAAGCGTATCCGCCGCGCCCCACCTGAGCCGGTGATACCGGCTGCGCGGCGCATCCATGCGGAAGCCCCGGGCTTCCATGGAATAGATCAGGTCCTGGGCCCGCCGGAACGCACTGGCGATGACCGGAACCAGCAGCGAGACGAGCATCCGCGCCTTCTCCTTCAGCGGCAGCTCCTTCAGATCGGCACCCCGCGAGGCCTGCGCCTTCAGAATAATCTGCGCCTCATCCAGAATCGTCGGAATGAAGCGGAGCGCGATGCTGATCATCAGCGTAATCCGGTCGGGTGACAGCCTGAGCTTCTTAAGCGGGGCCAGCACTCCCTCCAGCCCCTGGTTCAGCTTGCCCGGCGTTGTCGTGAAGGTCAGCAGCGCGGTGAAGGTCAGCAGGAATAACATGCGGATGACAGAAAATGCCCCCATCCGCAGGCCGCCCGCATGCAGCGAGAACGAGCCAAGCGACCACAGCACCTCCCCTTCCTTCACGGACAGCGCCTGTACGATGAAAATGAACAACATCAGATAACGCAAAGGCTTCGCAGCCTTAATGAAATATTTCAGTGGAATGCGGGTCGTCGCCATCACCGCAATGGAGAAGACCGCGACCAGCCCGATCGATATCCACGAAGTGGACAGCAGGATGATCGCTACATAGAGCAGCATCCCGGTGATTTTGGACCGGGCATCCAGCTTATGCACCCAAGAGCCCGTATCAATGCTGCGTCCCAGCAGCAGACGCTCATTCATGGCCATTCCCCATTTCTTCCCTGCCGGAGGCATTCAGCGTGTGGCGCTCTTCAAGCAAGGCGGCAAGCCGCCCCGCGAGGCCCTCCGCTGTAAGAAGCGGCTGCTCGCCGCTAAGGCCGAAGCGCTCGGCGGCAGCCTGCCAGTAACGCAGAGACTGCGGAACCCGCAGTCCGCAGCGCTCCAGAATCGCCGGATCGGCGGCCAGCTCGCGGCCGCTGCCCTGGAAGGCGAGTTCCCCCTCCTTGAGCAGGACCCAGTTGTCGGCCACCGGCAGCAGTTCATCCATCCGGTGCGTCACGATGATGATCGTCCTGCCCTGCTCGCGGCACAGCCGCTCCAGCAGCGCGATTAGCTCCGCGCGGCTTACCGGGTCCAGGGTGGCGGTCGGCTCATCCAGCACCACAATGTCCGGGTCCATCGCCAGTACCGAGGCGATGGCTGCCTTCCGCATCTGTCCTCCGCTGAGCCGGAAGGGATTGCGCTCCAGCAGCGCCAGATCCAGTCCCATATCCGTCATCGACTTGCGCGCCCGCTCCTTGGCCTCCTCCAGGCTGACCCCGAAGTTCAGCGGCCCGAAGCAGAGATCCTTCTCCACCGTATCTTCGAACATCTGCTGCTCCGGGAATTGAAAGACGAGGCCTACCCTCCGCCGCAGCGGAAGCAGCCTCGGTGATTTCTCCCCTGCAGTTATCGTTACATCCAGCACCTGCACCGTGCCTTCTGTCGGCTTAAGAATGCCATTGAACAGCTGGAGCAGTGTCGATTTGCCCGATCCGGTGGCTCCGGCAATTCCGGTCAGCGAACCCTGGGCAATCTCCAGATTAATCCCGTGCAGCGCCGTCTGCTTCCACATACTGCGGTCGGCATACGTGTAGCTTACTTGCTGTAGTTGTATTGCCATAGTGTGTCTATAAGCTCCTTTTCGCTGGCGGGTACATCCACCGTAATTCCCCGGCTCTCCAGTTCACGGGCAAGCTGCCAAGTATATGGCTCCCGCAAATGACACTTCTCCAGAAGCTCAGCATCACGGAACAGTTCCGCAGGTGATACATCTGCCACGATGCTTCCCCCGTGCAGCGCCAGCACCCGGTCCGACGCCAGAATCTCATCGGCATCATGAGTAATCAGCAGAATCGTGTAGCTGCCTTCTGCCTGCATGTCGCGCAGAATCCCCATCAGCTCATCCCGGCTGCCTTCGTCCAACATAGAAGAGGCCTCGTCGAAGATGACGATGCCTGGCTTCATGGCGAGAATCGAGGCGATGGCTACACGCTGCTTCTGCCCGCCCGACAGCTCTCCGGGATGCTTGGACAGGAGATGGCTGATCCCGAGCTTACCGGTATAGAATTCAAGCCGCTCCTTCATCTCTTCGTAGGACAGGCATAGGCCCTCCAGGCCAAAGAGAATATCTTCTTCCACCGTCTGTCCGATAAACTGGTTATCGGGGTTCTGAAAAACCATTCCGATGCATTGCCGGATGGACTGAACCGTCTCTTCCTGCAGCATATGCCCGCAGACAGAGATATGGCCTGCGCTCTTCGGAAGCAGCGCATTCAGCAGCTTGACCAGGGTCGATTTGCCGCAGCCGTTAGGCCCTACAATGCTCACCCATTGGCCCTGCGGGATAGATACGTTGATATCATGGAGAATCGGATGCTCCGGATCATAGCCGAAGGATACGCCCTCAAGGGCAATCACCGCCGGCTTCTCACCGGCTTTTGTATCGTTGTACGCTTGGTTCATGTTACTCATCCTTCCGCAGCTAGTGACCCGGTCCGTTCAGGAACTCTTCAAACAAGGATATTTTGGATAGCGAGTCAACCACATACCGGACGGCGAAGCCGACAGCAATGCCTGTAATAATACCGGTAATCAGCAGAACCGGCAGATAATAGAAAATACTGGTTGAATTAAATACGAACGAGGCTGCCAGCAGCTGTCCCGTATTATGAGCCAAGCCGCCCGCAATGCTGATGCCGATAACACTGAACTTTTTGCGGCCGAGCTTCACCAGCGCGAACATCACAATGAAGCTGAACAGGGAGCCGAACAAGCTGAACAGCAGGCTGGACAGCGTGCCGAGCAGGAAGGCGGTCAGCAGTGTCTTAAGGATCACCAGTACCAGGACATCGCGTCCGCGCAGAAAGTAAATACAGGTCAAAATCATAATATTGGCGAAGCCGAGCTTCGCCCCGGGCATCAGCCCCACTCCGGCCAGCGGGATCTGCGCCTCCACAATACTCAGCACCACAGCAACGGCAGCAAATATAGCGATAATTACGGTCCGCTTCAGCGCTGTAGCCGATTCACTACTGGACATAGCCATCTACTTCATCCTCCCCGGCCGCACTTGCAATCTCAACCAATACCCGGTGTGGAAGACATACGATGGTCTGCTTGGGCAACGTGATGAATCCGAAGCCGAGACAGACCTTATCGGGACAATCCGCATCGAACATCTCAACCCCGTAATCATGCACCTTCAGAATGTTATAGCCCCGCTCGGTGCGGACCTCAATAGTCTGCTCTTCTTTGGTCAGGGTTATCGTTTTGAATAACTTACCATCTACCGTTATATTGGCCTTGAGTTCTTTGCCTGGCCCACCTTTATCAGCATCGTTTGACAGCCATCTTGGCACGAGAAAAGCGAGCGCAGCAATCAGAACGATAGAAATTAGCAGCACATCTGCGCGTTTCATAGAAATCTCCCTTATTTTTTAATTAAAATCCAGACTTAATAATTATAACGGTCTGCCTTCAATCCTTCAATGAATGTAGTCGTTAATTGTCGCATTTCCATGTCAGTTCACAAAATAGGCACGCAAAGCCGAAGCGGAACCTCCATAAACTGGATAGTATCCGCTTCGGCAAGGAATAAAAGGATAATGCACTCAAACTGTGTATTACCCGGCTTGGACCGGCTGCGCATCCTTGCGGGCTTCCGGCTTCCGTCCGAAATAACCCAGGAACAATCCGGCGAATTCTGGGTCCCACTGGCTGCCGCTGCCCTGCTCCAGAATGCCCAGCGCCCGTTCGTGGTCCATCCCTTTCCGGTAAGGCCGGTCCGATGTCATCGCATCATAGGCATCTGCCACCGCGATAATCCGGCCATGCAGGGGGATATTCATACCGGCAAGACCATCCGGGTAGCCGTGGCCGTCATAACGCTCATGATGCGAGCGGACACCGCCCAGAAAGGGTGCCATTTTGTCCGCCGGTTCAATCTGCCGCAGAATATTCTCCCCCAGCACCGTATGGCTCTGAATCTGGAGGAATTCCTCATCCGTTAGGGCTTCTTCCTTGAACAGGATGCTGTCCCTCACCCCGATCTTGCCAATATCATGCAGCAGGGCCGACTTGCGCAGATCATCCAGCTCCTGCCCCCTCAGTCCGGCCAGCTGTCCAATAATAACCGAATACTCCGCTACACGCAGCGAATGTCCTGCCGTATAAGAATCGCGGGCATCCAGCGCCACGGCCAGGGTGGAGAAGTAGCTGTCCAGCAGCTGGCGGCTCTGTTGCTCCCTGGCCTGGAGCCCGCGGACCATCATGTTAAAGCCCGCAACCAGCTTGGAGAACTCATCGGAATACTCATCCTGCACCTGGACCAGATTACCGTCCTTCACCTGGTTCATCGCCTGATACAGTTCATGGATCGGATGCTGTACACTGTTCGTCAGCAGCCAGGCCGCAATGGAGGAGAACAGCGTGCCGATCAGCAGCACCATCCCCGCCCAGGCCCAATAGCTCTGAAGTCCGACGACAACTATAGAATCCCCCTCACCGTTCATACGGATATGTGTCGCCATAATAAACAGGAACAGCGGGAAGGTCCCGATCAGCATACAGCTCACCAGGAATTTGGGGCGTATCGGCACGAACACATGGCCCTCCAGGGCAAAATCCACGCCATACTGCTCCAGCGCACGGTTCCTGAATTCCTTGATCAGCGGAATAATGGCGGTGCAGGTCAGGAAGAATTCAATCAGGGAGTGCATACAGGCCACAAGCACAGCGCAGCACATAGCCAGGATCAGATAGATATAAGGGAACGTCACCCAGCCCGCATGAATCATCCAGAATGTCAGCAACAGAGCCGGCACGGATAATCCGAGCAGATGCGGCCCCATAATCCGCTGAATGGCCCGTTTGGGCAGCTGGTGGGCGTGCAGATAAGCTTCCTCGAGCATAGGTAATGTAGCATTCTCCTGAACCAGCGCAGCCCGTATGGGTCTGATCTGTCTGAGAAAGACCGTAATCTCTATGGACGCCATAATCACAAAAGAAAAAATAAGCACCAGCAGGAGGCGGTAATATTCAACCCGGCTGATCTCCAGGGAAGATAGCATAAGCAGACTCCCGACTGCCAGTACCGCTACAGTAGAGCCGAAGACATAGTTCCGGATCTGACTTCTCAAAAAACCTCTGTATAGTCTCATCTGTCCCCTCATTCCCGTCCCGGCCTCAGCCCAATATACAGTTGCGTTTTTATGATGCCCGTGCTATAATAAAATAATATTTGTTTTCGAGTATGTTTATCCCCATCAAGAAGATGTCAGGCCGATGAATCACTCTATATATTATCGGCGGTTTGGACACAATATCTTACGTTTTCTTGCAGTACTTATCCCTTTTATGAGATTAAATTCGAACATAGCATTCCGATTCACACTGGCGCGGCCACGGAGCCGCAAGGACAAAAGAGAGGTAGGGCTTTTGTCGTATTGGAAGGATTTCTCTCGCCACACGGCTGCTGGAAATAACAAGGAATAACGACACCCGTCTTGCTCACAGACGGCGGGGGATTAATATACCGATAAAGACTTGGTGTGCTGCTTCCCTGTTCTGGGGAAAGGCCCCATGTGTGGAACATAATTAGCGCCCGATAACCGCTGTCAGCGGATATCGGGCGCGTCTACGTTCTAGGGACTTTTACCTTACTGATTCAGCGGCAGCCGGGCTGTGTACATAGCGTTCCACGAATTCGCCTACTGTGCGGATGTATGTGCTTTTATCCGTATCATAGGCAAGACCATGCCCCGCTCCACGCACCACTAATTGCTCCTTCGGACTCCGGCAGGCCTCATACAACTCATTCATCATATCAAAAGGCACGAAGGTATCCGCATCCCCATGGATGAACAGAATCGGCACCTTGGCCTTGCGTACCTGCTTCAGCGCAGACGCCTCCCCAAAGGAATAACCGGCCTTCATCCGGGTCACCAGACTGGCCACCGGCACAAACGGGAAGCTGGGCAGATGGTACATCCGCTTCAGCTGATAGGACAGCTGCGCCTTGACCGAGGTGTAGCCGCAATCGGCGACAATCGCCTTGACCTGCGGAGGAAGCTCCTCGCCGGACGTCATCAGCACCGTGGCTCCGCCCATAGATACGCCATGCAGCACGATCTGCGCGTCCGGTCCGTTCTCCTGCAGGACAAATCCGATCCATTTCAGATAATCCCGGCGCTCCGGCCAGCCAAAGCCGATATAATCTCCTTCGCTTTTCCCGTGTCCTCTAGCATCAGGCAACAGCACATTGTACCCCAGGTTCTCATAATAGTTCTTAGCGGTCGCTCCCATATCCTTGGCCTTCCCGGAATACCCGTGGGCAACAATGACCGTCCGTCCGGCAGCACGCTCTGACGCCAGATAATAGCCTTGCATCTTGAGCCCCTCCTCAGACACCAGCTCTACCTCACGGAAGGTCTGCCGGGACACCCACTCCGCCCCTTCTCCCCACGAAGCTCCGGCCACCGGCGGCGGATCGATCTTAAGGTCTGGAGTCTTGGCCAGGAATTCCTTAGGGGCCCGCCTAATGGCTACTCCATAAAAATAGATTCCGGCATATCCCACCCCTGCGGCCACGACGATCAGCGCCACAAGCAGGTATAGCATCCACATCAACGTTCCTCCTTTAGTAAGCAACCCTTCCCAGTCAGGGAAAAGCATCTCTTGCTTAGTGTAATTTGAGCCTAGTATAGCACGGGAGTACGGCCAACTAAAAATACAGCCGAGACGCCCTGTTTTTTAGTGTATTTTGTAATGGAGTATGAATTACGGCGACGCTTAGAAGCACGCTCCGCAAACGGAACGTTGTTCCAATCGCTCTTGTATCCAGATTTTTTTATTCCCCTAATCGGTGAAAATCCGGATACAAAGGCGACCGCTCCGCTTCTCCACAATCATTCCGCCCGCTCCGCTGTTTAAGAGTGGGAGTATCAAAAGGAACAAAATGCTTGCGGCATCGCCATTGTAGTCGGTTTTTCCACCATATCCGACCCACACGCCTCTGCCGCACCGAATGTAGTCGGTTTATCGACCATAATCAGCCCAGATGACCACGCGCTGTCCATGTGTTCAGTGAAATCAGCGAAGTCATTCCTATTCCTGATCCAGAATATAGTCATCCTGCGGATGCTCCAAGACACTTATCCCCAACTATATGCACAACTTATCCACATCGGACGTAAATCATAATTTTCTAATCAAAAGAAAGAGCTGCTTCCAGGAGAACGTCTTCTCCGAAAGCAGCCCTTGTCAAATTACAGGATCACCGTTTGTTTGTATAAAACTCAGCTAGGATGATTCACTTACTTACGTTTGCTGTTTCTGGTTGTTCTTCTAAGAATCAAGCCCAGACCCGCTAGTGCCAAACCGGCAAAATAATAAGGTGCAGGACTAGATTCGCCCGTCTTCGGCAGAGTCCCTTCCACAGGCACACCGCCTAGAGGAACTTCATCATCAATAATGACTACATCGGGTGCCGGTTCCGCTGACGGCGTTGACTCCGGTGTTGCTGCTATTGGCGCAACCGCAACAGCCGGTGTCGGCGTTGGTGCCGGTACTGTTGTAGCTATTGGAGTTGCTACAGGTCCAAGCGGCAGCGGATCATCATTCACAGCCACATCATTGCTCACGATAAATCCGATAATCGGAGTCGGCGTAGGCACTGGAGGGAAACTGAACGGCGGCGATATTGGCGCTGGCGTTGTTACTGGTGTTGGATCTGGTGTTGGCGTTGGTGTCGGCGGCGGCGTCGGCGTTGGTGTCGGCGTCGGCGTTGGTGTCGGCGTCGGCGTTGGTGTCGGCGTTGGTGTCGGCGTCGGCGTTGGTGTCGGCGTAGGCGTTGGTGTCGGCGTCGGCGTTGGTGTCGGCGTTGGTGTCGGCGTTGGTGTCGGCGTTGGTGTCGGCGTCGGCGTTGGTGTCGGCGTTGGTGTCGGCGTCGGCGTTGGTGTCGGCGTCGGCGTTGGTGTCGGTGTCGGCGTTGGTGTTGGTTCTACCGTAGGTGTTGGTGTCGGTGTCGGTTCTACCGTCGGTGTTGGTGTCGGTTCTACCGTCGGTGTTGGTGTCGGTGTTGGTTCTACCGTCGGTGTTGGTGTCGGTGCCGGCGTTGGTGTCGGCTCTACCGTTGGCGTCGGTGTTGACTCTGGTGTCGGTGTCGGCGTTGGTTCTACCGTCGGCGTTGGTGTCGGTACTGCCGTTGGCGTTGGTGTCGGCTCTGCCGTTGGTGTTGGTGTCGGCTCTGCCGTTGGTGTTGGTGTCGGTACTGCTGTTGGTGTCGGCGTTGGTTCTACCGTCGGCGTTGGCGTCGGCTCTGCCGTTGGTGTTGGTGTCGGCTCTGCCGTTGGTGTTGGTGTCGGTACTGCTGTTGGCGTTGGTGTTGGCACTGCTGTTGGTGTCGGCGTTGGTTCTACCGTCGGCGTTGGCGTCGGCTCTGCCGTTGGTGTTGGTGTCGGTACCGCCGTCGGCGTTGGCGTCGGCTCTGCCGTTGGTGTTGGTGTCGGCGTTGGTGTCGGTACCGCCGTTGGCGTTGGTGTCGGTTCTGCTGTCGGCGTTGGTGTCGGTACCGCTGTTGGCGTTGGTGTCGGTACCGCTGTTGGCGTTGGTGTTGGCACTGCTGTCGGCGTCGGTGTCGGTACTGCCGTTGGTGTTGGCGTCGGCTTCACGGTTGGTGTTGGCGTCGGCTTCACGGTCGGTGTCGGCGTCGGCTTCACGGTCGGCGTTGGTGTTGGCTTCACGGTCGGCGTCGGCGTCGGCTTCACGGTTGGCGTTGGTGTCGGCTTCACAGTTGGCGTTGGCGTCGGCTTCACAGTTGGCGTTGGTGTCGGCTTCACGGTCGGTGTTGGCGTCGGCTTCACAGTTGGCGTTGGTGTCGGCTTCACGGTTGGTGTTGGCGTCGGCTTCACGGTCGGCGTCGGCGTCGGCTTCACGGTCGGCGTTGGTGTTGGCTTCACGGTCGGCGTCGGCTTCACGGTTGGTGTTGGCGTCGGCTTCACGGTCGGCGTCGGCGTCGGCTTCACGGTTGGTGTTGGCGTCGGCTTCACAGTCGGTGTCGGTGTCGGCTTCACGGTCGGTGTTGGCGTCGGCTTGACTGTTGGTGTTGGCTTTGGAGTTGGAGTGCACACAGGTGTCGGGCTAGGTTTTACTGTTGGTGTAGGTTTCACTGTAGGTGTAGGCTTTACCGTCGGTGTTGGCTTCACGGTTGGTGTTGGTGTCACCGTCGGCGTTGGCTTCACTGTAGGTGTTGGTGTTACCGTTGGCGTTGGCTTCACGGTTGGCGTTGGTGTAGCCGTTGGTGTCGGTGATGGACTAGGTGTCGGCGTTGCGGTCGGCGTCGGACTCGGCGGCGGCCCCTCTCCTTCGTACAATCCCAGGTGCATCTCTACCCCGCCGCTAAAAGATTTTGCAATCAGGGTTCCGTACAGCTCTGCTCCGGCATAATGAACATCCGCTCTAGGTGCGAGGATCGTCCCGAAGAATGAGGTATATTCGATATTCACCTCAGAGGCTTCGTAAAAGTTGAACAATACTTGACTGGCTCTGCCGTTACTCATTGAAAAGCTCGGCACATTGACTGTAGACCCGCTTATATTAATAATCAGCGTAGCGTTCTGGGCAATGTTGAATTCGATATAGTTGGTCTTCGCCAGTGTCGAAGCATCCAAATGAACTACATTGAAACGATCCGGTGCACTTATCTTGAGCTGTCCATAATGATTATCGCCAATCTCATTCGTGTCGGCCAAAGCCCCATACTCTGTGGATCGGGAGATCAGCATCCGCTGCTCGGCTGCAAAATCAATCGGGCTGGCATTTTTCTTCCCGCCCTTGATGTTGACACCAGGCTCATTGGCTGTAAAGCTATCCCCAAATACCACATTCCCATAGATCTCTCCACTACCTGAATGTACAAAATTCTTACCGGCCACAAGTACATCCGTCGGAGCAACATCCCTGTATGCTCTGGCTACTCCGTAACCTCCGGAGAGGGTAATGTCCCCTGCCGCTGCCAGGCGGCCCTCAATCTGATCATTGGCTTGTTTAAAATCCCCGAGGATAAAAGCATTAAAATTCCCTGCGACACCCAAAACCGGTGTTGGCGTATACGGTACCCCTGAAGCTGCTCTAACATCCGTCCCCCACGTAAAGGCACTGGATAAGGTCAATAGGCCCGCCATAATGATGGCGGCTGTTTTACGCACTCTTTTCTTCAATAGTCCACACCTCCTAGTTACTATTCTATGAATCTGTCACGAGACTATAACAACAAAAAAGACCGCCAAGAAGGGTTAGCTTCACGGCGGCCGGACGACCCTAGCCTCAACTTTTGAGACAGTAGATTCCTGACTTTGCGTCCCGTTCTTTCGATACGGTTTGCGTTTGTACATGATTTCGATATGAAATTATAATTTGCTTATGTAAATTCATTGTTGAGTCTATGACATTTGTTACTTTTGTACTAATTTCAGTTTATCCGCTCTCACACCCTATTGTCAATCCACTCCCAGTATATTTTTTGAAATTATTTTTTACGATGGTTCCTCATTGATCCCTTGTACCGTAAGGGTTAAGGGACAGTCCCTTTTTTATCTAGTGACGAAAAAAGTCGAGAAATCAGAGGATTGGCTGTAGCCGTTTGTCTCTCTTTTCTATAATACTATCAATTTATATCATTAAAATTTGATACATTCGTCCTATTTTATCGCCCTCAGCCCACCTCTACTCATCATCTGCTCCTGTTCAATGCAATTTTACCTATTTATGAGCATCTCAGCTCATAAAAAAAGTGCCGCCCATAGGGACGACACCTGCAAATAGAATTCATATATTTTGAATAAAAATGTCGCCTAGGCAGACCCGAACAGCTGAACCCAGCCAATCATCGATACCCAGAGCGGAACACTTAGAATGATCCCGAATACTAAACCACGGCGGAGACTTCCTTCATGACTCATTGCCATTCTCCTTTGAGCTGAAATTTTTTAATCCTCTATCTTTAATATTTCAATTTTAATATAAAATAATTCATTCTATTTTATTGTGAAAAATGTCACATTATTAGGATTAGTTTATAAAACCCATTGATTATTTTTTGAAGGATGAGTTACAATGCGAATATACGTTCTCTTCGAGGGGTTGAGAAGGATGCAAAGAGCAGAGAGCCAGGACAACCTGCTGGTCAAATCCTATATTTTGCTGCCGCTTATTCTATCCGCCTTCGAGCGCGATGCTTCTGCTATATCCTCAGAGCTGCGCACGCCTGCGCCTTATCTGGAGGTGATCCAGACGGCCGTCCATGCCGCTTCTGCCGATCTGCGGGAGGTCCGTGCCGGGATGCGCGCCCGTGGTCTGAAGGTCTATGAACAGCAGCGGCTGGAGGCAGGCGTTGAAGCCAAATTCATCTGTAGGGGTTATCACGAGCGGATGCTGCTGCTGGATGATGTGATTGCCGCCCAGGCCACTCTGCATATGCGCAGATATCTGGGTATGGAGAAGATGAAGCAGCGCTAACAAAAGAAGCCTGCCGCAAGCGGCAGACTTCTACATCAAATGATCGCCCGGATGCGGCTACATTAATAACGTCCAATACCCCAACGTGCCGCATATAACCACTACAGCTACCGGGTACAGGATTCTCCGGCTTACCTGATCCCTGAACGCAAGAAACAAACAAAGCATACAAAGCCATGCAATTAGAAGGCTTCCCATCTATTATGCATACGCTCCTTCCCGGCATTCCTGCCCCTCTCCAGCGGTAGACCGCCTCAGAGCACAACTATCCTTATATATAGGAAGATTTCCCGCCGAATATCCCAATTATACCAGCTGGCAGCCAATCTGGAGCAATTTTTCTTCACATTGCCGTCAGGAAATTCACAATTCCTCTTCCAGCACAGGATATTCCCAGAACCCCAGGCGTCCCTTAGCAGATATAGGATGTACCAGCGGAACAACCTCTTCCAGCTTCCAGGCATACCTTCCCTCGGCATAATTGCCGAATACATATTCATTGCCACCCGGCCAGCCCTGCTGCACCAGCTCCGGCGTCACCTCACAGCAATCCGCAATGCGGCTGACTGCAATGATCTTGCCCGTTGGCAGATTGTCTGCAGTGTAGCCATGACGGGCAAGCAACGACTGATACGGCTCCGTCCGGCAGATCGCCCTATTCACCTGCATCCCGGCATGGATGGCTAACTCCCCCCGGTGGGCGGTCCGCCAGGTCCTGGTTTCGATTTGTTTTTCTCCCAGCGCAATTAACGTGGCCCACGGCTGGCGAATGGTCAGGCATTTCATAATGTAGCTTGCCTCCTCTGATGAACACCTTTTTACTCAGAATTACTATGGCCTTCTATGGGAAACAATAATAGCTAAGAAGGGGGACTGACGAACTATGGGTAACGGATTAGATCAAGGGTACGGGGTATTAAAATGCAAATTATCCAATGAGGATACCATATATAAGCTAGGTGTCAAAAATAATCATGTCCAGGTACTGGTTGAGGTTGAAGGTAATATTAATAAAAAGTACAGGGCGGCTATCAATATCAGATCAAGCGCTAAAGCGGAACATTTACCGGAGGACACTGCAAATCAGGTGCTTTATTATGTGGGCGAAGATTTCAAAGCGGAAGAAACGGACCGTTGGCTCACGCTTGAATCCGGCTTCACGAAGATCACCGGGCATAACCGGAGCCTTGCCCTTGATTATATCAGAGGAAACCTGGTGATTCCCAGTAAGATGGTAGCTCTGCCTAATACGAACCGGAATGAAGCTGAAGACAGCGATCCCCACAACAATCTGTATGATAAAATCACCTCTTATCTCAAGGAGGCACAGGAACAGGATGCAACCCTGTACGTATTCGGCGAGCCTTGGGGACCGGAAGAGGACAAGCCCGATAAGTATTTCGGCTTCACCCCCGGACGCGGCGTTCATAATATTCATATGAACCAAGGCAATGCGGGCGGGTACGCCAGTGAAAATGGCACATGGCAAGACGGCGGAGTCCTTATACATTTCGAGAATGAACACAGGTGGGTGGCTATCTTCCTGGCCTTCCAGTCCCAATCCTGGTGTACCAACGACCAGGGCGATGCCACCAAGCCGGTTAGTGAATGTAATCATACCAATGCTTTGTCATGAGCCAGCACCATCGCATTAACCGCTGATACGATATCCTTGGCATCCAGCTGTTCATCCATCTTCAAATGAAGTTGTAAGGTAGAGACTGGTGAAGGGTTAGCAGAAACGATGAGCTCGACCTCATGAGATGAAAGCACCTTTGCTTGCAGGATTTGCAGCCAGGGGATAAGATCCGGTAACGCTTTATCCTCCGAAGGACCAATTTCCATGCCATCCACCCCAATAGGTGAACGCCCGTCGAAATACTCAATCCTTAGCACAGGATAAGAGGGGAGACTGTTCCTCTTCGAGGTCCTAGCCGCTTCCAGCTGATGGCGGGAGGTTTGTTTACGACCGATAATTATATTCCACAAAACGATACAAAGAGAGGGAATGAAGAAGCAGAGCACCGCCAACCAACCACTGGAGGTCGTGACATAGACGGCAAAAAAGAGGGCTGCGGATAGAATCACAAGCAACCAGATGTTGAGCTCCTCCCGCCATTTGGACTGGCGCTTCCCGGATGCTGGAGGAATGGACTGTGCTGGCTGAATATCCGAAGCTTGCTCCGGTTGAGCTGCCGTAGGTTCTCTCCATGGCAAATGCTCCCCATTCAGCATATAAAAGTTATCGGCTGCTCCCTGCCAGACCTTCTCCTGCGAGGGATGCGGCGACTGCCAGAGGGTAACGTACTCCTGAATGTCTCTCAGATATAGGGCGGGATCGCCAGTGAACGAGAAATATTGCGAAAGCTCCAGATGAATAACGGCAGCAGAATAACGCTGTACATGGGTCGATAAGGTCTCCAGCCACTCATGTACAGGAGTGGAAATCGCTGGGAAACGGGCCAGCGTGCCGGGTAAACTCAGGCGCAATTGCTCTGCAGTATCCGCCCATGGAATCTGCCATTGGAAGGCCCCGGAGAAATGCTCCCACTCAGGCAAATCCTCCACATCCGGTTGGTCCATATGAGGTTGAATCTTGCTCCAAGCTTGCATAAGCTGCCTGCTATAGCGCTGGAACTGGTCTTGGCTAACCAGACAAAACCATACTGGAGCGAGAAAATTATTCGTCTCGAAAGCTGTATTCTCATAATCAATTAAATCTGTATCGGCACTGGTAACACTCAGGAATGTCCGGTTTCCCATATAATGTCCTTGCCTCCTAGCATCCAACCATATGCTTAACACTATACTATATTTGGATGGTAGAAGTTGATACTTGCATAGAAAAAAGGCGCAGTTCCAAAAAAACCGGAACCTGCGCCACTATCGACTTTGTAAGGATGCTGGTGAAGGGAATTGAACCCCCGGCCTACGCATTACGAGTGCGTTAATTCCACGTTATAACTTCGGATGCCTTACGCAGCCTATAACGGACATTCATACGATGACCTACGTTCTCTACGAAGCCCTACGTAGCCTCTATTATAGCGCAGACTAAGCGTGATTAAAAGTAGCTACTTCGTAATATTTACATATATTGGCTCCCCGAGTTAAAAATGCTGCGCGGATTTTATATACAGCAGAATAGAGGCCTGGAGCTAGGGGCCTTGGGGTATTTTAATCGTAATATTTACGTTATACAACCGTATTCACTTATCGGAGCAACGCACTGTTACTGCGTAGGCCCTACGTACATGCCACAAACCCGCGCCCCGCCTACGTTTGTCCATCCGTTGCATAAACGCATCCTATACATTGCATATACATTTCCAGCGGTCGGCCCTGCGATCCCTACAACCGCGCGGCCTTACGCATATCAGCGCTGGTAAATTATACATACGTAATGATTACGTTTATGCATCCGTTTATGCAGCGCCAGGACACGCCGAAACGCTGACCCCCTGAAATTTTCGAGGGGCCGTCCGGTCCGAGGCCGCAGCAGGAAAAATCGCTAATATGCGTAGAT